>CAZMSZ010000036.1:0-33039 GCA_964569055.1 uncultured Planctomycetota bacterium | reverse complement strand
TCGAGGATCTGCGCCTGGATCGTCACGTCGAGCGCGGTGGTGGGCTCGTCCGCGATCAGGAGCTGCGGCCGGCACACCAGCGCCATGGCGATCATGATGCGCTGCTTCATGCCGCCCGACATCTCGTGCGGGTAGGTGTCGATCCGCTTCTCGGGCGCCGGGATCCCGACCTGCCGGATCATCTCGAGCGCCAGCTCGCGCGCCTCGGCCGGGGTCTTCTTCTGGTGGAGGATGATCGCCTCCGTGATCTGGTCGCCCACGGTGTAGACCGGGTTCAGCGAGCTCATGGGCTCCTGGAAGATCATGGAGATCCGGTTGCCCCGGATCTTGCGCATCTCCGCCTCGGAGATCCGCGCGAGGTCGTGGCCCTCGAACAGGATCTCGCCCCCCGCGATCCGCCCGGGCGGGTCGGGGATCAGGCGCATGATCGAGTAGGCGGTCACGCTCTTGCCGCAGCCCGACTCGCCCACGATCCCGAGGGTCTCGCCGCGGCCGATCGAGAGGTCGACCCCGTCGACCGCCTTGACCGTGCCCTCCTCGGTGTCGAAGTAGGTGCGCAGCCCGCGCAGCTCCAGGACGGGTCCGCCCTGGGTGACGGGCTGCCCGCCGCCGTGCGTGGCGCTCTGGCCGTGGCCGTTCGTCGTGCTCATGGAGCTACTGCCTCAGCTTGGGGTCGAGGGCGTCGCGCAGCCCCTCGCCGACCAGGTTGTAGGCGGTGATGGTGAGGAAGATCAACGCGCCCGGGAAGATCGTGATCCACCACATCTCCTTCTCGTGCTGGAACGCGACGTTCAGCACCGAGCCCCACGAGGCGGTGGGCTGCGGCACGCCGAAGCCCAGGAAGGAGAGGGCGCTCTCGATCAGGATCGCCCCGGCCACGCCGAACGTCGCCGCCACGAACACCGGGCCCAGCGCGTTGGGCAGGATGTGGCGGAACACCACCCGCATGGAGGTGAAGCCGAGCGCGCGCCCGGCGGTCACGAAGTCCTCCGACTTGAGCCGGAGGAACTCGCCGCGCACCAGGCGCATGACCTCGGTCCAGTGCGTCAGGCCGATCACCAACATGATCGTCCAGATCGACGGCGGCAGCACCGCGATCACGGTGATGATCAAGAAGAAGCTCGGGATGGACTGGACCACCTCGGCCGTGCGCATGAGCACGTTGTCGACCCAGCCGCCGTAGAAGCCCGCCAGGGCGCCGAACACCAGCCCGATCGCCACGTAGATCCCGACCGCCACGAACCCCACCGAGAGCGAGATCCGCGAGCCGTAGATCAGGCGGGACAGCACGTCGCGCCCGTTGTCGTCGGTCCCCAGCCAGTGGCTGCGCAGGCGCGTGAGGCGCTCGCTGGCCGCCTCCGCCGACAGGCTCGCCTCGCCGGGCCGGCGCAGGCGGTTGGCGAGGTGCTCGTCGCCCTCGGCGAGGGCCGGCGGGGTGACCCGGTCGGCGTAGATGTTCTCGTTCTCGCCGAAGGGGACCGGCGCGAACACGATCGCGCTCACCCCGTCGGGGGCGGCCGCCAGCTCGGCCGCGAGGTTCTTGTAGAGGCTCTCGGCGGGCGGCGCGACCGAGGGCACGGCGAGCGCCCACAGGAGCGCGGCGGCGGCCGCCGCGCCCGGTCCGAGGAGCAGCACCAGCCGCCCGGGGTGGGCCTGGGCCAGGAGCCAGCGCCGCGCCACGACGAGCGCCACCAGCGCCAGGTAGAGCGTCATGGCGAACACCTCGAGCGCGCCGAGCGCGGCGATCGCGGGCCAGCGCGCCACGAGCGGGAGCTGCTGCAGGTCGGCGGGCACCGGACGCTCGGCGGCGGCGTCCAGGGCGCGCTCCAGCCGCCGCACCGCGCCGCTCACGGCCGACGGATCGAGCTCGGCCGAGCCCAGCGCGCGGGTCGCCTCGGCGCCGGCCTCGACGAGCTCGGCCCGAGCCGGCCCCTCGAGGAACGTGAGCACCCCGACCAGCGAGCCCTCGAGCCCGGCGCCGAGCGCGGCCAGGCGCTCCCTCAGCGGGGCAGGGTCGGGCGCCTCCTGCAGGCGCTCGAGCAGGAGCGGGACCTCGAGCAGGGGCCCGGCCGCGGCCTTGTAGGCGGTCGGCAGCGACAGCCGGCAGAAGTCCGCCCGGATGCTCGCGCCGATCTGCTCGAGCGCGCCGAGGTCGAGCGCCTCGGGGGCGCCGTCCCCGAGGGCGTCCACGTAGGCGCCGCGCAGCTCGCGCAGCCGGGCGGCGCGCTCGGCGTCGAGGGCGTCGGCCAGGCGGGTCAGCACGTCGGGGAGGCCCGCGCGGTAGCGCTCGAGCCGGGCCAGCGCGGCGGGGCGCTCGCGCGCCGGCAGGGCGGCGCCGCGCAGCGCGCGCGCCTCGGCCCGCAGCCGCTCGTCCCAGTCGAGGAACGCCGCCACCTCGTTGTCGTAGAGGTGGGACAGGTAGGCCCGCACGTAGAGCGGGCGCCCGTTCGCGAGGAGCGGGGCGAACACGGCCATGGCCGCGAGGAGCGACACCACGACCACGCCGGCCATGGCGAGCCGGTTCTTCTGGAACTGACGCCAGGCGATCGCCCAGTTGCTGTCGCCGCCGGCCGCCGCGGGGTCGGCGCCCGCGGGCGGCGGGGCGGGCGTCTGGGGAGCGGGGCCGCTCGGCGCGAGCGGCGGGTCGGGCGCGCTCATCAGCGGTACTCGATGCGCGGGTCGACCAGCGCGTAGGCGATGTCGCTGAGCAGGTAGCCCGCCAGCGTCAGGAAGCCCGAGATCACGAGGTTGGCCATGATCACGGGGTAGTCGCGCTGCAGGATCGCCTCGAACGCCAGCTTGCCCAGCCCGGGGAGCGTGAAGATCGACTCCACGATCACGCTCCCCGCGAACATGACCGGCAGCAGCGCGCCCATCAGCGTGACGATCGGGATCAGGCTGTTGCGCAGCGCGTGCTTGAGCACCACCACCCGCTCGGGCAGCCCCTTGGCGCGGGCGGTGCGGATGTAGTCCTTGCGGATCGTGTCGAGCATGGCCCCGCGCATCTGACGCGCGATGTAGGCGATGTAGCCGTAGGTCAGGCAGATCACCGGGAGCGTGCCGTGGACGATCCAGTCGCCGGCGCGCTCGAGGCGGGTCAGCTTGTCGGCGTCGAGCGACGCGATCCCGTAGGCGGGGAACAGGTTCAGGAACGGCTCGCCCGTGAGCAGCATCAGCAGCATGGCGCCCATCCAGAAGGACGGGACCGAGTAGAGGACGAACAGCGTGACCGTGGTCACCTGGTCGCCGAGCGACCCGCGCCGGATCGCCGAGTAGATCCCCACCGGGATCGCGATCAGGAACGTCAGCGTCAGCGAGACCACGTTGAGCGGGACCGTGACCTCGAGCCGCTCCCACAGCAGCTCGCTGACGGGCTTCTTGTGAATGTAGGACTCGCCGAAGTCGAACCGCACGAAGCGCGACAGCCAGCGCCCGAACTGGGTCTGGCTGAAGGCGCGCCCGAGCTGGCGCCCCGCCGAGAAGTCGACGTAGTTCTCCTCGGCCCGATACCACCACTCGCGCCAGGCGGCGCGCCGGCGGCCCATCTCGCGCTCGAGCTCGCGCTCGACGTACTCCTTCTCGGTCCCGAGCTGGTCGAGCCGGCGCTGGTAGCTGCCGGGGAACTGCTCCTTGTCGGCCTCGATCCGCGCGCGCTCCTCCTTCCAGGCGCTGGCGAGGCGCTCGCGCTCCTCGTCGCTGGCGATCAGGCCCCAGGGCTTCTTGAGCACCAGGACCAGCCCCTCCGCCGCGCGCAGCTCGCGCTCGTTCCCCTCGCCGGCGCCGAGGAGCGCGCTCATGAGGGACGGGGCCGCGAGCTGCCCGACCTCCCGCAGGGCGGCGCGCTCGGCGTCCCCCGGCGCGTCCGCCGCGAGCCAGGCCTCGGCCGCCTGGGCGCCCGCCTGCGGGGTGTAGCGCGCGGCGTGCTCCGCCCAGAACGCGGACCACCGCGCCACGGCCTCGTCGAGCGGGGTGCTCGCCGTCACGTCGGGGCCGCCGCGGTCGGGCGGGAGGATCCCCTGGGTCTTTTGGGGCCACTCGGGCGTGGAGGAGAGCGCCGCGACCAGCTCGCGCGCGGGCGCCTCCACGCTGCGGGTCACCTCCGCGCGCTGGCGCCGCCACACCTCGGCCAGCCGCCGCGGCTGCGGCGCCTCGCCCCGCGCGAGCTCGAGGCGCGGCTCGAACGCGGGGTGCCCCTCGGCCAGGGCGCGCAGCGGCGCGGTGAGGGCCGCGTCGTCGCTGCCGGCGAGCGCCTGCTCCAGGGCGGCGTAGCGGGCCTCGAGGGCGGCCCGCGCCTCGGCCACGGCGGCGGCCCGCGCGGGGAGCGCCGCCACCAGGCCCTCGAGCGCGGCGGTGCCCATCACGCTCGTCAGCTCGGTGCGCGCGTCCTTGCGCTCGAGCTCGATCGGGCTGTCGAGGTCGACGATGGCGTCGGCCACCGCGGTGGCGCGCGTGGCGGGGGACAGGTTGAGCACCAGCGGGCGGTCGAGGAAGAACACCTCGCGGTTCTTCTTGATCGTGAACTCGTTGATCGCGGTGCTCCCCTGGAGCCCCTGCCCCTTCATGGAGGCCGGGTCGCCGGGGGCGAGCGTCATGATCAGGAACGAGAGCAGGGCGATCCCGAACAGGGTCAGCCCCATCATGAGCAGGCGCTTGAGGAGGTACTGCCCCACGGCTCAGGACCCCCCGGCGGGCTTGGCCTGCAGCTCGGCGGGCACGTACCACTCGGTCCAGTCGAACGGGTCCTCGCCGATGATGTACAGCTTCACCCCGCGGAACTTGCGCGCGTAGAAGTACAGCGCCTCGAGGTTGAACATGAACGTGTAGGGCTGGTCGCGGTAGAGGATCCGGTGGATCTTCCGCAAGAGCACCTGCCGCTTCAGCACGTCGAGCTCGCGGCGGGCCTCGACGATCAGCCGGTCGACCTCGGGGTTGCTGTAGGAGACGTAGTTCGAGCCGCGGCCGCTCCCCTGGCTGCTGTGCCAGATCTGGAACGGGTCGGCGTCTATGCACGAAGGCTCGCCCCAGGCGAAGCGCACGGCGTCGAAGCGCTGGTCGAGCGCGGTCTCCACGAACACCGGCCAGTCGAGCTTCTTGATCAGCATCCGCACGCCCACCCGCTCGACCGACTCCTTGATGATGTCGGCGATCTTCTGGTGGTAGTCGCGCATGTTGTGGATCAGGTACTCGAACTCGAACCGCACCCCGTCGCGGTCGCGCACGCCGTCGCCGTCGTGGTCGATCCAGCCCGCCTGGTCGAGCAGGAGCTCGGCGCGCCGCAGGCTCGACTCGAGCGGCACCACGGTCGGGTCGGAGAACGGGCCCTGCTTGAAGAACGGCCCCGTCGCCATCTCGCCCAGCCCGTCGTGGATCTCGCGCAGGATCTGCTCGCGCGGGATCAACAGCGTCATGGCCGTGCGCACGCGGGCGTCGGCGAAGAACTGCCGCTCGGGGCCGACCCCCTTCCGCTGCTGGTTCCAGCCGATGTACGTGTAGAGCGGCTGGAGGAAGCGCGCCCGCACGTAGCGGCTGGTGAACGCCTCGTCGTTGGTGTCGTCCTGCTGGAAGGTGATCGGCTCGACGTCGAAGTCGGCGTCGATCTCGCCGTTGCGCAGCGCCTTGAGCGAGGCGTTACCGAGGTTGATGATGATCCAGCGGATCCGGTCGAGGTAGGGCTGGTCGGGCGACCACCAGGGCAGGATCGAGGTCCGCTGCCCGTCGGGCCCGCTCGGCGTCACCCACCAGTCGTCGTTGCGCACGATCTCCACCAGCTGGCCGCGGTCCCAGCGCGAGAACTTGTAGGGCCCGTTGCCGATCGGCCCCTGGTGGTCGCGATGCTGGTTGAAGTGCTTGCCGAACCCCGCCGGGTCGCCCTCGAACAGCTCGGGCTGGAAGCGATGCCGCGGGTAGATCTTGGCGCTCTCGACCGTGCTGCCGAAGGCGTTGAAGTACTGGCGCGAGAAGCGGAAGTGGACGGCGCGCTCGCCGACCTTCCGGTATTCGGCGAGGTCCTTGAACATCTGCCGCATCTCGGCCGCGTCGACGTTGGGGTTCATGATCACGTCGAACGAGAACACCACGTCGTCGGCGGTGAACGGCTTGCCGTCGTGCCAGCGGATCCCGTCGCGCAGGTGGACCTCGAACGCCGCCTCGCGCCGCACGGCCGAGACCGACTGCTTGGCGCCCTCCTCCCCTTCGAGCGCGTAGGCGATCTCGGCCTGCGGGATCCGCCGGACCTCCGTCGGGGCCCGCTCCACCCAGATCGTGTAGCGGCCGCCCGGGTAGCGGTCGAGCGTGCCGCGCACCTCCGGGAGGCCGGTCCCTTCGCGCGGGATCACGCGGCCGAGCACGCCGCGGGGCAGCGGCGCGCCCGCGCCGAACCGGAACGCCGGGCCGCCCCCCTCGGGCTCGAAGCGGTCGAGGTCGGCCTCGACGAACGTCACGCGCCCGCCGCCCACGCCGAAGGACAACGTCTCGGCGTCCTCGCCGACCACCCGGCCGATGAGCCGCTCGCCGCTCACGAGGTCGACGGTGTCGTGGACCTCCCACCAGCGCGCCAGCTCGGGCAGCCACTCGAACGTCTCGCGGTCGCGCCCAGCCAGCGTGTGGCTGAGGTACTGGTAGACCTGCCGCGTGGGCGCGTCGTTGTCGCAGATCGGGTTGATCGACTTGGGGTCGCCGGGCGTGCGCACCCGCAGCTCGCCGCCCCGCACCGGACGCCCCTCGCTCCCGTCCTTCGCGGTCACGTCGGGGTTGAAGGCGTCGACCGGGACCGGGCCCGACAGCTCCACGTCGTCCGCCGCCCAGCCGAGCGGCGAGCACGCCAGGAGCAGCGCCAGCGAGGCGGCGAACGCGCGCGAACGCATGGGGGCACCTCGGGAGGGCGACCCGGGGGCCGCCGCGAAGGCGCGTATCCTAGGCGCCCCCTGGCCGACGTCAAGCGCTAAGCGCCAGCAAACGCGCGATTTACAGCGCAATCCCCAGAGCGTGTTCGCCCCTCGCCCCACCCATCGCTTACACTTTCGTGGCACTGGGACGGGGAGCCCATGACCAATCGGATCCGTCAACTCCTGTGCGGCCACCCCAAGCCGCACGTCGAAGACTACGGCGACGACGACAGCTACCGCTGGCGCGTCCGCTGCCGCACCTGCGGCGCGGTCGAGCGCTGGTCCCAGGCCGAGTGGCGCCTCCACCTCACCCCGGCCCCCCGCGTCCCCGCCGAGCTCCTCCGCGTCGCCGCCGACGACGAGCCCGACGCGAACTAGCCGTCAATGGGCCGTTAGCCGGGATCTTCGACGGCGGACCGCCCTCGACCCGCGCAAACGAGCGATCTCCGCGCAGAGGTCGCCGAGAACGCAGAGGTGCGCTGAAGTCGGTTCGCGCAGGGCGAGCGCTTCGAGCCGCCGATTCCAATCGACTCGTGCTCGTCTCCGATCTCTGCGGTCTATGCGCTCTCTGCGCTCGATCCTGAGCTTCCGATGGCGCAGGACGCTCGCGCATCGTGAAACATCCGGATTAGAAGTCGAAGACCTTCTCCACGATCACCTTGAAGTCGGTCCAGGCGCCCTTCTCCTTGATCGTGATCACGCGGGTCACGGTCTCGCCGGCGGGCACCTCGAGGTAGATCGTCCCCGAGCCCACCTCGGAGCCGTCGGCCGCGAGCAGGACGACCTTGCCCTTGACCGTGCGCTGCCCCTCGGCGTTGCCGTTCACGCCCTGCAGCTTGAACTTGAACCAGCCCGCGAGGAACGAGCCCAGCTTCGCCGCCGAGGTCGTCACCTCGCTGACCGTCTCCGCCTTCCCCTTGCAGGCCATGCACACCACGCCCACGAGCTTGCGCAGCTCCTGGCACTTCTCGCAGGGGGACTTGGCCTGCTCGCAGGCGTCGCCGCAGTAGATCCGCGCCGCGACCGCCGCCTCCGCGGCGCAGCGCACGCACTTCCCCTCCTCCACCGCGCACGCCTCGCACGCCGCCTCGTCCGAGCACGAGGCGCAGGCGACCTTGGGCCGCAGCGCCTCGGCGCGCGCGGCGCACGCGTCGCACGCCTCGTCGCCCACGCACTCGGAGCAGCGGAGCTCGTCCACCACCTTCGCCGCCTCGCGGCAGCGCCCGCAGCCGTCGTCGGCCTGCGCCGAGCTCGGAAGGAACCAAACGAGCGCCGCCAACAGAAGCGACGCCGACCGTACCGTGCCGAACCGCTCCATGGAGACCTCTGCCTCGTTCGAGGCGCGTGCGTCTCGCAGCAAGGTGGCACCCCGCGGCGCGCCGCGCCACGGGCCGCGATAACCCCAGCGGCGATGGCCGGGCGGGCAGCGCTTCGCTGAATCGCGCGCCGCGGACCTGCGTCGTCCGTCCTGTTCACGCCCATCGCGGAGGCCGACGAATGAACAGGTTCGCGCGCGGGAGCTGGCTGATCGTCGCGGCGCTGTGCGGGTGCAGCGCGACCTCAACCAAGGACGAGCAGCCGCGAGCGCGGCTCGAGCGGCCCACGCGCGCGCCGACCGCGCGGATCGACCTGCACGAGGTCGGCGACGAGGCGCCCGCGCTGGCCCGCGCGGAGGCCGCCGCGGAGGCGGCCGAGCAGGCGGCCGAGCGCGCGCGCGCCGCCGATCGCGAGGCGTGGGACGGCGCGGCCGCCGCGACGCTGGCCGCGCGCGCCGCGCGCAAGGAGGCGCTCGAGGCGGAGCGCTGGCACGACAGCGCGGCCGAGGCGGCCGACGCCGCCTGGGGCAACGCCGCGGAGGCGGCGGTGGCCGGCGCGGCCGCCGGCGACGAGGCCGCCGTGGCGGCGCGCTCGGCGGCGGGCGCCGACGAGGCGGCGGACGCCGCGTGGAGCCAGGCGGCCGACGCGGCGCTGGCCGGCGCCGTCGCCGGCGACCGCGCTGCGACGACCCGCGGCGACGAAGCCGAGGCGGCGAACGCGCGCGTCACCGGCGAGCCGCACCCCCCGGACTCGCCCGCCGCCGCGGAGGCCGTGGTCGCGCGTCCGGACGCGCGTGAGGACGCCCGCGCGGGCGAGGAGGGAGCGGCGCACGCCGCGAGTGCACCAGCGGTGGCGCGCGCGCCCGCGCGCGCTCGCGCGCAGGGGCGACCGTGGGTGATCTTCCTCAACGACTTCGATCGCGAAGCGGTGGCGCAGGTCGCCGCGGGCCTCGAGCGGCACCCCGAGTTCGCCGAGCTGCTCGACGGCGGCGGCAACGCGCGGCGCCGCGCCTTGGAGCTGAAGCACTTGGGCGGGGACCTACGTCGCGACCTCGCCGGCCTGCTCCGCGAGCTCGGGCTCCGCTTCCAGTTCCGCGAGGCCTACCTGCCCAAGCAGCACCTCGAGGTGTGCGCGGTCCGCTGAGCCGCCGAATCCACGCCGTCGCGCCGTTGCGGGGCGCGAGGGCGTGGAGTAGCTTCGCCTTCCCTTTTCTTCGGTGCGCTTGACGCGCGCGGAACGGCCACGCGCGTCGAGGCGGGGCGGCATGCCAGAGGACGTCGATCCGGAGCGAGTGATTGCGGGGAGGTTCCGCCTCCAGCGCAAGCTCGGCGCCGGCGCCTTCGGCGAGGCCTTCCTCGCCGAGGACGTCGAGCGCTCCGGACGCGTGGTGGTCAAGCTGCTGCGCGCCGAGCACGCCAAGAGCGAGGAGATCGCCGAGCGCTTCCGCCGCGAGGTGCGCGCGCTCGAGCGGCTGGTGCATCCGCTGATCCCGGCGCTGGTCGCGGCGGGGACGGACGAGGACGGGCGCCCGTACTACGCCTGCGAGTACTGCGAGGGGGTCGACCTGCAGCAGTCGCTCGAGCAGCAGTCGGGCCCCTGGGCGGTGCGGCGGGTGGCGCGGCTCCTGCGCGACGTCCTCGACGCGCTCGAGACCGCGCACGCGGCGGGGGTGGTGCACCGCGACCTCAAGCCCGCGAACCTCGTGCTCGTCACCCGCCCCGAGGGCGAGCGCGCCATGCTGATCGACTTCGGGATCGCCAAGCACCTCACCGGCGGCGAGCAGACGGTCCTCGACCTCACCAAGGGGCGCGCAGTCGGCACGCCCTACTACCTCTCGCCGGAGCAGGCGGAGGGCGAGGTGGTCGACGGGCGCAGCGACCTGTACGCGCTCGGCGCGATCGCCTACGAGCTGCTCGCCGGTGAGCGCCCGGTGAAGGGCACCACGGTCAACGCGATCCTCAACCACATCCTGAACAAGGACCCCGCGCCGCTGCGCGAGAAGCGGACCGACGTCCCGCCGGCGCTCTCGACGTTGATCCACCGGCTGCTCGCGAAGGAGCCCAAGCGGCGGCCCGCGAGCGCGGCCGAGGTGCGCGCCCTCCTCGACGAGGCGGTCCCGCCCGGGCCGGAGGTGAGCGTCGACGCGCCGACCGACGCGCCGGCCGCGCCGCCGCCGCCCGCGGCGGCGGGCGAGGCCGAGCTGCTCGGCCGCAAGGTCGCCGGGAAGTACGAGCTGCGCGAGCACCTCGGCAGCGGCGGGTTCGGCAGCGTGTACCGCGCCTGGCACGAGGAGCTCGGGATCGACGTCGCCCTCAAGCTGATCCGCCCGCCCGGCGAGGACGCGCCCGAGGCGGAGCGCGAGGAGGCGCACGAGCGCTTCCGCCGCGAGGCGCGCGCCATGCGGGCCTTCGTCCACAAGCACGCCGTGCAGGTGCGCGACTTCGGCCGCGACGGCCCGCTGTTCTATCTGGAGATGGACTACCTCCGGGGCGAGACGCTGGCCGACCTGCTCCGCCGCGAGGCGCCGCTGCCGGAGGAGCGAGTGCTGCGGATCGGCGGTCAGGTCCTGTCGGCGCTCGCCGAGGCGCATCGCGCCGGGATCGTGCACCGCGACCTCAAGCCCGCGAACATCATGCTGGTGCGCGAGCACGGCGAGGAGGAGGCGCGGATCCTCGACTTCGGGATCGTGAAGCTGATCGGCGCCCTCGAGGACGAGAGCTCGCTGCGCACCGCGAAGGGCAGCACGATCGGGACGGTCCAGTACATGTCGCCCGAGCAGGCCGGCGGCGACGAGATCGGGCCGCCGTCGGACGTGTACTCGCTCGCGGTCGTGCTCTACCTGTGCCTCGCGGGCCGGCTCCCGATCGACGGCGGCAAGGAGCCGAGCCAGGCCAGCCTGCGGGCGCGGATCATGACCAAGCCGCCGCGGCCGCTGGACGAGGCCGCCCCCGGGCTGTCCTCGCGGACCGTCGCCGCGGTCCACCACGCGCTGGCGAAGGACCCGGCGGAGCGCCCGGCCGATGCCGGCGCGTTCGCCCAGGAGCTCCTGGGCGGGACCCCGCACCTCCTGCTCCCCGCGACGCGGCTCGACCTCGGCGCCCGCCCCTCGCGGCGGCATGGACGCAGCGGCCTGATCGTGGGAGGGCTGGCCGTGCTCGCCGCGGCGGCGCTGGCGCTCCTCGCGCTCCACCCGGGGGCGCGCGCGCTCCTCGCGACGCACGCCCCCAGCGACGGCGAGCTCGTGGGCGGCGCGGGCGTGGTGTCGGCCGTCGGGACGGACGGGCCGGCGCGGACCGACCCGCCGCGGGCCGACTCGCCCGAGGGGGACGCGCCGCTCGAGGTGGGCCTCCTCTCCCCTCCCGCCGACGCGCTGCTCCCGGCGGCGCACCCCGTGTTGGTCGTCGGTCGGGCGCGCGGCGCCGGCCCGTTCGAGGTCACGCTGGAGCTCCGGCGTGACGGCGCGTCCCAGCCGCCGATCGTGCTCGAGGTCGGCGGGCGTGGCGTGTTCCGTCACGAGCTCGAGCTCGCGCCGGGCGCGTTCGAGCTCGCCGTGGTGGCCCGCGACGCGCGCGGGCGCAGCACCAGCCCGCTGGTCCGCCGGTTCGCCGTCGACCGGCTCCCCACGTCCACCCCCGCCGAGGCGACGCCGCTCGCCTCCTGGTGGGACGAGCTCCCGCCCGGCCGGCGACCGCCGCTCCCGCTCCCGGTGGGGTTGGTGTTCGGCCAGGCGCCGGGCACGTACGTGAACGAGAGGGACGGGTCGGTCCTGGTCTACGTGCCGGAGGGGCCGTTCGTGTGGGGGAAGGAGCGGCGGCACTTCGAGCTGCCGGGCTTCTTCATCGGGCGGCTCGAGGTGACCCGGGCGCAGCTCCGCGCCGCGGGCGTCGACGTGACCGCGTCGCCGGGGGCGAGCGAATTGGAGCCCGCGACGAACGTCACGTGGAGCGAGGCGCGCGCATACTGCGCCTGGGCGGGGCTGCGGTTGCCGAGCGAAGCGGAGTGGGAGAAGGCGGCGCGCGGCACCGAGGGCGCGCCGTTCCCCTGGGGCGACGAGGCGCTCCAGCAGGGCGGCCGCTGGCTCCTCAACTGCGAGGGCGAGGAGGACGGGTTCGCGGGGGCGGCGCCGGTCGGCTCGTTCCCGGCGGGCGTCTCGCCCTTCGGCTGCCTCGACATGGCGGGGAACGCCGTGGAGTGGTGCAGCGACGAGAAACAGGAGCGGCGCGTCGTCAAGGGCGGCGGCTACCGCTCACAACCACGCCTGTGTCGGCCGGAGGAGCGGATGGCGTTCCTCCCCGACATGCGGCGCGACTTCTTGGGCTTCCGCGTGGCGCGGTCGGTGGACGACCGGTGACGCGGGGCCAGGCCATGGAAGGAGAGGGGCTCCGTATGGCTATCGTCAGAGGGAAGGTCCTGGCGGGTGTGGTGGCCGCCGGGGTGGCGCTGTTGGCACCACAGGCCGCGTCGGCTCAGGCGGGCAGGGACGAGCAGCAGTTCCAGGAGAGGGTCGACTCGGGCAGCGATGCCGACAAGACCATCGCCCGGGCCAAGGTCGTGACGCGGGTCATCGAGAGCGTCCTCGCGGACTGGTCTTTCTCCGCGATCCGCGGCGAGCGCCGCAAGGCGCTCGTCCACAGCATCTTCGACATCCTCCGCGAGGAGCGGTTCAGGGAGCACCGTCGGGGCGGCTGGCAGTACACGGCGACGGTCAGCATGAACGAGGCGAAGCAGGCGCTGCTCAACAACCTGCACGTCGAGAACACGTTCGGGGTCGACCCGTTCGTCATCGTGTTGGTCGACCGCGAGAGCTGGTGGCGCGGTGAGGGGCTGAGCCCCGAGGAGCAGCAGCTCCTGCCTCAGATGGTCGAGACCGCGGCCAGCCAGTACATGATCACGCACCGGTTCCGCCAGTCGCCGGCCGCGAGCCAGGCGGAGAACGTGGCGCGCGCGGCCGTGAGCCTGGGCGCCGACCCGCAGACCTCGATGCTGCACGACTTCGCCGGCCAGTTCCAGGCGCCGCTGGTGGTGGCGATCAAGGGCACCATCAAGTTCGAGCCGTACCCGCCCGGCACCCCGCAGGCCGAGCTGTACCGCGGCTACCTGCGCTGCCAGGCGGTCAAGGGTCGAATGTACGACAAGAACTCGGACACGATCCTCGCGAACTTCAATATCGAGTCTGACAACTCCATCCGCAACGAGCTGGACGCCAGCCGCGAGATGCTCCACCAGCCGTGGGTCGGCAAGGCCGACAGCATCTCGGAGCAGGCCGAGCGGTACGCCTCGCTGGTCGGCAAGTACATCGCCAAGAACGTGATGTACATGCTGTTCAACATGTACTACGCCAACCAGCCGGAGAACCAGGCGCTCGAGCAGGCGGCCTCGGGCTCGAGCGGGCCGCGCGAGTGCCCCGGCTGCATGGACAAGATCCTCGACGACTCGATCACGACCTGCCCGGCCTGCGAGTCGCAGCTCCCGCCCGCGCAGGGCGGCGGCATGGCGAGCAACGGCGGCGCCGCGACCAGCGGCAGCGGGAGCGGGCTGCGCAACCCGACCCCGCGCGACTTCTGGAACATCCGCTTCAAGAACGTGACCGACGCCGACATCGAGGTGGTGGTCGACATCCTGAGCGAGTGGCCGGAGTTCGGGAGCATCAAGGACAAGGGGTCGATGGGCGTGTTCCGGGTGATCAACTGCACCTACGTCGGGACGCGCATGAAGGCCGACGTCCAGGCGGCCTTGCAGGAGGCGGGCGTCAACGGGGTGCGCCTCTCCCAGACGGGGAACAACATCAACGTCCTCAAGTAGGCGCGGCCGCATCCGCCGGCGGGGCTCGCCCCGCCGGCCGGGCGCTCCTGGCGTGCGCCAGGGCGTCGTGCCAGGATGCGCCGCGTCGAACAGGGGGGGATGTCACACCCATGCAGCACCGCAACACGCTCGCAGGGGCCGCGTTCGCGCTGGTCGCCCTGCTCGCCGGTTGCTCCTCGACCGACCCCGCGCCCGAGCCGGCCCCCGAGCCGGTCGCCGCGACCGTCGAGGAGACGGACCCCGACATGAAGCCCGCCGCCGCGCGCGGCTCGATCGCGGTCCGCAACGACAACCACCCGCTCCTGCGGGTGGTGTTCCTCAACAACTTCGGCCGCCCGCACGCGGAGCAGGTCGAGGCCGCCATGGGCGCCGACGCGGAGTTCAGCGAGCTCCTCGCCGACTACGCGCAGGCCAACCGGATCTCGATCGAGTGCAAGTACACCGGCGCCGACATCCGGCAGTCGCTCAAGCGCGTGATCGACCAGACCGGGATCGGGATCAAGTTCCACTTCCGCGAGGCGGAGCTGCCCAAGCACGTCGAGGTCTGGCGGACCAAGGAGTAGGGATCGCAGGGGCGGAGCCGCCGCGCGTGGGGAAGCGCGCGGCGGCGCCTCGTCCAGAGAACAAGGGAATCGAAGGGAACCAACCAGGGGGAACCCCACACATGTCGACTCGCATCGTCTCGCTCTTCGCCGCCGCGGCGTTGAGCCTCGCCGGCTGCGCATCCACCTCGACCGAGCAGCCCGCGCTCGAGGGGACGCCCGTCCCGCTCACTCCCGAGCCCGACCTGTCGCTGCCCGCCGGCCACCAGTGGTCGGCCTTCTTCGATGGCGCCAAGTGCGTGCTCGCGCCCGCCTTCGGCGACGGGGTCCGCGAGGACGAGTTCCAGGCGTTCGCCGACGCGTTCCAGGAGCACTTCTTCGGCGGGGACAGCTGCCTGCTGTCGGTCGACGCCAACGCCCTCGACAAGGCGGCGGAGCGCCGGGCCGTGCTCGGCGGCACGCCGGCGGCCCACGCGCTCTCGATGATGGCCACCAAGGAGGGCGCCGACTTCGCGGTCCACTTCCAGCTCGACATGCGGACCGAGCCCTACAAGAGCCAGACGCGCCGCGACATCGGCGCGATCATTCGCGCGACGGCGACCTGCAAGATGAGCGGGACGCCGGCCAAGGGCACCAAGGAGCTCACCGGGACGATCAGGCACGACCAGGAGACGACGTCGAGCAAGGTCGACGACTACCGCCTGCAGCACGCCGCGATCGTGGGCAAGCTGCTCGCCAAGAAGATGCTCCTGACCTGCGCCGACGCCAACGTGACGGTGCAGAAGAACGTGGTGCACGTCACGTTCCAGCGCTTCTCGCAGGTCGACAAGCAGTGGATCGTCGAGACGCTGATGGGCGGGGCGATCCCCGGGATCGGCTCGCGCGACTTCGAGGAGACCAGCACCGACGACTCGGACGCGTTCACGCTCGAGATCCGCACGACCATGACCCCCGGGGAGCTCAAGGTCGAGCTCGACGCGGTGATGGTCGAGGAGGGGTTCCGGGTCCGCAGCAAGGCCCAGAGCGGGGCGGGCACCGGCAACGCCGTGCAGATCATCAAGGGGTAGCCGCCATGCGCACCAGCACCATCGGGATCGCGGCGGCGCTGCTCGTCCTGCAGGGCTGCGCGTCCGCCACGTACTACAGCGCGGCCCAGGAGATCCGGCCCAAGAGCCGCTACGGCGCGATCGAGTACCTCGCCAAGTGCCTCGAGGTCGACCCCGCCCACCAGGAGGCGATCACGCTGCTCCACGAGCTGTGCAGCGAGATCAACATCGAGCACGGGCAGATCATCAAGGACCTCGAGCGGGCGAAGAAGTACGACCAGGCCGTCGCTCAATGCGACCGCGTGATCGCGCTCCGCTCCTGGGTCCAGAGCCTGCCCGGCGACGTCGACATCCTGCACGAGGGCGCGGAGCGCACGCGCCTCGCCGACTCGGCGGCGGAGGAGGCCTACAAGGAGGGCGACAAGTACGCCGGCCGCGACGACCGGCGGGCCGCGCGGGCCTACCGCCGCGCGCTCGGCTTCGCGCGCAACTACAAGGACGCGCGGGCCAAGTACGAGCAGTCCCTCGCCGAGGCCATGGTCCGGGTGTACGTGGACGCGGGCGGGAGCAACGGCGGCGAGATGTTCGCGGGGGACGTGGCCAACAAGCTGCGTCAGACCGTGGTCGCCAAGAACCCCGAGTTCATGACGATCGTGGACGACCGTTCCCAGGCGATGCACGTGCTGCAGGTCACGGTCCAGGGCAACTTCAGCGACACCGGCTGGCAGCTGAAGAACGGGACCGACACCGAGGGCAAGTCGCGCGTGATCGGGCAGAAGCAGGCCACGGACTTCAACGGGCAGCCCAAGTACGACGCGGCGGGCAACCCGGTCATGGAGGACGAGTACGAGTACTACGACGTCCACGCCTACTGGACCGAGCACCGGCGCACGACCTCGGCCAGCCTCTCGATCGCGTACGACCTCAAGACCAGCCAGGGCGCGAACATCGACTCGGGCCGGGGTCAGTCGAGCGAGGTGAGCGACTCGAAGTTCTGGGTCGACAACATCTACGGCCGAGACCCCACGGGTCAGAACCAGTGGAGCGATGCCCTCCCGAGCTACGTCCGCGAGGCGCCCAACTACGCCCAGGAGCCGCTCGGCTTCCGGGAGCTGGCGCAGTCGTGCGACATCTCGGAGGTGCTCGAGAAGCTCGCCCAGCGCATCTTCCAGAAGTACAAGTGAAAGGGGGGACCATGATCCGCAAGCTCACGTCGTTGCTGTTCGCGGGCGGGGTGGCCCTCTCGGCGGGCTGCACCAGCCTCGTGGTCGGCAGCCCGATCGACTCCACGAAGGTCACCGAGATCATTCCGGGCCGCACCACCACCCACGAGATCGAGACCTGGTTCGGGCGCCCGCAGCCCGGCCACCTCGTGAAGGCCGAGGACGGCGACATCTACGTCTACCGCTACCTGGACGGGAACGGCGGCTGCGAGGAGCTGGTGATCAGCTTCTCGGACGACGTCGTGGCCAGCTTCAGCCGGCAGTAGCCCCGGATTCTTCGGCTGCTCTGGTGTGAGGAGCCAGGGGTCGGTCTCGGCGCCGAAGAATCCGGATGGGGCGGGGCTCCGGTGGGAGCTTCGCCTTGACGTTAGGTCTTATGGGGCGGGGCTCGGTTGGGCCCCGCCCCTTCCACTTGGAGAAGAGTGTGTGCTGTCGCTGGCGACGGCCACGCCTCGGGTCTGGGCAGCTTGGTTGGGGCTGTCGCTGGACGGCCACGCCAGACGCTCGCGCCTCGTGAGCGCCGCTCCGGCCAATGCTTGGAGGAGGAGGTCGCGCCGACCGGAGCGGCACTAACGAGCGGCGGCTTCCAGGGCCTGCAGCCTCGTCCTGGCGGGGCGGTGGTCGGGTTTGAGCTCGAGGGCGCGGCGGTAGTCGCGGATGGCGTCGCCGAGCTGGGCGAGCTGCTCGTGGGCCAGGCCGCGGTTGTAGAGGGCGACGGGGTCGTCGGGGTGTTGGGTGAGGTAGGCCTGGAAGTCGGCCAGGGCGAGGCGGGGCTCGCCGCGGGCCTTGTGGACCAGGCCGCGGCGGTAGAGGGCGGGGGCGTGGGTGGGGTCGAGGGCGAGGGCGCGGTCGAGGTCGGCGAGGGCCTCGGCTGGGCGGCCGAGCTGGGCGAGGAGCTGGCCGCGTGCGGTGTGGAGCGCGGCCGTCGGGTGCTCGAGCGCGCGGCCGTAGTCGTCGAGGGCGCCTGTGGGGTCGCCGCGCTCGAGGCGGGCGCGGGCGCGGGCTGCCCAGGCTGCGGGGGTGGGGGTGCGCTCGAGCGCGCGCGACAGGGCGCGCTCGGCCTCCACGAACGCGCCGCGCTCGAGCAGCGCCATGCCCTCGGCGAGCGGGTCGACGCCGGACGCGCCGCCTGACGGGGCGCCGGAGCGGGGGGGACCCTGGAGCTGGGTGGCCCACAGGGCGTAGCCGCCGCCCAGGAGCGCGAGCGCCAGGGCCGCCTTCACCATTCGCCCCACCAGCGCCCGCGCCCAGGCCTCGAATCGGGCGAGGAGGCCGGGGTGGGCGCGGCGCGGCTCGGGTGGGCCCGCCCCCGGCGGTGGCTGCGCCGGGCGCATGGGCGGCCGGACCTGCGCGACCGGGGCGGGCGGCTCCGGGGGCTCGGCGCGCGGGCGGGCGGGCGCGGGAGGCTGGGGCTCGCGCTCGGGGCGCGGGAGCTCGAACGAGGAGAGCTCGAAGGCCACGAGCGCGCAGTCGTCGGGGAGGAGCGCCTCCACGTGCTCGCGCAGCGCGGCCTCGAAGCGCTCGCGCGGGGCGTCGGGCCCGAGCCGGTCGGTGATCACCACGAACGCGGCCTGCGCGATCGCCCGCGCCGAGGTGTCGGTGACGGTCAGGGGGGCGTCGAGCTCGAGGCGGCCGAGGCCGACCAGGCCGCGGCTGGCCGTGGCCGTCCAGGCCACGTCGAGGCGCCGGCGCTCCAGGAGGCGCGTCCCGCAGTAGGCGCACTCCGTGGCCGCGGCGTCGTTGTCCCCGCCGCACGAGCCGCACCTGCTCACGTCCACTCCTCGCTCGTTCCGGACGGCGGCAGACTGTCGCCTCCCGCGACACGCCCCGTGGGTCGGGGCGGGCCGAGCTCCAGCGCGCTCAGGATACCCAGAGGCACCTTGCTGCGCCGCGCGGCGCGCCGTGGCAGGGTTGGCGAGCCGCGGCGAGAATGCCCCTGGGATGGTGAAAGGAAGGTCGGGAGATGGAGCTGCATGGGTGACGCGCGCATCGTGCATGAGAACGGGGTCCGCATCACGATCGTGAACGTGGCGGACGAGCTCGAGGGGTGGGACAAGTTCGACGCCACGGCGGAGAACACCACCGGCGGGCCTCGCACCGTGAACGGGACGATCACGCTCCGTCGCGCCGACGGAGAGCCGGCGGGCTCGTGCACCGTGTACCTCGAGGTGCCGCCCGGCGAGGTGGTCCGCGACACGTTCACCGCCAAGGTGCTCGACGGACCCGTCACGACGTGGTCCTTCGAGGTCGTGCGCGTCTACGATTTCTGAGCCGGCGCGGCCCGGGGGCGGTATCTTTCCGGCGGGCGCGATCGGGTCCGGCGTGGCCAGCGGGCGGTCGCGCCGCCCCGCTGAATCGCGTCCGGGACGGGGCGTCCCACCGCACATCGTCATGGGGGAGGACGTGTGAGCGTGCGTAGGGCTTTGGTGCTGGCGGCGGCGCTGCTCCCCGCCCTGGCGGCGGCTCAGGACCGCGACCCGGCCCGCGAGGCCGCGCTGGAGCGCGAGATCGTCGAGCTGGAGCAGCGGCTGGCGGCTGCGCGGGCGGAGCTCGCGCGGCTGCGCGCGAGCTCGACGGCGCCGGTCGGCGGCGACGCGGCGCCGGCGTCCGACGAGCCGGCCGCCGCTCACTCGGACGAGGAGCTCGCGAGCGCCCGGGCGGGGGTGAGCCCCCGCCAGCCGTTCAGCAGCGAGCTGGTGGCGAACGCGCTCGTCCCCGACGCGAGCGAGGCCTCGCGCGAGCTGGCCCGTGCGGCCGTGAGCGAGGCGGCGCTCCGCCTCCTCCTCGGCGAGCGCCTGGACGAGGCGCTCGAGCCCGCCGCGCGCGCCCGGATCCTGGCCGAGGTGCGCACCTCCCTCCGCGAGGAGGAGCTCGCGCCGCGCCCCCGCGGCGGTGTCCGCTACGCCGCGGTCGCGAGCGCGGACGAGGTCCTCGCCGCGGCGGCGCAGGCGCTGAACCTCGCGGCGGCCCTCGGGGACGGACAGCTCGTGGTGATCGACGCCTCGCCCGGCGGACCGCACGACGGCCTGGACGTCGCCTGCCGCGAGCGCCTGCTCCGCCTGCCGCTGCGGCTGACGGCCGCCACCGCCGCCCGCGAAGCCGCAGCGCGCGCGGCGGCGAGCCTCGGCGCCGAGCCGGGGGCCCACCTGCGGGGGCTGGTCGATCTGTTCGAGGGGCGCTACCTGCTGCTCATCCGCGCGAGCATCCGCCACGAGGCGTTCGCGAGCGGGAGCGCGCAGGCCAACCTCTACACGGGCGCGCTCGCCTGCGAGGGGGACGCCACCCTGTTCGACCGCGAGGAGCAGCGCGTGCTGGCGGCGTTCCCCCTGCGCAGCTCGCGTGACGCGCGGGAGCCGCGCGCCGAGACGACTCCCGATGCGCTGCACGGCCCCTGGGTCTCCCGCGGGGAGACCCTCGCCGCGGCCAGGGCCGACTACGCCCGCGACATCGGCCGCGCGATCGGCGAGGCCGCCGCGCGTCGGCTGCTCGAGGTCGCCTATGGCCGCGCCGTCGGCGGCGAGGTCGGCCAGCGCCTGCTGGCGCGGCCCGCCAGCCCCGACGACTTCTACAGCCTCCGCCTCGCCGGCTGGAGCGCCCCTGAGGTCGAGCGGATCCTCGCCGCCCTGCGCGCCAACCCCGACTTCGGCCACTGGCGCGAGAAGGGCCGCGTGGGCGAGGTCGACGTGTGGGAGTGCAGCTTCGTCGGCTCCTACGTGGTCAAGCGGCTCCGCGAAGCGCTCGCCCACGCCGGCCTGGCCGAGCAGGCCAAGGTCACCAAGGACCGGGAGGGCCTGAACGTCCTCCGCCTGCCGCAGGCCGACTGAACGGCGCTACGCCCCGGGGATGGTCGCGCGCTCCTTGAGCGCCACGATCCAGCCGTTGCGGAAGCCGAGCAGGAGGATCCCGCCGCGGCGGATCTCGGTCGGCTCGACGCCGGCGGGGTCGGCCGGGTTGGTCAGCCAGAAGTCGACGCCGCTCAGCTCGAGGCTGCCGCGCTCATTGCCCTTCACGGCGTGGACGCGCCGGATCGCGGCCTCGAGGCTGCCCGGCTTGCCGGGCGCGAGCAGGTACACGTCCTCCATCCCCTTGCACAGGAGCTGCGTGGTGCCCTCGCTGCGCCAGAGCAGCTCGTGCGTCACCTTGCGCGGGTTGCCCTCGGACTTGTTGGGCAGGCCGCGGCGCGCGAGCGCGTGGATCCCCTTGCCCTCCGCGCCGAAGTAGATCGTGTCGTCGATCCCGACCGGGCGGGTGTCGATCGGGGCGCCCGGGCACTCGCGGTGGTGGACCAGGCCGTCGGTCGGCCCCACCACGTAGAGGTTGAAGTCATCCGAGGGCAGGTAGAGCAGGTGCTTGTAGACGACCGGGTCGACGTCCAGCCGGCGGCCCGTCATGAACGGGAAGGTCGGCTTGGGCTTGCCGGTCGGGGCCTCGAAGGCGTACAGCCCGCCGTCGATCGAGCCGGCGAAGGCCATCGGCGGGTAGAACAGCGGGCGCGCCACCACGTCGTCGCCGGTCCGCCAGCTCCAGGCCGGGACGAGCGGCGAGTCCTTGCGGATCGCGTAGAGGCGGTCGTCCCAGGAGCCCACGAACACGTGGGTCGCGTTCGCCTCGGGCGGCGAGGACGGGGTGAACGGGAGCTGGACCGACCACAGCTCCGAGCCGTTGTTCTTGTCGAGCGCGTACAGGTACCCCTGCGCGCAGAAGAAGATCTCGTCGTACTGCTTGACCTTGAGCCGGGTCTCCTTGTCCTCGTGAGCCGGATAGACCCACTCCGCGATCGGGCGGCCCTCGGCGAACGACAGCGGGCGGCCCACGTCGAACGCCCAGCGGACCATGCCGCTGCGGATGTCCACCTGATACAGCCGGTTGCTGGCGGTGAACGCGTAGAGCGCGTCGCCCTCCAGGGTCAAGCTCGTGAGGACCTCGCCCTGGATCGGGGAGTCCCAGTACAGCTTGAAGCCGAACTCCTCGATCTTCGCCTCGTCCACCTGCGGGGGGCGCCGGTTGAGGTCGACGCTGGTGCCGGCGACCGCCACGTCGCGCGGAATGGGGCGGCGCTCCGTCCCGAGGCAGCCCCCCGCCAGCGCGGCGGCTCCCAGGGCCAAGGTGATGCCAACGTGTCGCTTCACGGCCGAACCATTCCTTCCCCGGCGCCTTCCACCGCGGCGAGCAGCGCGCGGAGGTCGACCCCCGTCCGCTGCTCGAAGGCGCGCAGCTTGTCGATGCGTTCCATGTCTTCTTCGAGTCGGCTGTTGAGCTTGAAGATCACCGGTCGTCGCCCCCGCCGCGCCTCGAGGTCCCGGGCGAGCTCGTCCCACGAGCCGCCGTAGAGCTCGTCACGGACCGCGATCAGCGTCCGCTCCGCCTTGCTCAGCCCCTCGGCGAACGCCAGCAGGCGCTCGTCGCTGCCTCGCGCGGCCCCCATGCCGCTAGCGCAGGTCGCTCGCGATGACCCGCTTGACGTCCATCCAGCGCCGCCCCTCGAACTTGATCGGGTCCTGGCCGTGGACGAACTCGTCGCCCGGCCGCCCGTAGTGCAGGGTCAGCACCGCCTCCTTGATCACGCGGCGGTGCGGCTCCCCGTCGGGGGCGACGTAGTCGTCGTGCTCGAGCAGGCTCGAGTTGGTGAGCCCGCGCACGTGCACCACCAGCTTGTCCATCTCGGGGTCGATCGGGCCCATGATCGCGACGCAGCGGAGCGTCTCGCCGGGCTGGATCGTCTGGAGCGCGATCTTCGCGGTCGCCGTGGTCCGCCGGTCCTCGGGCTTGGGCAGCTCGTTGCGCGCCTCGCCCGGCGGGAGGCTCAGCTCGCGCTGCGAGAGGAGCTGGTCCTGCTCGCGCAGCCCCAGCACGCGCCGGATCTCCTCGTAGACGTCGGGGATCCAGGTGTCGTGATAACGGGCTCGATTGCGCGCGCGGCCGGACACCGCCTCGATCTCGACCGCCTTGTCGGGCTCACGACCGTCCAGCGGGTCGACGTCCCGGCTCCGGCCGCGGTCGGACACCGCCTCCACGTCGAGGAAGAACTCGTGCGCGGTGTCGTCCCGGTTGGTGATCGTGTAGGGCAGGAACCAGTAGGTCTCGGTGTCGCCGGTGTCGTCCTTGATCTGGACGCGCCCGAGCTCGCCCTGCTTGAAGCCGAGGACCCACACCCGCTCGTTCGCGCGGCGGATGCTCTCGGCGATCTTCGCGCACTCGTCGCAGTGGAGCGGGTTCTCGTCCGGATCGAGCTCGCTCGCGCAGTACTTGCACTGCTCGGCGCGGGCGGTGTCGAGCGGGAGCCAGAGCAGCCCGCACACTGCCACCACGATGAGCCAATAGGCTTGGGCGCGCCGCATCCCGAACTCTCCCCGGGGTCACTCACCGTAACCCGCTGTCGCGCGGCGGGATTATAGGGAGGCTGGCCCGGCGGTGTCAACGCGGCCCGGCGGATGGCGCCCCGGGGAGGCGCTTGAATCGCCCCCTGATCCCTGTCATCCTCTCGGCGCGACCCTCGCGAGGGCCAGCCACGGCGGCTGGTCCGCCCAGGAGCAGTCGCTCGAGCCGCGCGGACGGGGATTGGACTTCGTCTCGTACGTCATTTCGCCGGTCGCCTCGGCGTCGTCTCGAGCCCTGAACCTGGCGTGAGGGTCGCGGTTATCAGGCCGCAGGGTGCCTCCGGGCCCCTTGGCGGTGCTCTCGAGCAAGGAGGTGCTCATGACGTTGAAGAAGTCGAACAAGGGGTTCACCCTGATCGAGCTGCTGGTGGTGATCGCCATCATCGGCATCCTCGCCACGCTGCTCATGCCGGCGCTGATGAAGGCGAAGGAGAAGGCGAACAAGACCAAGTGCGCCAATAACCTGCGTCAGCTGGGTCTCGGCGCGATCCAGTACGCCGACGACAAGCGGTTCTTCCCGCACATCGGCAAGCTGCGGGAGCCGGACGGGGACTACAAGACCAACCACACCTCCCGGATCGTCCGGGCCATGCTGTGGTTCGGGTATCACGACAACCCCGAGGGCTTCATCTGCCCGTCCTCGATGGACATGTACATGCCCCCGCTCGACGCGACGATCCTAGACAACATGCGCAAGTGGCAGTGGAACCAGGAGACCAACGCGAACGTCGACAAGTCCCCGATCGGTGACGACACCGACCCGAGCCTCGAGAGCCTGGGTGAGCTCTCGTACGCCTGGACCCGCCGCCCCATGAACAGCAACTCGCGCTCGACGCTGCTGATCGGCGCCGACCGCTCGATGCGCGGTGACGCCACGCAGGGCTCGGTGGACGAGAGCACCAGCCCGATCGTCATCGGCAACCACCAGGACGGCTGGAACGTGATGAAGGCCGACGCCACCGTCGAGCTGGTCAGCCCGGCCTGGGATCCGCCCGCCTACGGCGACTCCTCGGGGAGCGGCACCAAGTCGGCCGTCGACTTCCTCACGAGCACCGCGCGCGGCGGCGGCGCCCTGTCGATCTACAACGGCGGCGGCGGCGGCAGCACCAACTGACCGATCGGCTCGCCTGCGATCGACACCCTGCGGAGGGCGCCCTCGGGCGCCCTCCGCGCGTTTTCGGGGAGTAAGCTCGGCTCGCCATGGAGCTCGCCCGCTACGCCTGCCAGGTCCGCCTCGCGCCGCTCGGCGCGGCCGGGCAGGCGCGCCTCCGGGCCGCCCGCGCGGCGGTGGTCGGGGTCGGCGCGACCGGGAGCGTGATCGCGGAGGCGCTCGCCCGCGCCGGGGTCGGGCGGCTGCGCCTGATCGACCGCGACGTCCTCGAGCTCTCGAACCTCGCCCGGCAGGTGCTGTACGACGAGCGGGACGTGGCGGCCGCGCTCCCCAAGGCGGAGGCGGCGCGGCGCCGGCTGTCGCAGGTGAACGGCGAGGTGGAGCTCGAGGCCCGCGTCGCCGACCTCGACGCGCAGCGCGCCGGGGAGCTGCTCGCCGGCGTCGACCTCGTGTTCGACGGCACCGACAACTTCGCCACGCGGTTCTTGCTCAACGACGCCTGCCTCGCGGCCGGCGTGCCGTGGATCTACGCGGGCGTGGTCGGCACGTCGGTCCACGGGTTCCCGGTGGTCCCCGGCCGCACGGCCTGCTTTCGCTGCTACCTCCACGCGCCGCCGCCGCCCGGCAGCACGGAGACCTGCGAGACGGCGGGGGTGCTCGGGGCCGCGGTGCTCGTCGCGGGGGGCCTCGCCGCGGCCGAGGGGCTCAAGCTGCTCGCGGGGGCGGGTGAGCCCGCGAGCGGGTTGTTCTTGATCGACGTGTGGTCCCGTGAAGGCCGACGGGTGGCGCTGCCGCGCGACCCCGACTGCCCCGCCTGCGCCGGCCGCTACGAGTTCCTGGAGGGGGCGCGCGACACGGCCGAGCTGTGCGGGCAGGACGCGATCTCGCTGCGCGCGCCGCCGGACACGCGGCTGGACCTCGCGCTGCAGGCCGACCGGCTCGCCGCGCTGGGAGCGGTGGAGGCGCCCAACCCGTTCCTGATCCGCTTCTCCCCGCGCGAGCCGGCCGGGCTCCAGCTGACGCTGTTCCCCGACGGGCGCGCGCTGATCAAGGGCACGCGCGACCCCGCCGTGGCGCGCACGGTCTACGCCCGCTACGTCGGCGGGTAGCCGCGAAGCGGTTGACGTGCCCGCTGCGCTCCGTACGCTGCGAAGGGAGAGGCGCGGCGCGCCTCGAGGAGGCCACTCGTGCGAGCTCCGCCCGCGTCCGTCCGCCTCGCCTCGCTGACCGCCTCGATCGCGCTGACGCTCCTGAGCGGCCAGAGCGCCGCGGCCGGCGAGGTCGCGCGCAGCCACCAGGGGGTCGAGGTCGACGTCCCCGAGGGCTTCCGCTGGCGTGAGGGGGTCAAGCCCAAGGCGAGCACGGTGCTGTTCCTCGACGGGCTGGAGCGCGGGCGGGAGCGGCCGGCGATCCTGATCAACGCCATGCCGGACCTCGCGGCCGGCATGACCGACGAGCAGCTGTTCGAGCTGTCGCGGCCGATGTTCCCCGCCGTGCAGCGCCAGGAGGTGGTCGAGCTCCCGAGCGGGCGGTTCCTCGTGGTGGACTTCGAGGTGGACCTCCGCGCCGACCCCGAGAAGGGCACGCGCGCCCGCAGGCTCCGGCAGCGCTGCTACGTGACGCTCCAGCACGGGGTGGGCTACTACGTGTTCCTGGCCAACCTCTCGGTCGAGCGGTTCGAGGTCTACACCGCGCGGTTCGACGCCATGGTGGCGGGGGCGCGGTTCTTCCCGCCCGAGCCCGCCCCGCCCGAGCCCGCCGAGACGGCGGGGGCGAGCGAGGCCGCGCCCGAGGAGGAGCCTGCGCCCGAGGCGCCTGCGCAGCCGAACGAGCCGAGCGAGCCGCCCCCGCCTGCGCCGGAGGTCGCCCGGGACCCTGCCCTCACCCTCGAGCTCGTCCGTTTCGACTCGGAGTACGACCCCGACCACTGGGCGGCGGCGCACCTCGTCGACGGCTCGAGCGAGCGCGGCTGGTGCTCGGCTCCCGGACGGGAGCCGCCCCACGCGTTCGTGCTTCGGCTCGCCGCGCCCGCGGTGATCACGCGCGTGGAGCTCGACACCCCGGCCCGCGAGGCGGGCTTCGAGGGCGCGTCGGCGCGCGCGTTCGAGCTGGCCGGGGCGGCTGCGGAGGGCGGACCGTTCCGCCCGCTCGCCGCAGGCGAGCTGACCGCGGGGCGCGGCGGACAGGGGTTCGAGGTGGCCGAGGGCGAGCCCGTGCGCTGGCTGCAGCTCACGCTCCGCTCGAACCACGGGCACGCCACCCTGACCGAGCTCATGGAGCTGAGGGCCTACGGACGAGCGGTCGCGGAGGCGCCCGCGCCCGCGCCTGCGCCCGCGCCCGCGGAGTCGCTCCGCCTCGGCGAGCTGACCCTGGCGCACTCGCGCGCGGGCCCGCCGCTCGGGCAGTCGGCGAGCGTCGCGCCCGGGCAGCGGCTGTGGGTCTCGTTCAAGCCGCGCGGGCTGCGGCCCGGCGACGACGGCCAGACCTGGCTCGAGGTCGACCTCGTGCTCGAGGACGGGGAGGGGCAGCAGCTCCTCCGGCGCGACCGGGTCGTGAGCCATCGCGCTCCGCCGCCGCGCCCGCCGCTCGCGCCGGTCGTGCGCCTGTACCTGGACGTGCCGCCCGAGTTTCCGGCCGGGATCTACCGGCTCCGTCTCCTGGCGCGCGACCAGGCGGGCGACGCGAGCGCGGCCGCGCAGCGCGCCTTCCTGGTCGTCGCCGGGGAGTGAGCGGGAGCGAGCGCGAGGTCGATCGCTGCGTCAGCACCCCGAGCGAGCGCGGGCACGAACGCCGGGGGCTCGATCGCTTCACCCGCGCAGCGAGCCGCTACCGCACCGTCCCGCTGAGCGGCGGGAACGGACCGACGGCGCCGCGGGGGAACACCCAGACGTCCTCGTCGCTGACGATCGCCTCGAGGTAGTCGGGGACCCTGACGCCGACCTGCTCGGGGGTCGGCGGCGCGCCGGTGCGCGCGCGCCACCAGGCGGCGCGCTCGCGGAGGGTGCGCTCGAGCTGGGCGGCCTCGTAGGCCGGCGCGATCACGACCTCGCCGCGGAGGAGGAACCCCACCCCGGCGGGGTCGGTCACGTCGAGCCCGAGCCGCGCGAGGTCCTCGAGGCGCTGGACCGCTCGGCCCTGACCGCGGGCCTGGGCGATCACCTCCGTCAGCTCCTCGGCGCGCAGGGCGCTCTGGGCCTGGCACAGGCGGCGCGCGGCCTCCTCCCGGGTCAGCGGGTCGTGTTCGTCGAGCTGCTGGCGCCACGTCTCGACCTCCCAGCGGAGCGTGTCGAGGCGGGAGAGCCCGCGCCCGACGAGGCGCTCGGCCAGCTCGGTCAGGGCGGCGGGCGCGCCGGGCTGGTCGGCGGCCTCGGTCCAGGCGGCGCCCGCCGCCGAGACCTCGCGGACGCGCTCGGCCTCGCTGGTGGCGGCGCCGGCCAGCTGGACGAGGTGGATCGAGCCGCGCTCGAACGGGAGCCTCCAGCGCTGCGGGTGGCGGGGGTGAATCGTGCGCCGCCGCGGCGAGGCGGGGTCCTCCTCGGGCTGCTCGAGCCGCTCGAGCAGCTCGAGCGCGTCGCGCGGGCGGGCCGCCACCGCCGAGAGGTAGAGGGCGGCCTTGACGGCCGCGCCGGCGTGGTCGGGGTCGAGGGTCAGGACCGCGCCGTACAGCCGCTCGAGGTGGCGCGGGTCGAGCGTCCCGGTCGCGTGCATGTTGCGCATCAGGTAGTTGGTCGCCTCGAGCTCGAGCAGGTCGGCCACGGTCTCGCGGTGACCGAGCGCGAGCACCGGGAGGACCGCGTCGGCCGGGAGCCCGCGCACGAGGTCGACCGGCGCGCCCTTGGCGGCGTCGATCACCGCCTGCACCGGGAACAGCAGCGCGGCCCCGAGGACGACCACCAGCAGCTCCGGCCGGGGCGTCACCTCAGAGCACCTTGCGCCGGAAGACGAGGCTCGCCAGCGCGAGCACGATCGCCACGTAGAGGACGGCGTAGGCCAGCGCGCCGAGGAGCCGCGCGGGCTCGAGCGGGAGGCCCCACACCGCCTCGCCGCGCAGGTCGAAGTTCTCGAGGTTGGGCAGCAGCACGTAGGCGGCGTAGAGGAGCTTCTGCCCCAGCATGGCGAGGGCGCTCGGGGCGGCGTCGCCGGCCCCGCGCGTCAGCTCGCGGCCGAGGTCGTTCAGGCTGCCGGTCACGTGCCCCGTGAGCGCGACGATGAACGCGAACACGGCGCCCTCGATCGGGTGGGCCGCCACCGAGAACAGGAGCGCGACCGCCACCACGACCGCCAGCTCGACGTAGACGAAGGCGATCGCCAGCGCGAGGTGCCCCCAGGCGACGTCCACGCCCTGACCGGCCGCCACGCCCAGGAACGCGAGCACGAACGCGCCCATGACCGCCAGCGCGACGCCGACCACGCCCAGCAGGCCGAGGTACTTGCCCAGCAAGAACCCGGTGCGCGAGACCGGGCGCGCCAGCACGGTGTAGATCGTGCGCCGCTCGACCTCCTTGTAGATGAGGTCGGTCCCCAGGAAGATCGACGCCAGCGTGCCGAGCAGGACCAGCGCCGTGAGCTGGATGTCAGCCACGAGCTTGAAGCGCTGCACCGGGTCGGCGTCGCCGCCGGCCGCCCACGCGATCACGTAGGACACCCCGCCCACCAGGAGCATGGCCCCGACCAGCGCGTGCAGCACCCGGTTGCGCGACGACTCGCGGAAGGCCAGGCTCGCCACGGCCAGGATCGAGCGCAGCGCGCCTGCGTCGCGCGGCGCGTGCTCCTCGTGCTCGCTCATGCGCGCGCCTCCCCGCCGAAGCGCTCCATGAACGTCTCCTCGAGGCTGCGCCGGTGGTCTCGCACCGCGAGCACGCTCGCCTCGGCCGCGCACAGCCGCCGCAGCACCTCGTCGGTCACCTGCTGCGTGGGGCACACCAGCGCGAGCACGCCGCCCGCGCGCTCCGTCGGCGCGCCGCCCGCCAGCTCGGTCAGCTCCTGGTGGAGGGCGTCGGCGCGGCCCGCGGGCGGGCGCCACTCCACCTCGCGCCGGGCGTCCTCGCCGCAGAAGCCCCCGACCGCGCCCTCGTACGCCACTCGCCCGCCGTCGAGCACCACGAGGTGGTCGGAGACCGCCTCCACGTCGGGGAGGACGTGGCTGGAGAAGAACACGGTGCGCCCCTGCGCGGCCTGCGCCGCGATCAGCTCGCGCAGGTGGAGCCGACCCATGGGGTCGAGCCCGTCGAGCGGCTCATCGAGCACCAGCAGCTCGGGGTCGTGGAGGAGGGCCTGCGCCAGGCCGAGCCGCTGGCGCATGCCCTTGGAGAAGCCCTTCACCGGCTGGTCCTCCGCGCCCACCAGGCCGACGGCCGCGAGCAGCTCCGCGGCGCGGCGGCGACGCGCCTCGCGCTCCAGCCCGCTGATCCGCCCGAAGAAGTCGAGCAGCTCGCGGGCGGACAGGCCGTCGTAGAAGAACGGCGCCTCGGGGAAGTAGCCCAGCCGGAGCTGGGCCGCGCGGCCGCCGACGGGGTGGCCCGCGATCGTGGCGTGCCCGCCGCTCGGCGCGTTGATCCCGACCAGCACCTTGATCGTGGTCGACTTGCCGGCGCCGTTCACGCCGAGGTACCCGGTGACCGACCCGCGGGGGACGTGGAACGTGACGCCCTGCAGGACCTCGCGCCAGCTGCGTCTGAAGCCGGCCCGGTAGCCCGCGCGCAGCTCCTCGACTCGGATCACGGTGTCACCCTCCCGCTCGCCATCACACCGATGCCGCCCTCGAGCGGCGCCATTCGAGCACGCATCACCCACGGGTCGAGCCGCAGGGCACCAGCCGTCATGGCGCTCGCGGGCCCGGGGGCGGGTGAGACGAAGGGACTGGCGACGTTATCTATCTGTATATCAATGGCTTACGCGTGGATGTGACGCCAGTTGGCGTCATCGACGCTGCGCGGAGCCAAGCCCAGAAACGGAAAGGGCTCACTGAGACGAAACGCTCTTTCATGCCCGACACCACCCCTTTACTCGCTGCAGTCAAAAGGCTTCCCCGTTTCAGCCGTCGTGGGCTCCACGTTGCTCAGAGCGACTTCGCCAAGTCGAGGCGCCCGACGCCTCGCCAGAAAGAACCAAGGAGAAACACCGTGCGACCCACGATTCGGAACAGCGGCGCGCTGCTCCTCGCCTTCACGATGGCGGCCAGCGGCTGCAACAGCAGCAAGGACTCTTCTTCGGCCAGCACCGCGCCTGGGGCGACCCAGGGCGGCGGCGCGACGGTGCGCCACACCGCGCTCAAGAACCCGCGCACCGAGCACACCGCCACCCGCACCCCGTTCGGTGTGGTGGTGACCGGCGGCGAGGCGGCCGGAGCGGTGCTCGACTCGATCGAGCTCTACTCGAACGGGACGTGGATCGCGGGCGGCAAGATGACCAACCCGCGCAAGGGCCACACGGCGACCCTGCTGCCCAGCGGCAAGGTGCTGATCGCGGGCGGCCAGAAGGACGCCCAGGGCTCGCAGCTCCTCAGCTCGATCGAGATCTACGACCCGGCGACCAAGACCACCACCGCGGCCGGCGACATGAGCAAGCCGCGCTCGGGCCACGTCGCCGTCCCGTTCCGCGCGGCGAACCTCGACTTCGTGCTGTTCGCCGGGGGCGCGTCGGTCAACGGCTCGGACGCGACCGCCGAGCTCTACGACGTGGTCAACAACCGCATCATTCCCGTCGCGCAGCCGATGCTGAGCGACCGGGTCGGCGCCCAGGGCATGCTGCTGCCCAGCGGCAAGATCCTGATCCAGGGCGGGATCGCGGGCCTCAGCGCCCAGGGGATCGCGAACATGCGGCCGGCCGGCGCCGAGCTGTTCGACCCCAACACGCAGACCTTCGCTCGCGCGGGCCTGCTCGGGATCGACCGCTTCAACGCGGCGCTCACGCTGACCGACTCGGGTGAGCCGGTGGTGATCGGTGGCAACAGCCAGGCCCGCGTCGAGGCGACCCTCGAGGCGTACGACGCGGCGAAGAACAGCTGGTCGAACGTCAAGGCCAACCTCGGGCTGGCTCGTGAGGACCTCGGCGCCACGGCGCTGCCCACCGGCGGGATCCTGCTCACCGGCGGCTACGACGGCGCGGCGCTCTCGGGCGCGGTCGAGCTCTACACCCCCCGCCCCCGCGCGACCGCCGGCAGCGTGACCCCGCTCGCTCCCCTCCAGATGGCGCGGCGCGGCCACACGGCCACCCTGCTCGACAACGGCAACGTCCTGGTCGTCGGCGGGATCGGCGTGGCGGGCGTGCTCGCCTCGGCCGAGGAGTACGACGCGTCGGCGGCCCCCGGCACCCCCTCGGCGGCCACGCCGACCATGCCGACGGTCCCGGTCACCCCGACCCAGCCCACGACCCCGAGCACCCCGGCGGCCCCGCCCGAGATCCTGGCGATCTACCCCAGCAAGGGCAAGCCGGGCGACATCATCACGATCGCCGGCCGCAACTTCGCGACGAAGCGTCAGGACAACCAGGTGATCTTCGCCGGCAACGTCTACGGCCGCGTGCTGTTCGAGGTCAAGGTCCAGAACCTGCCCTTCCTCGGCTCGGTCCAGACGCTGATCGTCGAGGTGCCCACCGGCGCCCAGACCGGCAACATGGTGGTGGTCAGCAACGGGGTCGTCGGCTCGCCCCGCACCTTCACGATCGACATGCAGTCGGGCGGTGACCCCAAGGTCCTCTACACGCTGCCCCGCCGGCAGGAGCCGGGCAAGATCGTGACGCTGTTCGGCAACAACTTCGCCCGCACGGCCAGCGACAACCAGGTGACCTTCTCGGGCGTGCCGGCCCGGCTGATCGGCGGGATCACGACCCAGAGCCTGCCCTTCCTCGGCAACGTGTCGGTCATGCTGGTCGAGGTCCCCGCCACCGCGGTGACCGGGAACATCGTGGTCACGGCCTACGGCAAGGTCTCGCAGGGCTACTACTTCGAGGTCGAGGGCACGCAGCCAAACACCGGCTCGAGCGGCTCGACGGGCTCGACGGGCTCGACCGGCTCGACCGGTTCGACGACGGGCGGCTCGACGACGGGCGCCCCGGTGCTCTACTCGGAGAACTTCGAGGGGCAGTCGATCAACATGAGCGAGCAGGGCGCGGTGTGGTCGGTGATCGGCGCCAACGGCAGCGGCCCGGCGACGGCGGCCAGCGGCTCCTGGTTCGCGGGCACCCGTGGCTACGCGGCCAACGCCCACGGCTACCTGATCCTGCCCGAGATCGACCTCACCAACCTCGCCAGCGCCTCGCTCGAGTTCAACCAGTTCTTCCAGACCGACGGCGTGGACGCCGGCCGGATCCTGATCTCGGACGACGCGGGCGCGACGTGGTATGTGATCCGTCCCAACGGCGGCTACGCCACGACCACCGTCTTCCAGCCGGGCGAGGGCTTCACCGGCAACAGCAACGGCTGGCTCTCGACGAGCGTGAACCTCGCCGGCTTCGTGGGCGGTAGGGTCACGATCGTGTTCGACTTCGCGGCCGACGGCGCGGATCAGCGCGCGGGCTGGTTCGTCGACGACATCAAGGTGAGCGGCAACTAACCGTCGCTCGCCCGCCCGCCCTGGTGCGTGGCTGGGGCGGGCCAACGGTTCTGACAATCTGGCTTGGCAGGGAAGGCGCCCCCCACAAGGGGGCGCCTGCTCTGCTTGGTTTCTGGGGGGCTCCGCCCCCCAGAGTCCCCCCGGCTGGCGCTGAGATTGCGCGCCGCCGCGGCGGCGCGGCGGTC
>CAZMSZ010000035.1:0-33426 GCA_964569055.1 uncultured Planctomycetota bacterium | reverse complement strand
TCCTTGCCGAGAAGGCGCTTTGTGGGGCGAGACGGGCTTCGGGCCCAGTGCCCGCTTGTCGTAGCCCGCTCTCGCTGTCGCTGCTGTGCCGTGGTGGTCGGAGCAAGCAGGGGCATTTCGCGACAGCCTTCCCCCCCAGAGTCCCCCCCGGCTGTCGCTGAAATTGCGCGCGTCAGGCAGCGCGGAGCAGGCCGTGGGGGTCGAGGACGTACTTGCTCGCCTCGCCCGCGTCGAACGCTTGATACGCCTCGGGGGCGCGCTCGAGGGGGACGACCTTGGCGTTGACGATCTGCGCGATCGGGATGCGGTCGTGCAGGATCGCCTGCATGAGCGGTCGCATGTAGCGGAGCACGGGGGTCTGCCCGGTGAAGATCCGGTGCGACTTGGCCCACCCCAGCCCGAGCCGCAGGCTGAGGCTGCCCTGGCGCGCCTTCTTGTCCGCCGCGCCCGGGTCCTCGGTCACGTACAGCCCGGGGACCCCGATCCCGCCTGCCGGGCGGACGATCGTCATCAGCGAGTTGAGCACTGTGGCGGGCGCCTCGACCGCGGCCTGCTCACCATGGCCGCGCGCCTCGTAGCCCACGGCGTCGATCGCCGCGTCGACCTCGCGCTCCCCGAGCACGCCTTCGATCAGCTCCTCGAGGGGTTCGTCGCGCGTGAGGTCGATCGGCTCGAACCCCACGTCCTTGGCGTGCTTCAGGCGGGGTTCCTGCACGTCGCCGATCAGGACCACCGCCGCCCCGAGCAGGCGGGCGGAGGCGGCCGCGGCGAGGCCGACCGGACCGGCGCCGGCCACGTACACCGTCGAGCCGACGGCGACCCCCGCGCTGACCGCGCCGTGGTAGCCGGTGGGGAGGATGTCCGACAGCATGGTCAGGTCGCGGAGCCGCTCGAGCGCGCGCTCCTTGTCGGGGTACTTGATCAGGTTGAAGTCGGCGTAGGGGACGAGCACGTAGTCCGCCTGTCCCCCCACCCAGCCGCCCATGTCGACGTAGCCGTAGGCGCCGCCGGCCCGGTCATTGTTGACGTTGAGGCACACGCCCGTCTGCTGCTCGCGGCACATGCGGCAGCGGCCGCAGGCCACGTTGAACGGCACGGTGACGAGGTCGCCGACCTCGAGGAACTCGACGTCGTCCCCCTTCTCGACGATCTCGCCCGTGATCTCGTGGCCGAGCACCAGCCCGTGCGGGGCGGTGGTCCGGCCGCGGACCATGTGCTGGTCGGAGCCGCAGATGTTCGTGGCGATCGCCTTGACGATCACCCCGTGCGCGATCTCGCGGCCCTCGGGGTCGACGAAGCGCGGGTAGTCGATCGGGCGCACCTCCACCTTGCCGGGCCCCACGAGCACGACTCCTCGATTATTGCTGGTCACGACGGTCCTCCTCTCGCTCAGAGCGCGGCCGCGCCCGCCGCCGCCACGGCGTGGTCCTGCTCGCCCGAGCCGCCGCTGACCCCGATCGCGCCCACGACCGCGTCGCCGCGGCGGAGCGGGATCCCGCCCGCGAAGATCATGATCCGGCCGCGGTTCGAGGCGTGGATCCCGAAGAACTGCCCGCCCGACTGCGAGTGCTCGGCGAGGTCCTTGGTGGTGATGTCGAACGCGCGCGCGGTGTAGGCCTTGTTGATCGAGATGTCGATGCTCCCGATCCAGGCCCCGTCCATGCGGACGTGGGCCACGAGGTTTCCGCCGTCGTCGGCGACCGCGATGTTCATGGGTTGGCCGAGCTCGCGCGCCTTGGCCTCCGCGGCGGCGATCACCCGTCGAGCGTCCTCCAGGCCGACCATGCGCTCCTCCCCTCTGGCGGAATGGGCGCACGAGGCGGGCCCGAGACGCACTCAGGAGCTGCGTGCCCGCTGCGCCGCCGGCGACCCGGGGTCGGGGCCCGCGCGTCGCGCGCGCGCTGGCGAGCGCGCCCGGCTCGCGCGTTGCGCCCGTGTCCGACGTGGAGCGGAGCCAAGTCGCGAGCGAACCCAGGCCCGACGACGCCGGCGCGGAGCAGCTCTCGTTGACCCGGGGGGGCCCCGCCTTCTGGCTGGCCGCCCGCCTGCGCCTCGGCCCCGACGACCCGCGCCGGGGCCGCGCGCTGGCGCTGCTCTTGGTCGGCGTCGCCTGGCTGCCGATCGGGGCGGCCGCGCTGGTCGAGCGGCTCCTCACCGGCCGCTGGGATCCGTTCGCGCTGCGGGGCGAGGCGCACGTGCGGCTGCTGGTCGCGCTCCCGCTGCTGCTGCTCGCCGAGGGGTCGCTCGAGCGCCGCGCTGCCGCCGCCACCCGCCAGCTCGCCCAGGGCGGCCTGCTGGGCGAGCCGCAGCGCGCGGGGCTGCGCGCGCTCCTCGCTCGGCTGGCGCGCTGGCGCGACGCGCGCTGGCCCGAGCTGCTGTGGCTCGCGGCCGTGTACGGCGCGGTCGTGCTCGCCCTGGCGGGGACGCTCCCGGGCTGGCTGCTCCGCTGGCTGGCCCCCACGCTCCACGGCGGGAGGGAGGTGTGGGGCGGGGTGGCGCCCGCCTGGTGGTGGTACGTGCTCGTTGGGCAGCCGCTGCTCCTGTTCGTGCTCGGCCGCTGGCTGCTCCGCTGGGCCTCGTGGAGCCTGTTCGGGCTGCACCTCGCCCGCCTCGAGCCGCGCGTGCAGCCCGCCCACACCGACCGGGCCGGCGGGCTGGCGTTCCTGGCCAGCCCGCTGGCCTCGCTGCGGTTGTTCGTGCTCGCGCTGGCGGCCACGATCGCATCGGTCTGGGCCGACGAGGTCGCGGCCCGCGCCGCGGAGCCGGCCGCGTTCGCGAACGACCTGGTGCTGCTGCTGGGGGTCAGCCTCACGTTCGCGCTCGCGCCGTACCTGCCGCTCACCCCGCTCCTGGTGAGCGCCAGGCACCGCGCCGCGCTGGCGTACTCGGCGCTGCTCGGCCGCTACCTCACGCGCTTCGAGGCGCGGTGGCTGGCGAGCCGGGAGGCCGACGCCGGCATGCTCGGCCACGAAGACTTCTCGGGGCTGAACGACCTCGGCACGAGCTGCGCGGTGGTGAACGAGATGCGCGTGCTGGTGCCCTCGCCCGACGACCTCAAGGCGCTCCTGCTGTGCTGCGCGGCGCCGATCCTCGGGCTGATCGTCCTGTTCAGCGGCTCGGCGGCCGAGGTCGCGCGCCGGCTCCTGCTCCGCTTCCTGACGGGGTAGCCCGCGAGCGACGCGCCGCCGCTCGGCGTGAGCGCGCCTGCGAGGGGAGCGGAGCAGCTTCGGTTTCCCGAACGTCGCGTGCGCCTGCCGCGCGAATGGCGGAAAAACGCGCGGCGGCGGTCTACGCTCGAGCCCTTGTAGCGACGGGAGTTGTGGCTGCCGGGGCCTCGGAGACGGGCCGCGCCTCGGCTTTGCTCTACGCGGGTCCGCGGAGGGATCATGGCGCGGATCGGGCTGGGGGCGATCGGGCTGGGGGTGCTGGCGGCGGCGCTCGGCTGCGAGCAGGGTTCGGGCGGCGGGCGCGGCGCGGCCACGGCGCCGATCACGAGCGCCACCAGCGGCGGCCCGACCGCCACGGCCGCGGGCGGGGTCGACGCGGGGGCGCTCGTCGCCGCCTACGAGCAGCGGCGGCAGGACTACCTCGCGCACGGCGCGACCGGCGGCAGCTACTACAGCCAGCTCAGCCGGCTCGAGCTCGGGCTGGCCGTCGACCGGGCGCCGCTCGACGCCATGCTCGACTTCATCGCCTCGCGCAAGGACACCTCCGACTTCAAGACCACGGCGCTCCTGCGGATCCTCTACCTGCACGAGCAGAACCCGCTCCTGCCCCGCGACTGGGTCGACCGCGCCAAGCGCGAGCTGCTCGCGTTCCGCTACTGGCTCGACGAGCCCGGGCGCGACTCCATGTGCTTCTGGTCCGAGAACCATCAGCTCATGTTCGCGGCCAGCGAGTACCTCGCCGGGCAGCGCTGGCCGAACGAGACGTTCACCAACGACGGGCGCACCGGGGCCGAGCACATGGCCGACGCCCGCCCGCGGCTGCTGCGCTGGCTGAACGCGCGGCTGCGGTACGGCTACAGCGAGTGGTACTCGCCGGTCTACTACCCGCACGACGTGTCGCCGCTGCTGAACCTGATCGACTTCGCGCAGGACGCCGAGCTGCAGAGGCGCGCCGCCATGGCGCTCGACCTGCTCTTGTTCGACCTCGCCCGGCTCACCCACCGCGGGAGCTTCGGCGTCACCGCCGGCCGCGCCTACGAGGAGCACAAGTGGAGCGGGCGGAACCAGTCGGTGGGCGACCTGATCGAGGTCCTGTTCGGGACCCGCGGCGAGTTCCATGACCGCGCCTCGACCGCCGCCACCCCGCTGGTGACCTCGCCGGGCTACCGCGTCCCGCACGTCCTGTTGGCGATCGGGGTCGACAAGGGCAAGCGCTTCGTCGACCGGGCGCGCGTGAGCACCTCGTTCGCCGAGGCGCCGGCCGAGGGGATCGGCTTCGCCAGCCTCGAGGACGGCGTGTTCTGGTGGGGCATGGGCGCCTACATGACGCCCGAGACGATCCGGCTCACCCGCCGCATGCTCGACGCCTACGACCTGTGGGACAACGCCGCGTTCGCCATCATGCGCCCGCTGCGCCCGGTGCCCGAGGCGCTCCTCCCGGCGCTCAGCGGCACGCTCAGCCCGATCTCGCGCGGCTCGGTCCTCTCGACCGCCCGGACCTACACGTTCCGCAACGCGGCGGCGCAGCTCTCGAGCGTGATCGACTATCGCGCCGGGCAGGTCGGGTTCCAGCAGCACGCCTGGCAGGCCACGCTCGACCTCGACGCCTGCGTGTGGACCACCGCTCCCGGCCTGGCGGGCCGCGACGGACCGGGCACCTGGACGGGCAGCAGCTCGCTCCCGCAGGTGACCCAGGTCGAGGACGTGGCGCTGATCCTCTACAACCCCGGCCTGCTGCAGCGGGTCGTCTTCTCGCCCGAGACCCACGCCTGGTTCCCCAAGGCGGCCTTCGACGAGGTGCGCAGCTCGGGCCTGTGGACCTTCGCCCGCAAAGGCGAGGGCTACGTGGCGCTACTCTCGGCCGGCCCCACGGTGTGGACGATCGGCGGCCCCTGGGCCGACAAGGAGCTGCGCGCGGGCGGCTACCGCAACGTGTGGATCTGTCAGGTCGGCTGCGCGGACGAGGACGGGACGTTCGACGCGTTCGTGCAGGCGATCGAGCAGGCGCCGGTGCAGCTGGTGGGCGCCGGGAACGGCAGCCACGACGACCCGCTCAGCGTGAGCTACCAGGCGCCGGGCCTGGGCCGGTTCGAGGCGGCCTGGGGGCGGCCGGCCACGCTCGACGGCCAGCCCGTGCACGCGCAGGCGTTCCCGCGGTTCGACAACCCTTACGCGCAGCAGGACTGGGGCGACCCGGTCCTCGAGGTCCGGCACGCCGGCCTGCGCCTGCGCCACGATCGCGTGGCTGGAACGCGGGTCGGCGAGGGCATGTGAACACGGGCCCCGACCCGCTCTCCGCGGCGGGGGCCCACGCGCCGATCCCACGGGTGCGCCCGCTGCGGCGCGCGCTGGCGCGGGCCCCGCTCCTGGCGCTCGGTCGAGGCGGCGCCCTGGCCGGCGCGGCCTGGATCGCGAGCGGAGCGCCCGCGCCCGGGCCCACGTTCGTCGCGACGTGGACCGTCGCGTTCGCGGCGGCGCTGGCGCTGCTCGCGCTCCTCGAGCAGCCGCTGTGGGAGGCGCTCGGCGCGCGGCTCGGGTCGCGCCCGCGCGCGGCCGCGTTTGGCGCGACGCTCTCGCTGGCGCAGCTCGCCGGCCTGGCCTGGCTGTGGAGCCCGCTCCGCTCGCTCGGGGGCTGGGGGCCGCTGGGGGTCGCCGCGGCGGGCGGGCTGGTGGGCGCGCTCCTGCCGCCGCGCGGGGCCACGCGCCCACGGTTGGCGTGGGTGAGCGCGGCGCTGTTGGTTGCGCTCGCGACCGCGCTGGCGGGGGTCGACCCCGAGGGACGCTACCGGACGCGCTACGCCGAGAACCGGCTCGGGCCGGCCGAGCTGGCCGCGCCGCCGCCCTTCCCCGGGCGGGACCCTGCCACGCTCTCGGACCTCGAAGTGGCGGAGGCCCTGGCGCACACGTGGATGCGCACGCACCCGGCCGCGCGGCTGCGCTGGTCGTGGGAGGAGGCGGTCGCGCTCGAGGGGCTGCTCGCCTATGGACGCGCGAGCGGCGACCCCGCGCCCGCGGCCTACGCGCGCGAGTGGGTGGAGGCCCACGGCGCGGCCGCGCTGAGCGAGCCCCTGTGGGCCGACGCCGCGGCGCCCGCCGCGACCGCGCTGGTCGTGGCTGGGGCGCTGCACCCAGCGGTCGACCGCGTCGCGCGCTACGTGCGCGAGGACGCCCCGCGCACGCGCCGGGGGGCGCTCAGCCACACCGGGCTGCTCGGGGGCGGGCTGCTCCCGCCGCAGGCCTGGGTCGACTCGCTGTTCATGCACGGGGTGTTCTTGCACCGCCTGGCGCGCACGCCCGGGGGCGAGTGGGCCGCCGAGGAGGCGCTGCGCCTGGGGCGGGCCGCCGTGGCGGCGCTGCAGGACGAGGTGAGCGGCCTGTTCCGCCACGCGGAGGTCGAGGTCGGCCCGCTGGCGGTGCGGTTGCCGGTGGAGCCGCTGTTCTGGGCGCGCGGCAACGGCTGGGCGGCGTGGTTCCTGGTCGACGCGCTCGAGACCCGCCGGGCGCTGGGGCTGCCGCTCGACCCCACGCTGGGCGCCGCCCTCGACCGCCTCGCGGCGGCCGTCCTCGGGGCGCAGGACGAGGGCGGGCTGTGGCGCACCGACCTCCTCGGCCCCCGTGAGGCGACCAACCCGCTCGAGACGAGCGCCAGCGCGCTTTTCGTGGCCGCGCTCCAGCGAGCCCACGCGGCGGGCCTGCGTACGCCCACTCCCGGCGACGTCGAGCGCCTGGCCCGGGCCCGCGCGGCGCTGCGCGAGCAGGTCGTGTGGCGCGAGGGGCACCCCGTGCTCGTGGGGACGTCGACCGGCACCGACCCCTTGTGGAGCGCGGCGTATCGGGCGGTATCCGCCGACGAGAACGTGGGTCACGGCGTGGGGGCCGTGCTGCTCGCGCTCAGCGGACCGCGCTGACAAGTCGCGACCTGCCGCTGCAGCGACAGGTCGCACACGTTGCGCGCTCTCACGGGCCGACCTACCATCCGCTCCCCCTTCGCCCGAGGAGAGAGCCCCGTGGCCGCCAAGAACAAGGTCAAGCGCCCCGTCCCGCGGATCCCCAAGGGGTTCCGCGACCAAGGCCCCGAGGACCTCACCCTGCGCCGGCGCATGATCGAGACGGTGTGCAAGGTCTACGAGCGCTACGGGTTCACCGCGCTCGAGACGCCGGCGATCGAGTACGTGGACGTGCTCGGCAAGTTCCTGCCCGAGGCCGACACGCCGGCGGGCGGGATCTTCGCGTTCAAGTACGACGACGACGAGTGGGTGGCGCTGCGCTACGACCTGACCGCGCCGTTCTCCCGCTACGTGGCCAAGAACTTCCAGGAGCTGGGCATGCCGTTCCGCCGCTATCAGGTGGGCAGCGTGTGGCGGCTCGAGAAGCCCGAGCCCGGGCGGTTCCGCGAGTTCACGCAGCTCGACATCGACATCGTCGGCGCGGGGGGAATGCTGGCCGACGCCGAGGTGTTGTGCGTGCTCGCCGAGGCCATGGAGGCGCTCGGGATCGCGCGCGGCGACTATCAGGTGCGCGTCAACGACCGCAAGGTGCTCAACGGGCTGCTGGAGAAGGTGAGCTGCCCGCCCGAGGCGGCCGGCGCGGTGCTGCGCGCGCTCGACAAGCTCGACAAGCTCGGGCCCGAGGGCGTCAGGCTGCTGCTGGGACCCGGGCGCAAGGACCCGGTCTCGGGCGACTTCACCGCGGGCGCCGGGCTGAGCGACGCGCAGAGCGAGCCCCTGCTCGGGTTCCTGGCCACGCCGAGCGACGATCGCGCCGCCTACCTGCGGGCCGTCGAGGGGCTGGTCGGCGACACGCCCTCGGGCGCGGCGGGGCTGGCGGAGATGCGCGAGCTCGACGAGATCCTCAGCGAGCGCGGGGTCGGGCCCGACCGGGTCGCGTTCAGCGCCTCGATCGTGCGCGGGCTCGCCTACTACACGGGTCCGGTGGTGGAGGTCGTCCTGACGTTCGAGGTCGAGGACGAGGCGGAGGGACGCCACAGCTTCGGCTCGGTGGCGGGCGGCGGGCGCTACGACGACCTCGTCAGCCGGTTCACGGGGCAGCAGGTCCCCGCGACCGGCGCCTCGATCGGGGTCGACCGGCTGCTGGCCGCGCTCAAGGCGCTGGGGAAGGTGGCCCCGCGCGAGGGGCGCTGCCCCGTGCTCGTGACCACGCTCGACAAGCGCTACCGGGCGCGCTACCAGCAGTGGGCGGAGCGCCTGCGCGAGGCGGGGATCCCGACCGAGCTCTACGTCGGCACCGGCGGGGTCGGCAAGCAGTTCAAGTACGCCGACCGCCGCGGCTTCACCGCCGTGGTCGTGGGCGGCGAGGACGAGGTCACGCAGGGGAAGGTCGCGATCAAGGACCTGCGCTTGGGTGAGGAGCTCAGCAAGGAGGCGACGCTGGCGGCCGACCGCAAGGCGTGGCTGGCGCAGCTCCCCGGGCAGTTCACCTGCGAGGACGCCGAGCTGGTGGACAAGGTGCGGGAGGTGCTCGACCGCTACGGGTAGCTGCGTTCCGGGTCGGGCGGATTCCGCTCGCTCGAGCCGTGCGAGCCCCTCCACCGGGACGCTCCACCTTGCGATCATGACGCGGCGAGGCCGCCATGACTCATCGCTCCGCCCTGCTGCTCGCCGCCCTGCTGCTCCCCTTGGTCGCTCTGGCCGGCGTGCCGCGCGAGGTGGGGCGCCGTGGCTGGCGCCCGTTCCTGGCGCTGTCGGGTGCCGTTACGACCGAACAAGCCGCGGCGCGGCTGCGCCTGGGGGCCGACACGGTGCGGGCGGTCGCCGGTGGGCTGGAGGTGGAGCCTGGCACGGCCGAGCTCCTGGGCGAGCTGCGCGCCTCGCTCGAGGAGTTCGAGCTCGAGGATCTGTACGAGCTCCTGCCCGAGCAAGCCGGCCCGGCTCGCCAGCTACGGCTGATCGGCCGGCGCGAGGGGCTGCGCTACCGGATCGGCCCGCCCGGGCCCACCGAGACCGCACGCGTTACGTCCACGGGTCCGCTCGGGACCACTCTCGGGGACCTGGCGCTGACTGCGAGCGTGCGCCCTCTCGATCTGGACGGCGACGCGCCGCGGTTCCTGCTCGGCCTCGAGGCGGGGCTCGGCGCCGGTCCGTTCGGCTGGGATCAGCTCGCCGGCGGGCTCGCCGAGGCCGCGCGCCTGGCCGCGAGCGGCGACCCCAACGCGATCGCGCCTCCCGAAGCGGCGCGGCCCGGCCCGCAGACCCGCGCCGCGGTGCTGGCGGCCCACCCGCGCCTGCGGCCCGAGGACCTCGAGCCGGTCGCCGTGCTGTGGGAGGCGCTCCCCACCCTCTCGCGCGAGCTGCTCGAGGTCGCCCAGCTCGAGGACGTGCTCGTGCTCGACCTCGCCGGCGACGGCCTGGTGCAGCAGCTCCGCCTCTCGGGGCGCCTCCTCCCCGACCGGCTCGAGGGCCGTTATCCCGAGCTGGCCGCGTTCCTGGCCGGGCTCGGCCCCGTGCTCCACGCGCAGCTCACCTGGCGTGACGCCGCGGGCCGCCCGCTGGCCCGCTTGCTCCTCGACACCGAACAGCTCCGCCTGGGGCTCGACGCCTTCGTCGCGGGCGGCGAGCTGGTCGCGATCGAGCGCGGCCGGCCTTGCCTCGAGCCTGGGCCGGTGGCCGCGTCCCGGCGCCTACGCTGCGAAGCCGAGCTCCGCTCCCAGGTCGGGGACCTGACCGCCCACGTCCGCGGCCTCCAAAGCGACTGGACCGTGACCCGCACCTCGAGCCCCGAGGGTGAGCGCGTGGACGTGGTCGCGACCGCCACCCGCCCACCCTCGGTGTCGGTGTCGGGTCGCGTGCTCGGGATCCTGCCGGCCTGGGCGATCGACCTCGCGATCCCGGGCGACCTCGAGGGGCTGATCCGCGGCTTCTTCGAGGTGGCTTGCGCGGGCGACAGCGGTCGCGGCGTCAACCTCACCTTGCGAGCTGACCAGCCCGTCGCCGGTCCGGCGACCTTCGAGGTCGCCGCCCGCGGCGAGGTCCCCGACAGCGCGCTCGTCCGCTTCGCGGCCAACGTCGCCAGCCTGCGCCTGCTGCCGCAGCCGAGCGTCCGCGCCGAGCTGTACGCCCTCGTGCTGCGCCTCCAGCGCGCCTTCGTGACCGACCTCGCGCGGTTCGAGGCGCTCGAGCGCTCGCGGTAGCCGCCCGGTTGGAGGCGGCTCCTCCTCGGCTCTCGCGGTCGGCACTCAGCTCTAGCGTGGAGGCGGCTATGAGCCCTGCTCCTCGCGAGGTGCGCGCCCGGTGGTGCGTCCCCCCTCGGCGCTGGACCGAGGTCCACCGTCAGCCGGTCGCTGTCGCACGTGCGACAACGGACCCTCACAGAAGGCAGCTGTCGCGGGCTCGAGCGCCGCAGTCTCGGTCCCCTCGTCACCCTCCGCCGCACACGGCAGGGTCCCGCGAGTCGCGTCCGTGGGCTCGACCTCCTCCCTCGTAGCGACACCGCCCTCCGGAGCCCTCGCGGACCCCACCAGGCTCGCCGCAACCGGCTCCTCGGGCCCAACCTCGACCGACGCCTCGGGGCGCGACTCGGCAGGGGCGCCAGCCGCCGACACCTCGACTTCCCCGGCCGCTCCCTGAGCAGCTCCACCCACGGTCCCGAGCACTGCGCCGTCGGCGCGCCGGAACGTCAGGCCAGTGGGCCGCGAGCCCTCGACGCGCAGCGAGCCCTCGTGCTGCGCCTTGTGGTGAGCGGAGCAGAGGTGCAGGAGGTCGTTGAGGTGGTGGCCCCGCTTCCAGCCCCTCAGGTGATGGATCTCGAGCCCGACCCGATTCCCGCAGCCAGGCACCTCGCACCGATCCTGAGAGCGCGCCCGAACCTTGTTGCGCACGTGCGTCGGGATCGTCCGTGTCACCTTGCCTGAGGGGACCTGCAGCTCGGCGTCGCACGCGACCCGACCCGCCTGCTCGGGCGAAAGGAGCACCGCGCCGTCCCGCGTCGCCTGGCGTGTCTCGCCAGACTCGAGGTCGTGGCTGAGGAGGATCCGGAACGCCGAGTTCCCGCCGCCTCCACCAACCAAAGCCCGTCGCACCAGTTCGGCGGTGGCAGCGCCGCGGTCGAGCTCGAGCCCCTCGCTCTGAAGCGCACGCCATCCCTCCTGCAGCAACGCGAACTGCTCCTCGTCGAGCTCGAGGGTCACCCGGCGGCGCACCGGCTCGCCGCGCTCGGCGGCGAGCAGGCGCTGCAGCTCCGCCGCGCTCCTCAGCTGCGCCTCGGCGAGCCAACGGTCCTCCTCCTCGGGCGCCTCCTCGACAGCGCGCGCGACCACGACCGCCTTGGTCCAGGGGAGGCGACCCGCCATGAACTCCTCGCGAGTGGCCGGCATCTCCGGCAGGCGCTCCATGAGCTTGAGGAGGTCGCGGACCTTGGTCCAGCCCCATGAGAGGCGTGTGTACGCGTAGTTCTCCAGGCTCGAGAACCCAAGCGCGAGGTAACCGCGGCTCCTGGCGAGCTCCAGCAGGAGCTGCGCGAGCCGGGCCTGGTCCTCGTTCCGGCGCTGGTGGAGCGCACGGATCTGCGAGTCGAGGGCGGACGCCGCGGCGAGCCTCGTGCCAGCCGTTGCCGTGTGCGGCGCGACAGGCGCGGCGGCGTGATCGTGCGTTGCTTGAACCATGCGGGCTCCTCTCGGATCACTCGAACGCGCTCACCATACCCCGCCATGTTCGCTGTTTGTTAGCGCTTTCCAGTGCGCCCATTCCGCACGGTTTCGCGTACGGCGAGGGTCGGTGTCGCAACCACCGCCACGAAGGGCGCATGGCTACCGCCTAGAGCTCGTGGAGGTATCGGCCGCGGGCTCGAGAGGAGCGTCCACCTCGGCGGTCCGTCGCACGTGCGACGGCCACTTCGCCCAGCCATCGCCCCCAAGCTAGCGGTGCGACAGCGACCCACGCCCGACAGGGGCGTGCTGAGCCGCAGCCCCGGTTCGTCGCCCTCGATGAGCTCGATGAGCTGTCGCACGTGCGACAGTTGCCCCGCGAGTCGAGCGAGCACCGGCGCGCCCCTGACGCTCCCGACGGGCGTCAGCTCACGGCGTACTTGGCCGCCAGCGCCGCCTCCGCCAGCTCGTCCATGCTGCTGCGGCGCGCCCACTCCGCCTCGGCCTCGCTGTAGAGCGTGCGCAGCATGGCGGGGCGGAGGCCGAGCACACGCTCGACCCAGCGCCCGACGAGCGGCCCGGCCAGCGGGTGCTCGTGGAGCGCCTGCAGCCGGAGCACGAAGGCGTTGAACGGCCGCCGGGCCACGCGACGGCGAGCGCCCAGGAGCTGCACCCGCTTGAACGCCTCCAGGATTCTGCGCCCCGTCGGGTCGAGCAGATCCATGGGGCGGAAGAACACTTCGCGGAAGAACGGCGCCGCGAAGTAGAACATGTTCGCCAGCGCCCACCAGGCGCGCAGCCGCTGCGCCAGCGGCTGCGGCGGCGCGCCCGCGGCATCGGCCTGATAGCCGTCGGACGCGTAGTGCTCGACCATGTGGAAGTCGACCGCAATGTGGCGCGACTCGTCCCGGTTGATCAGCGCCATGGCCTGCCGGCACACGTCGTCGTCCACGTAGTCGTGCAGCGAGCGCAGGAGCGCCACGTCGAGGATCAGCTCGCCGGTGGTGATGTACAGGTTCGCGATCTCGGCCGAGAGGTGGCGCACCGCCGCCACGAAGTGCGGCGTGAACCGCTCGAGCGCCGGGTCCATGCGGTATGCGCGGAGCCGGCGCACGTCGTAGTGGCGGGCCAGCCGCTCGGCGACGAGCGCGTGGCGCTCCTCGTCGGCGACGAACGTGGCGAAGATCGCCCGCAACGTCGAATCGCGCGACTTGTCGTGCTGCTCCTGGAACAGCGCCGCCGCCAGCCGCTCGATCCCAGCCATGTTCGTGAAGTACTGGACGACGGCCCGCTCGTCGGCCGGCGGCAGCTCGCGCGGCCGCCGGGACCAGTCGATGTCCGCGAGCGTCCACTGATCGCGGCGGCACTTCTCGAGCATCCGGCGCAGGTCCATCCGGACCTCCTCCCGCTGCCCCTCCGCCATCGAGGGTAGCTCCGCCGGGCCGCGGCGCCCAGACGCCCGGCAGCGGGCTGCTCCGAGCTCGAGCCCGAGGCGGGGAGCGCGCACCAAGCCCCGGTGCTACCCTGCCGCCCATGGCGATGGTGGTGGCTCGTAACCTGTGGCGTTCCTTCGGCGCGTCGCCTGCCGTGGCGGGGATCGACCTCGTGGTCGAGCGCGGCTCCGCCTACGGGTTCATCGGCCCCAACGGGGCGGGCAAGTCGACCACGCTGCGCATGCTCGCGACGGTGGACCGACCGGACGCCGGACGGATCTGGATCGACGGGCTCGACGCCCAGCACCGGGCGGCCGACGTCCGGCGCCGGCTGGGCTTCATGCCCGACCCGTTCACGCTCGTGGACGAGCTCACGGTCGCCGAGTACCTCGAGTTCTACGCGATCGCCTACCGCGTCCCCCCTCGCGCGCGTCGCGGGCGCGTGGCGCGCGCGGTCGAGCTCGCGCGCATAGGCGAGCGGCTGAAGGACCGCTGCGTCGCGCTCTCGACCGGGTGGCGGCAGCGCGTCCACGTGGCGAAGACGCTCGTCCACGACCCGGCGCTGCTGCTCCTCGACGAGCCCGCGTCCGGGCTCGACCCCGCGGCGCGGATCGAGTTCCGCGAGATCGTGCGCGCCCTGCGGGACCTCGGCAAGACGGTGATCGTCTCCTCGCACATCCTGAGCGAGCTCGCCGACTTCTGCGACTCGGTCGGGATCATTCAGAGCGGGCGCATGCTCGTCTCCGGCAAGATCGAAGACATCTTGTGCCGCCTCGAGCCTGCGGACCGCCTCGAGCTCGAGGTGGTCGGCGACCCGGAGCCCGCGCGCGCGCTGCTCACGGGCCGCAGCGGCGTGCGCGCGGTCGAGCTGGGCCCGCCCAGCGAGGAGGCGCGGCTCCTGACCGTCCACCTCACGGGTCGCTCGACCGCCCCGGAGCGCGCCGCCCTGCTCGCCACGCTGCTCGGGGCGGGGGTCAGCGTCAGCCGCTTGACCCCGCGGCGCGAGAGCCTGGAGGACCTGTTCCTCAAGGTGGCCGGTGCGGCGGGCGCGGCGCCGCTCGGGCGCGACGCGCTGCGCGCGCTGATCGGCGAACCGAAGGGCGGCCCGCCGGGAGAGGAGGCGGCCGCGTGAACTGGCTCCTCGAGAACCCGCTGGTCACCTGGAGCGCGCGACAGCTCCGGCGCGACACCCGCGCGCTGAGCGTGGCCGCGCTGTTCGTGCTCGCGTTCTACGGGTTGGTCGCGCTCGGGGCCATGGGGTGGGCGAGCGGACGCGCCAGCAACCTGCCCGGCCTCCTGACCGGGCTGTTCATGCTCACCTGGTTCACCATGGGCTTCGCGCTGCTCCTGTGGGCGCCGGCCCGCATGGCCCAACAGCTCGCTCGCGACCGCGCGCGCGGGCAGCTCGACGCGCTCCGGCTCACCGGGCTGAGCGGCCTGGAGCTGACCGTGGGGAGCCTGGTGGGCGCGCTGTCGCTCCCGCTCGCGTTCACGGCCACCCTCCTCCCCACCGCGCTGCTGAGCCTCGGCGGTGACCTCGACGCGCTCGACGCCCTGCGCGCCTACCTCATCCTGCTCCTGCTCGCGCCCGTCTACACCCTGGCCGGCGGCCTCGGCGGCATGAGCTCGCCCAAGCCCGAGACGGCGGGATCGGCGGGCGCGATCACGGCGGTGCTCCTGCTCACCGCGAGCGGGATCGGCACGAGCAACGCCGCTGACCTGCGCGGGCTCGCGCTGCTCGGCCCCTGGGCCGCGCTGGGCAACGTCACCAAGTCCGAGGAGATGCCGTACGCGTTCGGCCACCAGGTCCCGGCCGAGCTGCTCGCGCTGCCCTTCCTGCTGCTGGTCGGGGCCGCCCTGGCGTTCGGGCTCGCCCGGCGCCTGGCCGGCGAGCCCGCCCGCCTCGTCGGGCGGAGCGGCGCGCTCGGGGTCGCGGCTGCGCTCGTGGGCGTCGCGACGCTCACCTTCTCGCCCGCGGTCGGCCCCCAGCACTGGGGCCTCGGCCTGGACGTGCGCCAGGCGGTGGGCTGGCGCCTGGTGTTGATCCTCGCCGCTGCGCTCCTGGTCGCGCTCGAGTCGCCCGTGCGCTTGGTCGACCTCGTGCGCGGCCTCGCGCGCCGCGAGCCCGACGACCTCCCTCTCCCCGACGAGCGGCTCGACGTGGCGCGCTACGCCCCGCTCCCGCTCCTGCTGGTGGGTTGGACCATCCTCGCCGGCGGCACGCTCGCGGTCACCGACCAGGCTAGCCCCGGGGAGCCCGTGTCGCTGGGCAGCTTCGCGCTCGCGACCCTGGTCGTGGTCGCCGCGTTCGCGGCCGCCGCGGCCACCTTCCAGGCGGCGCAGCTGCTGACGCGCGACCACAAGTTCGCCCCGTTCCTCGCGGGCGGCGCGTTGATGGCGTTCTGGTTCGTTCCGGGCGTCGCCTCCGTCGGCGCGGGGCTGATCGACATCCCCGACGCGCTCCTGCTGGTCCCCCGCGCGGCGAACCCGCTCCACGGGCTCTACGCGCTCCTCGCCGAGGGCTCGGGCGCCTTCGGCTGGATGTGCGTCGGCTGGCAGGCGCTCGCCGCGGGCGGCGCCTGCTACCTCGCGCACAAGGGCCTGGTCCGCGCGCGCGGGGAGGCCGAGCGGCTCGTCGCCCTCCCCGCCGACGCGTTCGCCCCGGCGGGCGCCCTCACGCGCCGCTGCGAGCGGGGCCACCTGTTCGCCGACACCTGGACGAGCTGCCCGCACTGCGCGTGAGGAGCCGCCTGCCTCACTCAGCCGGCGCCGGCCCCTCCGGGAGCTCGCCGAGGTCGCGCCAGCCGGGCGCGGGGGCCTCACCGCGCGCCGCGCGGCGAGCGGCCTGATCGGCAGCTCGCAGCGGGTCGGGGACGCGGTGCGCCCCCGGCAACGCGAGCACGAGGTCGCGCGCCTGCTCGGGCGAGCAGCCGTGACCCGGGCTGGCGTAGACCGGCTTGATCCGGGCGTGACGCCGCACCGTGTAGCCGACCACGCGGCCGTCCACCTCGACCGGCGCCGCCTGACGCGCGCCGGGCGCTGGCCAACGCGAGCGGATCAGAGCCTGCTTCGCGCAGCCGACGGTCCGCAGCCCCGTCGCGAGTCCGAGCCAGCACGCCGCCCCGAACCGGCGCGGGTGCGCCAGGCCGTGGCCGTCGACGAGGAGCAGGTCGGCGGTGAGCCCGCTCGCCGCCGCGGCGGCGATCAGCGCGGCGAGCGGCGGCCCCTCGCGGAAGCAGAACAGGCCCGAGCGGTAGGGCACCGGCGCCGCGCGCCGACCGACCACGCCGGCCACCAGGCGCCCGTCGCTCGCGCACAGCGCGCCGGCGGCGAACGCCACGTCGCCCTCGTATTGCACGTCGAGCGCCAGGAGGCGCGCGCCCGCCGCGAGGAGCGGCGCCGGCGCGGGGTGCACGTCGAGCCGCCGCGCCAGGCGCGCCTGCAGCAGCGCCAGCGCCGCGAACGGGTCGTCGTCCGCCGGCGCGGGGGCGGTCAGCGGGCCTTGGCCCCACATGCGGCGCAGAAGTTCGCCTTGGGGGTCAGGGCCGCGCCGCACTCGCCGCACACTGCGGGCTCGACTTTGGCGCCGCAAGCGGGGCAGAACTTGGCGCCCGCCGGGAGCGTCGCCGCGCAGGCGGCGCAGGTGGCCGCCTCGCCAGGCGAGGTCGACCGCGGCGCCGGCGCGGCCCCCGCGCCGCCCAGCGAGGCGAGCCAGCGGGCCGCCTCCTTGTCGCCGAGGTCGCTCGCCTCCTCCACCAGCTCGCGCGCCTCCCCGCTGCCGCCCAGCCGGGCCCGGTCGCCCTCGAGCAGGCACACGGCCTGCTCGAGCAGCGCGGCCGCGCGACCGGCCGGGTCGTGGTACTCGGCCGCCGTCTCGGCCGCGCGCGCGTAGAGCGCCGCGGCCTGCGGCCAGGAGCCCTCGGGGTTGCGGTCGGGGCGCAGGCAGCCCGCCTGGGCCACGTAGCCCTCCTTGGCGAGCTTGAGGAACCGCCCGGCGAGCGCGTCCTCGGTCGCGGCGGCGTAGGCCTCGCGCGCGGCGGTCCAGCCGCCGCCTTGCCCGCCCGCGTCGTTTGGGGGCTCGAAGCAGCGGCCGCGGCCCATGCGGACGTGGTTGAGCTTCATGTGGATCAACCGCTGCGCGACCGCGTCGGCCTTCTCGTCGGCGATCGTCAAGGCCGCCAGCAGCTCGCGCTCGCCGGCCTCGTACTCGGCGAGGGCCCCCGCGAGGTCGCCCGCGCGCTCCTTGGCCAGGCCCGCCTTGGCGTGCTCGAACCCGGCGTCGGTGCGGTCCCGCTGCTCGAGCGTCGAGCAGCCGCTCACCGCCAGCAGCGCCGCCAGGCCCAGCGCGACGCGCCAGGGCCGCCTCCTCCATCCAGCCGGCATCACGAGCTCCTCGCGCTACGACGCCCCCGACGGAGGGCCTAGCAGGTCGTAAACCACGACGACCAAACGCACAACCCAGCCGGACGGAGCGCCCTGTCGTCTCCCTCCCGGGTGCCGTATTCTCGTCCCCGGAGGCGCGGTGAGCTCGTACGACGACCTGGTCGCGGCCCGGTTGCTGAACCGACAGCTCCCGGCCGCGCGCGACGTGCTGCTGCGGACCCTCGACGCCGTGGGGACGCGCGGCGACCAGCGCAGCCTGCTCGCGCGGCTCGTGGCCGATCGGGTCGTGACCGAGGAGCAGGCCCGCTTCGTGCACCAGGCCGTGCAGCGCCACAAGCGCACGCGCCTGGTGCAGGCCTACGCGCAGCTGCTCACGCACCGCGGCCTCCCGGCGGCGCAGATCAAGGAGTGCCTCGAGCGGATCGGCCCCGAGGGCGACGCGGGCGCGCTCGGTAACAGCCTGGTCTCCGACGGCGCGCTGGCGCAGGAGCTCGAGCAGCAGCTCCGCTTCCAGGCCCGCGTGGCGTGCGACCGCCAGCAGGCGCAGGAGCTGCAGGCGTACCGCGACTCGCGCGCGCAGCAGCCCGCGGCGCCGACGGGCAACGAGGTCACGCTGAGCGGCGTGATCCGCCTCCCGCCCATGGCGCCCGACGGGGTCGCGCAGTCCTCCGGCCTCGACACCGCCCGGCTGCGCCAGGCGGTGGAGCAGGTGGCCGAGCTGCCGCCGCCTCAGTTCGGCGTGCCCGAGTGGGTCGACACCTCCGACCCCAAGGTCGGGCGCTGGGTCGACCGCTACCGGGTGCTCGGCCGGATCGGCGCCGGCGCCATGGGGATCGTGTTTCTCGCCGACAGCCAGGACGACCCGACCCTCCCCGTGGCGCTCAAGGTGCTGAACGCGGACGCGACCGAGGACGCGAAGGGGCGCTTCAAGCGCGAGATCCTCGCCAACGGCTTCTTCTCGCACCCCGGGGCGATCGACGTGTACGCCGCGGGGCGGACCGCCGAGGGGAACGACTACCTCGCCATGGAGTTCTTCGACGGCGAGGACCTCGCCGAGATCCTCGAGACCGAGGTCCAGCTCGAGCCGCGCCGCGCGCTGCAGCTCTGCCGGCAGGTGTTCGAGACCCTCGGCGCCGCGCACGACGCCGGGATCATCCACCGCGACGTGAAGCCCGCCAACATGCTGATCTCGCGCGACGGGCAGCGCGCCAAGCTGATGGACTTCGGGATCGCGATCATTCGCGACCTCGGCGAGTTCGAGGGCATGGTGTTCAAGACCGTGGAGGGCGGCGCCACCGGCACGCCGCAGTTCATGAGCCCCGAGCAGGCGGCCGGCGACAAGCTCACCCCCTCGACCGACCTCTACTCCATGGGCTGCGTGCTCTACCAGACCCTCAGCGGCCGCCTCCCCTTCGAGTCGGAGTCGGCCAACGGGTTCATGGCCTGCCACATGATGGAGGAGCCGCTCCCGCTGGCGAAGGCCTCGCCGGCCATGAAGTCGCTCCCCAAGGCGCTGCACGAGCTCATGCAGCGGCTGCTCGACAAGAACCCGGCCAACCGCCCCCTCGACGCTGCGGCCGTGGTCGCCGCGCTCGACGAGATCCTGCCGGCGGTGAGCGACAAGAAGAAGGGCGGCCTGTGGGGCCTGCTGTGGGGGCGGTAGCCCCCCCTCACTCGAATCGCACCTCCACCGTCGCCGCCAGCTTGCGGACCCCGTCGCCGGTGTAGACCTGCGCCTGGACCTGCTTGACGCCCGCCGCCGAGCTCGCGAGCTGCCCGCGCGTGATCCCGTCGGGGCCCGTGGGGGCGCGGGGCTGGACGAGGCGCACCGCCGCGCCCTCGGCGAGGAGCTCGACGCGCAGCCCGGGGATCGGGTTGCCGAGCGCGTCGCGCAGCGTGACCTCCACCACGAACGCCTGCCGCCCGTCGGCCGCGAGCGCGCGGTCGGGGCGGGCGGTGATCGTGCAGGCCTCCTGGGCCGGCGGACCGGGCACGAACGTGGCCCGCGCGACGGCCGGGAGCACCACCTGGTTGGGGCCCGGGTCCACGATCGCGGTGATCGTCTTCACCCCGGCCACGCTCGAGGTCAGCGTGGCCTCCAGCCGCCCGGCGGCGTCGGTCGCGGCGGCCTCCTGCACGACGGCGTTCCCGCTGCCGCTGACCTGCAGGCTCACGGGCCGCCCGGGCACCGGGTTGCCGTAGGCGTCGGCGAGCGCGACCTCGACCCGCGCGCGCGAGCGGCCGTCCGCGATCACCCCGCTCGCTGGCGCGACCGTCAGCAGCGAGCGCTCGCCGCTGGCCGGCCCGGCCACGAACTGCACCTCGAGCGTCTGCTCGAGGGCGAGCGCTTCGGGGCCGGGGTCGACCGCGCAGGTGACCCGCTTCACCCCCGCCGCGGTCGAGGCGATCGTGGCGCGCGCCGTCCCCGTCGCGTCGGTCAGCGCGCCGGGCGTGACGAGGCGCACCGCCTCGCCCTCGACCTTCAGCTCGACCCGGCGACCGGCGATCGGGTTGTCGAGCGCGTCCCGCAGGCGGACCAGGATCGTGGCCGTGCGCTCGCCGTCGGCCACCACCGGGCCCGCGCCGGCGAGCGACAGCGTGCAGGCCCGCGGCTCGAGCGGCCCGGGGGCCAGCGCGATCGTGGGCTGCTGGCGGAGCGTGACCTGGTCCGAGCCCGGGTTGACGATGCAGGTCAGCGTGTGGACGCCCGCCACCGTGGAGGCCAAGCTGCCCTCGGTCACGCCGTCGGGGCCGGTGGGGGCGCTCGGCTGAGCGAGCGCGACGCCTTCGCTGCTGGCGGCGAGCCGCACGGTCTGACCGGGCACCGGGTTCCCCTGGGCGTCGAGCACCGTCACGCGCACGCGCGCGCGCGCGCGCCCGTCGGCCACCACCCCGGTCGCCGGCTCGACCGCGATCGTGGAGCGCTCGCCGCTCGCGGCGCCGGGCGCGAACGTCACCGTCACGCCGCCGAGGCGCACGCCGCTCGGCGCGAGGGTGGCGGTGACCGTCTTGACCGCGGCCACGGTGGAGGCGAGCCGCCCCACGGCCAGCCCGTCGGCGCGGGTCACCTCCGCCGGCTGGGTGAGCAGGTTCCCCTCGCCGCTGACCGCGAGCTCGACCCGCTGCCCGGCGATCGGGTTGCCGTGAGCGTCGGCCACCAGGACCGCCAGCTCCGCGGCGGTCACCCCGTCGGCGGGGAGCGTGGCGCGCGGCACGCGGAGCTGACAGCCCGCCGGATCGACCGCGCCCGCCACGAACTCGAGCGCGGGCTGCTGGATCAGCACCACCTCCTCGGTCCCGGGGTTCACGACCACCGTCAAGGTCGTGATCCCCGCCACCGTCGAGGCGACGGCGCCGGTCGCGACCCCGTCGGGCCCCGTCGGCTCGCTCGGCTGGATCACGGTGGCGCCCGGCTGCGAGGCGCGGAACCGCACGGTCTGGCCGGCGAGCGGGCGCCCGGCCACGTCGCGCACCACCAGCGAGACCTTGGCGACGGCCTCCCCGTCGGCCGGGATCCCGCCCGCCGGCGTCACGGTCACGCGCATGTGGCGCTCGGCCTGCATGGCGCGCAGCCGGATCTCCTCGATCCGTCGCTGACGCGCCTGCGCCACCTCGAGCTCTCCCTTGGCCTTGGCCAGCGCCTCGAACGCGGCGGCCAGGCGGGCGTTGCGCTCGTCGAGCTGCTCGGCGCGGCGGAGCGTCTTCTCGGCCGCCTCGAGCTGCCGCGCCCGCGCGGCGAGGCCCTCTGCACCTGGCGCGCCGGGCGCGCTGGCGAGCTGCTCGAGCGCCAGCCCGCACAGGCCGTGGACCGCCTCGTCGCGCAGCCGCTGCACCTCGGGGTGCTCGGGGCTGGCGAGGGCCGCCTTGAGCAGCGGCTCGAGCGCGTCGGTCACGTGCTTGGCCGCGAGCGCGCGCCGCGCCTCCTCGAGCAAGCCGTCCATGAACTCGGACTGGCGCCGGCGCTCGGCGAGGGCGCTCCAGCCCTCGAGGGCGCCCCGCTCGACGGCCAGCACCTCGTCCACGTCGGTCGCGTCGCGCAGGAGCTCGCGCGGCATTTGACGGAGGGCTTCGGCCGGGAGGGACAGCCGGTCCCCCGGCTCGAGCTGGCCGGCGGCGCGGTCGAAGCACTTGGCGGCGAGCGCGTAGTCGCGCCGCGCGAACCGCTCCCAGCCCTCCACCGCGGTGGCGAGGATCTCGCCCTGCCGCGCCTGCTCGCGCTGCACGAGCTGGTAGCCCCAGGCGCCGGCGAGCCCCAGGAACAGGAGGGCGGTCGTCAGGCCCGCCAGGGCCTGCTTGCGGTTGCGGCCGAACCACTTCCGCAGGCGGTAGCCGGCGGTGGCGCGCCGCGCGGTGATCGGCTCGCGCGCGAGGTAGCGGCGCACGTCGTCGGCGAGCGCGGCGGCGCTGGGATAGCGCTCCTCCTTGCCCTTCTCCAGCGCCTTGAGGCAGATCGCGTCGAGCTCCCAGGGCACGCGCGCGTCGCGCTGGCTGGGCGGGAGCGGCTCGTCGCGCGGGATCTGGACCAGGATCTCCTGCGCCGTCCCCGTGAACGGGGTGGTCCCGGTGAGGATCTCGTACAGGATCACCCCGAGGGCGTAGACGTCGCTGCGCGCGTCGACCTCGCGCACCTGCCCCGTGGCCTGCTCGGGCGCCATGTACTTGAGCGTGCCGAGGATCGCGCCGTCCTCGGTGAGCGCCACGCTCTGCGTCCGATCGCCGTCGTCGATCCGCTTGGCGATCCCGAAGTCGAGCACGTGCGGCTCGCCCGCCTCGTCGACGAGCACGTTCTCGGGCTTGAGGTCGCGGTGCACGAGCCCGCGCTCGTGGGCGTGGTCGACCGCGTCGCAGATCCGGGTGAACAGCGCGAGCAGCGGCTCGAGGCCTCCCTCGTGCGCGCGCAGGTGCCGGCCGAGCGAACAGCCCGCCACGTACTCCATGGCCAAGAAGGAGGTCCCCTCGTGCTCGCCGGCGTCGAGGATCTTGACGATGTTCGGGTGCTCGAGCTTGGCGGCGGTCTCGGCCTCCTTGAGGAACCGCCGGCGCTCCTCGTCGGTGGCGAACACCCCCGACAGGAGCACCTTGAGCGCCACGGTCTTGCGCAGGCCGAGGTGGCGCGCCTCGTAGACCACGCCCATGCCGCCGCGCCCGAGCTCGCGCACGACCAGGTAGTTGTCGATCACGGCGTGGGCCCCGAAGGCCTGCTGCATGCGGAGCCGCGCGCTCACGCTGCGCGCCCGCTCCGCCTCGGCGGCGTCGCGCCACATGCGCGCGATCTGCGTGGTGTGGGGCACGTGCTGCTCGAGCGCGGCGGCCACCTCGGCGGCGCTCGGGCGCTCCTCGGGCTCCTTGCGCAGCATGCTGCTCACGAGCGCGGCGAGGTCGGCGGGGACGTCGGGCTCGACGTCGAGGAGCGAGGGGGGCTCCTCCTCGACGTGGGCCTGCGCCACGCGGACGACGCTCTCGTGCTCGAACAGGTCGCGCCCCGAGAGGGCGCGGAACGCGAGCGAGCCGAGCGCGTACACGTCCGCGGCGGGGGTGTACTGGTTGGTCTCGAGGGCCTCGGGCGCGATGAACTGCGCCGTCCCGACCACCTCGTGGGGCTGGGTGAGCCGCGTCCCGCCTTGGGCGAGCGCGATCCCGAAGTCGGTCACCTTGACGTGCCCGTCGGGGGTCACGAGCACGTTGGCCGGCTTGACGTCGCGGTGAATGATCCCGAGCGCGTGCACCGCGGCCAGCGCGCGGGCGATCTTCTCGAGCACGTAGCAGGCGTCGGGCGGGCTGAGCTTCCCGCCCGGGCAGTCGGCCAGGATCGCGCGCAGGTCGCGCCCGGGGACGAGCTCGAGCGCCAGGTACGTCCGCCCCGAGCCCTCGTCCACCCCCTGGCCGACGATCCCCACGATGTTGGGGTGATCGAGCGACTGCAGCAGGCGGCCCTCGCGCTCGAAGCGCTGCTCGTCCACCCCGCCACGCTCGGGGAACGAGAGGACCTTGAGCGCCACCTCCCGGCCGCCGGGGTCGGTGGCGAGGAACACCTGACACATGCCCCCGAACCCGAGCTGACCCACGACCTTGTAGGGGCCGAACGCGTGGAGCGCGCGGGTCGGCGCGTACTCCTCGTCCGTGGCCGGGCCCGCGGCTGGGCTCGACCGCTCGATGCCGAAGGGCGGCGTCTTGGGCGGTGTGTTGGACGTGCTCAAGGGTCGTCCTGAGGGACGGAAGCGACGCGGGGCCGCTCGAGGCCTGGATTCTACTCAGGCGGCGGGAAGTGGGCCGAATCCGCCGCGAAGAAACCGGGGCGGGGCGGGGCGTCCGTGTCTCGTCTGCCGGAAGCCCGTAGGGGATCGTGGCCGAAGGCGCGCGCGAGCGCGAGGGCCGTTTCGGGCTTTCCGCCTGCAGCGTCTCCCTTTCCCAGAAACAGCCTTGGTGCCCGTGCCCGTGCCCGCGCCCGTCTCCGTGCGCGTGACCCTCGCTTGAAGCGCTGTCACGCGTGCGACCACGCGTCGCGCTCGAGCGAGCACGAGCACGAGCACGAGCACGAGCACGAGCACGAGCACGAGCACGAGCACGAGCGCGGGCACGAGCGCGGGCACGGGCACGAGTCAGCGTCTCAGCGGGCGCGATCCGGGAGCTCCCACTCGAGGTCGACGCCCCCCGCCGGGACCTCGATCGCGCGGGCGGTGAGCTCCTCGCGCGGACCGGCGAGCTCGATCGCCGCCAGCTCCCAGGCGCCGGGGGTGAGCGCGAGCGTGAACCGGCCCTCGGCGTCGCTGACGGCCTCGAGCACGGCCTCGGGCGAGGCGGCGCCGCGCGGGACGGCGAGCACGAGCGCGCCCGCGACGGGCGCAGCGGCGCGTCGGAGCCTGCCGCGAAGCGTGGCGGCGCCGGCGGTCGATCGGGGGCGGAGCGGGCCGAGCACGAGCCGCTCGGGGCGGCCTGGTGTGAGGTGAGCGCGCAGGGGGGCGTGGCGGGGGGCGTGGACCAGCACGGTGCGGGGCTGCTCGTCGTCGCTCGGGAGCGCGAAGCTGCCGTCCTCGGCGGTCCGGCCGGTGCGCTGGGCGGCGCCGAGCACCGCCAGCCAGGCGCCGGCGATCGGCGCGCCCGCCTCGTCGAGCACGACCCCCGTGAGGAGCGACGGGCGCGCCAGCACCAGCGCGACGTCCGCCGAGCCGGGCGCGACTCGCAGCGTGGCCGGGCGGTAGCCCTCGGCGCGAGCGCGCACGTCGAGCGGCTCGCCCGCGAGCCCCTCGATCACGAACGTCCCGCGCTCGTCACTCAGCACGTGATCGCCGAGCGCGCCGCCCGCGGGGCCGTACTCCACGCGCGCGCCCGCGACCGGCGCGCCCGCCTCGTCGAGCACGCGGCCGCGCAGCTCGCGCCCGCGCGCGAGGCGCAGGTCGCCGAGGTCGCGCACCTCTCCCGGCCGCAGCTCGAGCGGCCCCGCCTCGGCGGGCACGTAGCCGGTGGCCACGGCCCGGCAGCGATACGCCCCCGGCAGCAGCGACGGGAAGCGAAACCGGCCCGCGCGGTCGGTCGTGGCGGTCACGGCCGCGCCGCCCGCGACCGGCAGCGCCTCGACCCGCACCCCGGCGAAGCCGTTGGCGCGCGGGTCGAGCACCCTTCCCTTCAGCTCGCCCGCTCGAGCGAGCTCGAGCACCAGCTCGAAGGGCGCCCCGCCGTAGGCGCGCTCCACCGGCGCGGGCTGGGCGTGGCCCGGCGCGCGCGCGAAGAACCGCGCCGCCTCCCCTGGCAACACCAGCGCGAACGCGCCGGCTGCGTCGCTGGTCGCGGTCAGCGGCTCGAACAGCCCGGCGACCTGCGCCTCCACCGCGGCGTCCGCGACGGGGCGACCGGCCTCGTCCACCACCCGCCCCCGGCAGGGGGTCCCCGGCTGGAAGGTGAAGTCGACCGCGACCGTGATCGGCTCGCCCGCGGGGAGCTCGCGTCGCTCGCGCAGCGCCGCCCGGTGGGTCCCGCTCGCCCTCGCCACGAGCACGATCGGCCCCGCCGGCAGGTCCTCCAGGCGGTAGCTGCCGTCGAGCGCGACCTCGACCTGGCGCTCGCCCGAGCGGCTCGTCGCCTCGACCACGGCGCCCGGCGCCGGCTCCCCCGAGGCGAGCAGCACCCGGCCCACGACCGTATGGCCGCGAGCTCGGGCCGGAGCCCCGGCGCGGGGCGCTGGGCTGGCGGGCGTCGCCGGCGCGGCGTGCTCGCGCGCGGCCGGCTCGGCTCGCTCGCGAGCGCCCGGGCCGCGGCCCGGCGGCGCGGGCGCGGCGAGCGGGCCCGGCGCGCGCGGCGACGCCAGGAGCCAGGCCGTCAGCACCGCGGCTACCAACGCCAGCAGGACCGCGGCGGTGCGCTCCCTCATGCGCGCGAGTCTACTTGGCGTAGAACCCGCGCACGGCGCCCCAGCAGTCGTCGCAGTAGTCGAACTCCCACCACTGGCCCAGGGCGTCCCACACGCCCAGCTTGCTGGCGTAGTTCATCACGCAGTCCTGCGGGCAGTGCGCGCCGTCGTCCCACACCTCGGGCTGCGCGACGAGGTGCGCCGCCGCCGGGTTCTCGGGGTAGCCGTCGATCAGCAGGTGCCCGAGCTCGTGCATGGCGGTCATGCCGACGAGGTCGCCGACGAGGTACCACACGCCCTCGAACACGACGAGGTTGTTGCTCGACGACCAGGCCACCCCGAGGTTGCCCGTCTGGCCGAGCTGATCGCCCGCCTCGTCGGCGTAGAAGCAGTAGTAGTAGACCGGCGTGTCGCGGTAGCGGTCGCGCAGCGCGAACACGTCCGCCCGCTCGAGGTGCTCGCGGTCGCGGCCGCCCTCGACGTGGGGGATCTCGTCGTCCACGCACACGAACACCCGCCAGCCGCGCTCCTCGAACCGCTCGATCATGTCGCGCAGCGGCTCGCCGCCCGGCTCGTGGCCGCAGTGCTCGACGAACCACCACGTCTTGGGGCCGAGGTGGTCGAGCTCGATCACCACGTCGGGGACGAGCGGATCGCAGCCGGTGGCGCCCGAGGTGCGGTAATCGGCTGGCGGCCGCCGGAGCCGCGCGTCCTCCAGCTCCTGGTAGTCGCTGTAGCCGTCCCCGTCGCTGTCGGCCCGGCGCGGGTCGGTGCCGAGCGCCGCCTCCTCGGCGTCGCTCAGCCCGTCGCCGTCGTCGTCGGGGTCGTCGCGATCCGCCAGCCCGTCCCCGTCGAGGTCGGAGGGGGCGGCGCTCACCACCCTCGCCCGCAGGCGCAGGTCCGACGCGGCGCGGAGCGTGGCGCCCCGCACCGTGCGCGCGGGCCCGGCCTGGATCGTGAGCGGCGTCACGGCGCCGAGGGCGAGCAGGAGCAGGAACGCGGCGCGGAGCTTCATGGCGTGCGCTCGGCGCAACGGGTGCGCCGGCCGTATCTCCTTGCCGGAGCGCGCCCCTTCTTCTCGGTCTCCTTTCAACCCGGCTCAGTGGTTGGTCAGGAACTCGGGCGAGTTGAGGAGCGCCCAGAACACGTCCTCGAGCCCCTCGCGGGGGCTCGGCGCGGCCTCGAGCCGGGCCAGCAGGCTGGCCCGCTCGTCGGGGCTCGGCCGCCGCGCCAGGCAGCGCAGGTAGAGCTCGTCGAGCACCTCCGCCGGCGTGCGCCCCGCGGCCAGGGCCCCCTTCACCCGCCCGCCGCGCACGATCGCCTCGTGGACCGTGGCGCCGTTGAGGAGGTGCAGCGCCTGCGAGAGCGTGGGCTCGGCCTTGACCTCGCAGGCGCACACGCTCTCGCGGCTGGCGCGGCCGAAGGTGCGGAGCGGGTAGACGTCGGCCGCCCCGTCGGCGAGCTGGACGGCGCGGGCGCCGAGCGGCAGGCCGGGCAGCTTGATCGGCGCGCCGGTCACCTGCCCGATCGCGTCGAGGAGGACCTCGGCGCGGAGCCGACGCACGCGGCCGCGGGCCAGGTTGCGGGTGTCGTGGGCGTTGGTCGCGTTGGGGCGCGTCGCCCGCTGGTAGGTGCGCGAGCTCGCGATCAGCCGGATCAGCGCCTTCACGTCCCACCCGCTCTTCACCAGCCGGGCGGCGAGCTCGTCGAGGAGGGCGGGGTGCGAGGGCGGGTTGCTGACCCGCACGTCGTCGGGCTCGTGCACCAGCCCCTCGCCCAGGAGCTGCGCCCACACCAGGTTGGCCACGTTGCGCGCGAAGAAGGGGTTGTCCGCGGCCGTGATCCAGGCGGCCGCCACCGCGCGGCGGTCCTTGCCCTTGGTCTTGGGCGCCTCGGCCCCGAGCAGCTTGGGCGCGACCTTCTTGCCCGTGAGCGGGTGCTTCACCTCGCCCCGCCCCCGGTCGAACACGATCGTCTCGCGCGGGTCCCCCCCGCGCTTGCGGCCCACCTGGCTGAAGAACGCCGCCCAGCCGTAGTAGTCGTCCTGCGTCCAGCGGTCGAACGGGTGGTCGTGGCACTGCGCGCACTGCAGCCGGATCCCGAGGAACACCTGCGCCACGTTCTCGGCCAGGCGCAGCCCGTCGGGCTCGGCCTGGTAGAAGTTGGTGGCCGGCTGCTCGAACGTGCCGCCCTCCGCGGTGAGCAGCTCGCGCACGAAGGCGTCGAGCGGGACGCCGCCCGCGATCCGGGCCTCGATCCATTCGGCGTAGCGCAGGGCCGCCTTGGGGCTGACCCGCTCGCTGCTCCGCACCAGCAGCCGGTCGGCCCACAGCAGCGTCCACAGCTCGGCGAACTCCTTGCGCTCGAGCAAGGCGTCGACCGCCGCCGCCCGCTTGTCGGGGCGCGGGTCGGCCAGGAACGCCTCGACCTCCTCGGGCTCGGGGAGCCGGCCGATCACGTCCAGGGTGGCGCGGCGCAAGAACGCGGCGTCGTCGATCACCGGCGCGGGGAGCTGGCGCAGGCGGCGCAGCTTGGCGGCCACGTGGCGGTCCACCGGGTGCTCGTCCTCGCCCGCGGGGAAGCGGAAGGCGGGGTCGTCGGGGACGACCAGGACCGTGGCCCCGACCACGAACGCGCCGAAGCGGGCGGTGACGAGCGCCTCGCCGCGCTGGCCCGCCACGGCCGCGCCCTGCGAGTCGATCGCCGCCACCGAGCCGTCCGAGCTGTGGAGCGCCGCGAGGGCGGTCACGTCGCGGTCGGTGCCGTCGCTGTAGGTCGCCGTGACGACCAGCTGCTGGCGCCCGCGCCCGGCGAGCAGGGTCGACTCGGGCGGCGCGAGCGTGATCCCGGTGAGCTCGGGCAGGTCGGCCGGGTCCTGGGGCGCCCCCGCCGCCAGCCACTCGGTCAGGAGCGCGGCCTCGGGCCCGCCCGGCGCGAACCGCTCGCCCCCGGTGTGGCGCACCTGCCCGGTCGCCTTGAGCAGGAGCAGGCTGCGGGCGGGCGCCGCGAGGTCGATCCGCCGGCCGGCCTGCTGGCGCGTGATCCGCCAGTGGTCACCCGCCGGGTCGTATCCGAACAGCGAGAGGCGGAACCCGTCCTTGCCGCGCGCGGCGCCGTGGCAGCTCCCGGTGTTGCAGCCGGCCCGCGTCAGGACGGGGAGGCAGTCGTTGCGGAAGCTGACCGCCCGCGCCGCGCCGGCCTGGCGGACCACCAGGGGCAGCGCGAGCGCGTGCTCGCCCAGGCGGACGGTGAGCGTGGTCTCCCCGTCCGCCCTCCCGACCCACCAGCGCCCGTCGCGCGCGGCGAGGCTGGCGTCGGCCAGGGTGAGCTCGGCCTGCGCGGTCACGTCGCGCGTGGTGCCGTCGGCGAGCGTGGCCTGGACCACCACGCTCGCGCGGTCGCGCGCGCCCTCCAGCGCGAGCGCGGCCGGGAACGCGGCCAGGCCGACCACCGCGTCGGCCGCCACCGCGTCCTCGGCCGGGCCGCTGACCACGTCGCTGGCGGGGTCGGCCAGCGCCGAGGCGGCGGCCAGGAGCGCCGTCGCGAGCGCGGCGGACGCGGCGAACAGGCGCCGGGAGCGGCTCACTTGACGCCTCCTTCGGGAGCGGCCGGCGGCTCTTCCGCCGCGGGCTTCGCCTCGCCGCCGCCCTCGCGCTCACGCTGAGCGCGGTAGGCGGCGCGCAGCTGCTCGAGCCGGCTCGCGGGCGGGGGGGCGGCGGGCTCGGCCGAGGCCGCGGCCGCCGGCGCGGGCTGGGCCGGCGCGGGTCGCGGCGGGTCGATCCGCAGCTCGGTGCGCGCCAGGGTGTGCACGATCGTGCCCGCCCCGCTCGGCAGCTCGACCCGGAGGCGGACGTTGCGGTGCTTGCCGAGCTTGGCCTCGGCCCCGACGGTCACCTCGAACCGGAGGGCGCTCGTCTCGCGCGTGATCGCCAGGGTGGGCGCGGCGCAGTGCGCGGGGAGGCCGACCAGCCGCGCGCGCCCCTCCCCCTCGAACGGGGCGAGCACCTCGATCGCGGCCGCGATCGCGGCGCTCTGGCCCTGACTCGCCGCCGCGCGGGTCAGCTCCACGCGCAGCCGCTGCGCCGCGACCTCGAGCGTGACCGGCGCGCTCGCGACCCACAGCGCGCCGCGGACGTCGGCCTTGCCGATCGCGACCAGCGGCCAGTCGCCGAGGGCCGCGCGGGCGTTGGCGTCGAGCGCGATCTCGGCGCGGTCCTGTCCCTTCTTCACGACCACCCGCCTGCGCGAGCCGACCCCCGGCGGGTCGTAGAGCAGCCACAGCTCCACCGTCCCCTCGAACCCGGAGGCGCGCTCGACCGCCACCACGAGCTTGGCCGACCCCTCGCGCACCAGCGGCGCGGCGGGCGGCTCGAGCCGCAGCGCGAACGGAGCGGGCTCGCTGACCGCGACCGCCAGCCGATCGACGGTGACCTCGTGGTAGACGGCGTTGTTGGGCGCCCCGTACGAGAGCGGCACGGTGTGGCGGAGGGTGGCCGCGACCGGCGGCTTGGCGAGGTGGCGCGCGGTGATGGGGACGAGCCCCGCGGCGAGCGGCGCGTCGGGGGCGGCCTCGAGCACGAGCGGGACGACCGTCGCCCCGGCCGGGCACACGGGCGTGGTGACCGGCGCCACGCCGGCTGGGAGCGCGCCGAGCGCGAGCTCGACCGGGCCGCCCGCCGCGCGCCGCTCGAGGCGCAGCAGCGCGGCGAACCGGTTGCCGCGCGGGACCGCCAGCGCCTGCCGGTCCTGGCTGTTGCGCCCGAAGGCGTGGAGCGTCAGCCCCAGGGTGGGCCGCTCGGGCGCGACCTCGACCCGGTAGGCGTGGGCCGGGCCGCCGCCGTCGAGGAAGTCGCGCACGCGCAGCTCGTACTCCCCGTCGGCGGGCGCCACGAACCGCAGCGCGCTGTCGGGGCGCCCGCCCGCGTCGTCGTTGCCGACGACGTGCTTGCCCCCCCGCACGTACACGTTGACCACCGCGTCGAGGGGCGAGCCGAGCTCGCGCGCCCACACCCGCACCCCGAACGCCTGGCCCTTGCGGGCCGAGAACCAGAACCAGTCGCGGTCGCGGGGCTTCCCGATCACGCCGTGCAGCGCCCCGGGGATCGTGACCGCCGTGGCGCGCTTGCGCCCGTTGGGCTCGACCTCCTGGTGCCCGGCCAGCGGCGCGCAGCGCAGCCGCAGCGGCGTGGGCGCCACCCCGCCCGGACCCTCGACGAACCAGGGCACCAGCTCGTCCTCGCGCGGCGGGAACGTGAACGAGCCCACCGCCGCGACGTCCGCGCCCGCGACCTCGCCCAAGAGCCGGACCGCGATCGTCTCGCCGGGCTGGCCTCCCGCGGGGAGCGCCACCAGCGGGCGCGGGAAGCGCCCCACGTGCAGTCGATAGAAGGAGCGCCCCGAGCCGCCGTAGGAGGCCTCGCGCAGCTCGACGAAGTAGCGCCCGTCCTCGGGGAGGACCAGCGCCAGCGCGCCGTCGGTCCCGCCGAACGCGCCGTCGTCCGCGACCGCCAGCTCGAACCGGCGCCCGTCGAGCAAGGCCAGATACGGGTCGAACACGGGTCCGCCCAGGCGCTGCGCCTCGACCTCCACTGCGACCCGCTCGCCCTTCTTCCCCTCGAACGAGAACAGGTCCACGTCCTCGGCCGTGACCCGACCGGTGACCGTCACGTCGAGCGGGATCGCCTGCGCGCGCTCGAGGTCGCCGTTGGGCTCGGCCTCGGCCAGCTCGGGGAGCGCGCCCACGCTGAACGTGCGCAGCTCGCTGAGCCCGCTCCGGCAGCGCACCCGGAAGGGGTGCTCGCCCAGCGGGGCGTCCGCCGCGATCGCGACCCGCGCGATCACCAGCCTGCCCTTCTGCTTCTTGGGGACCTCGAGCCCGAGCAGCGTCAGCCCGGGGCGGTGGAACACGAGGCCCTCGGCGTCGGCCAGCCGCCGGCCGTGCAGGCGGAGCGTGACCTCGGCGCCGCGACGGCCGCCGGGCGGCTCGAGCCACACGAGCTGCGGCGAGGCGGCCCGGGCCGGCGCCGCCAGGGCGAGCGCGGCGAGGAGCGTGAGCGCGGCGCGCCTCACGCCAGCAGCTCGCGCACGACCCGCCCGCCGTCGACGATCTCGACCGGGCGGCCCCCCGGGGCCATGAGCTCCTTGTCGGCCACGATCCCGACCTGGTGATAGACCGTGGTCGCCCAGTCGGCGATCGAGAGCGCGCCGTCGCGCGGCTCGCCCGCGGTCGCGTCCGACGCGCCGTGCACGTAGCCGCGCTTGAAGCCGCCGCCCGCCAGGACCAGGCTGAACACCTTCGGCCAGTGGTCGCGCCCGCCGGTCGCGTTGAGCTTGGGCGTGCGGCCGAACTCGGTGGTCACCAGCACCAGGGTCTGGTCGAGCAGGCCGCGCTGCTCGAGGTCGCCGATCAGCGCCGCGAACGCCTGGTCGAAGGGCGGGAGCTGCCTCGCGAGCCCCTCGCGCACCTTGTCGTGGTGGTCCCACGAGCCGTAGGACACGGTGACGAAGCGCACCCCGTGCTCGACCAGGCGCCGCGCCAGGAGGAGACGCTGGCCGGCGGCGTGGCGCCCGTAGGCGTCGCGCAGCTTGGCGGGCTCCTGCTCGAGGTCGAACGCCGCCCGCGCCTCGGGCGAGCCGACCAGCGCGTAGGCCTGCTCGTAGAACGCGCGCAGCGCCTCGAGCGCGTCGGCCCGCTGCCCCTCGCGGAAGGCGCTGGCCATGGCGTCGAGCAGCTCACGCCGCCGCGCGAAGCGGGCCGCGTCGACCCCCTTGGGCGGGGCGAGGTCGCGCACGGCGAAGTCCTTGGCCGCGGGGTCGCTCCCGAGGGCGAACGGGGCGAAGGCCGCGCTCAAGTAGCCGGGACCGGCGTAGGTGCTGGGGAGGTTCGGGATCGCCACGTAGGGCGGCAGCGCCCCGCGCGACCCGAGCTCGTGGGCGACCACGCTGCCCAGGCTGGGGAACACCAGCGCGGGGCTCGGCCGGACGCCCGTGAGCACGTTGTGGACGCCGCGCTCGTGCGCCGCCTCGTTGTGCGTCACCGCCCGGCAGATGCACAGGCGGTCGGCGATCTTGGCCGTCCGCGCCAGGTGCGAGCCGAGCTGCACCCCGTCGAGCGCGGTCGGGATCGCGGTCGTCTCGCCGCGGTACTCGAGCGGCGCGTCGGGCTTGGGGTCGAAGCTGTCCTGGTGGGCCAGCCCGCCGGGCAAGAAGATCTGGATCACGCCCTTGGCGGGCCCTTCCCGGCTGGCGTAGTCCTTGCGCTCGGCGAAGGCCGGCCGGGCGAGGGCCAGGCCCACCCCAGCCCCGAGGGCCCCCCGCAGCAACCCGCGTCGGGTGGTGCCGTGCTCGTCCATGGGCGCGCGCTCCTGGGGCTGGGGCCGTGTCGAGTGTGCACGATCGACGCGGCCATGCAAACCGGTGCCGGGGAGGGCCTGCTAGAGCAGGGCCAGCGCTCGGGCGATGCGCGGCCCGAGCTCCTCCTCGCGCTGAACGAGGCGCTGG
>CAZMSZ010000034.1:28141-33648 GCA_964569055.1 uncultured Planctomycetota bacterium | reverse complement strand
GCCGTGCTCGGCGCAGCAAGCTGCGCCTCCGCGCGGCTTGCGCGGGCCCTTCGGGTGCGGGCTAGGGCCGCGGGCGGTCACGAGACGGTCATTCGGCATGACAGGCGCCGCCGGGCCCAGTACAACGGCGGGCATGGACCGCGCCGCCCGCCACCCAAAGCGCGCCGCCCTCGCCCTGCTGGTCGCGGCGCTCGCCGCCTGCGCGAGCGAGCCGTCCGAGGTGCCCGCGGCGCGGGACGCCGCCCCTGCGGTCGAGCGCCGCGAGACCGCGCAGGGCCACGTGGTCGAGCGGGTCGCTGCGCCCGAGGTGAAGCGGCCGGTGCGGCCGGCGGGGATCCCGACCCAGCCCCCCGACCCGGTCCGCCCGCCCTGGAAGGGCCCGCGCCAGCGGGCGCTCGCCCGCGACGACGTGGCGCGGGCCGAGGTCGAGGCGATCCGCGCGAGCAACGCCGAGCAGGCGCTCGCGCTCACGGCCGACGAGGAGGAGCGGGCGCTCGAGGCGGCGCGCGAGCGGGCGCGCGAGGAGGCGCGGCGCACGGCAGCGCGCGGGCTCGCCAAGGGGATCGAGGCGGAGCTCGCGCGCCGAGCCGCGCTGCTCGAGGAGCTCGCCGCCGAGGCCGAGGAGGCGCGCGAGGAGCGGGTCGAGGCCTACCTGACCGAGGCGCGGCGACGCGCCGCGAGCGGCCGGGCCGCCTCGCCGCTGCGCGCTGCCGAGCAGCTCGTGACCGAGGCGCGGCGCTGGGCGCGCGCCGTGACCGACGTCCGGCGCGAGGCCGAGTCGCGGGCGGCGCTCCTCGCGCGCTTCGTGGCGGCCGCCCGGCCGCACGGCCTCTCCAGCCCGCGCGACGACCGGGAAGCCCTCCGCGCCGAGGGCGAGGTCACGCGGCTGCTGCTGCTCGAGGCAGAGGCCGACGCCGAGCAGCGCCGCGCGCTCGAGGCGCTGCGCGCGCTGCGGGCGCTGCGGTAGCTACGCCTCGACCTCCAGCGCGCGTAGCTTGCTGAGGCGCAGCACGCTCCCCTGGGTGGGGGTGTAGCGGTAGCTGACCTCGTCCATGAAGGTCTTCATGATGTAGATCCCGAGCCCGCCGTGGCCGTCCTCGGCCAGCTTGTCGGCGAGCACGAAGTTGCCGCGCTCCTCGAACGGGTAGGGCGGGCCGCCGTCGACGAGGGTCATCACGAACGCCCCCTCGGTGATCTCCACCTCGACCCCGATCGAGTCGGGCGAGCCCGGGCCGCCGTGCAGCACGGCGTTCGAGCAGGCCTCGTCGATCGCGAGCTCGATCATGTCGACGTCGCTCGGGCCGAACCCGCTCCGCTCGGCGGCGGCGGCGACGACCTTGCGCACCATGCCGAGGAAGTGAGTGGCCCGCGGCACGGTGAGCGCGATCCGCGCGTTGTCGTTCAAGCAGGCTCCGCGGCGGGATCCCCGCCCGCCACTCTCTAAGTAGTTGTCCGGCCGCTGGGTGTCAAGGCGAGGCGAGGGCGCGCGCCGCACGGCCCAACGGGGCGCGCCGGGTCCGCGTAACCGTGCCGGCTGCCCGATCGCCCGGGCGCCCACCCCGGAGCACCCTCCCATGACCGATCACGCCCGGCGCGCCGGCGCCTCGCTCTTCGCGCTCTGCGCCCTGTTGCTGCTCCCCGCCCGCGCGCGCGCCGAGGGCGCACCCGGCGCGGAGGCGATCGACGTGGCCCGGCTGCGGGCGAACATCGAGCACCTCGCCTCCGACGCGCTGCAGGGGCGGGGGAGCGGGGCCGAGGGGGGGCGGCTCGCGGGCGACTGGCTGGCGGAGCAGTGCGCGGCGCTCGGCCTGACGCCGGGCGGGACCGAGGGCTGGTTCCAGCCCTTCGAGGCGCAGGGCCAGCGCATGCGCAACGTGATCGCGCTGCTGCCGGGCAGCGAGCCGGGCGAGGCGGTCGTGATCGGGGCGCACTACGACCACCTCGGCCTGGGGCACCAGGCGGGCTCGCTCGACTTCGGGCGCGGGCGCGGCCAGATCCACAACGGCGCCGACGACAACGCCTCGGGGACCGCCGCGGTGCTCGAGGTGGCGCGCGCCTTCCTGGCGAGCGGCGCCCAGCCGCGCCGGACCGTGGCGTTCGTGTGGTTCGACGGGGAGGAGCGCGGCCTGCTCGGCAGCGCCGCGCTCGTGGAGCAGCAGCCGTTCGCCGGGCGCGTCACGCTCATGATCAACCTCGACATGGTCGGCCGGCTGGAGGACGACCCGCTGATCGTGTTCGGCGCGCCGACCGGCGACCGGCTGCAGGCCTGGCTGGAGCAGGCGAACGCCGAGCTCGGGCTCCGGCTCGACCTGCGCGAGACCATGACCCCCAACAGCGATCACGCCTCGTTCTACCGGCGCAAGGTGCCGGTGCTGGTCCCGTTCACGGGGCTGCACCGCGACTACCACCGCCCGAGCGACGACGCGGCGCGGGTCGACGTGGAGGGGGTCGCCAAGGTGGCGCGCCTCACCTACGGGGTCGCGGCGCAGGCCGCCGGGAGCGAGCACGTGCTCGCGTTCCGCGAGGTCCGCGACGGGACGCTCGAGGCCGTCCTCGAGCAGCTCACGGTCATGTTCGGCGACGGCGACTTCGCCGAGCGGCTGCGGGACATGCTCGGAGGCCCGGGCGGTGAGCAGGGCCGCGAGGGCTTGCCGGGCGTCCTCGGCCGCCTGTTCGGCGGGCGCCGCGGCGAGGCGGCGCGCCCGCGCCTCGGCCTGACGCTCGAGGAGACGGGCGGCGGGCTGCTCGTCCGCTCGGTCACCGCGGGCTCGGTCGCCGAGGCGGCCGGGTTCGCGCCCGGGGATCGGATCGTGAGCTTCGCCGGCGAGCCCGTGACGACCCTCGCCGCGCTGCGGGCCGAGGTCGCGGCCGCGCGCGGCGCCGTGGACGTGGTCGTGGAGCGCGGCGCCGAGCGGGTGACCCTGACCGCCCGCTTCGGCGGAGGCGACCCCGAGCCCGCGCCGAGCCCCGCTCCGACCCCCGAGGGCGGGGTCCCCGAGGGACCTCGCTGGTTCTGAGCGCGCCCGAGCGAGCGTAAGTCGTTGCGGTGTCGTCTGGGCGCCGGGCCGCGGACCGCGACGCGCTGCGTTGGGGTCAAGTCCTCGGAGGTTCGCTGGTTAGCGCTACAGGACCCGAGGGGAGCGGGCCGATAAGACGAGCAATGAGCAAGGCGAGCACGGGACGCTTCTTCCGCGCGATCGGGATCGCACTCCGCAACGGGGCGCAGTCGTTCCGCGAGTACTACGACCGCGAGTACGACCCGCTCACCCGCGACGCCCTGACCAACGTCTACAACCGGCCCATGTTCGAGCGGCGGCGCAAGAAGCTCTACACCTACGCGCTGATCCTGATCGACATCGACAACTTCAAGTCGATCAACGACCACTACGGCCACTCCAAGGGCGACGTGGTGCTGCGCGCGGTCGCCGCCTCGCTGCGGACCAACTCGGGCGACCGCGTGTTCCGGATCGGCGGCGAGGAGTTCGCGGTGCTCCTCGCCAACTGCTCGGCCGAGGACGCGGTGAAGGTGGCGCAGCGCCTGTGCGCGACGGTGCGCGGGCTCGAGCTGCTCGAGGGCCAGCCGGTCACCGTCTCGGCCGGGGTGGCCTGGGCGGGCGACCCGACCGAGCACGACGACGCGTTCAAGCGGGCCGACCAGGCGCTGTACCTCGCCAAGAACTCGGGCCGCAACCGGGTGGCCCGCTTCGCGCCGCGCGGCTCGCGCCTGACGCTCGAGCTCGCCGAGGAGCGGCTCGCGGCCTGAGCGCGCTCAGAGCGCGGACGCGAACGCGACCCCGACGAGCGCGGCCAGCAGCACGAGGCCGGCGATCGAGACCGGGATCCACCAGCCGGCGACGACGAGCGCCCGCCCGGCCGAGAGGCCGTGCGCGCGGCGCATGCCGACCGTGGTGAGCACCAGACCGGCCACGAGCGCGAGCACCACGCCGATCCCGGGGATCACGGCTATGAGCTGCGCCGCGCCCGCGTAGGCGAGCACGCGGAACGTGGCCTCGAAGCTGCCGTGCCCGCCAAGCCAGCGCGCGATCGGGTGCGAGAGGGCGGCGAGCACCAGCAGCCCCAGCGCGGCTGACAGGGGCGTCAGCGCCAGGCGCGCCAGGAGCAGCGGGAGCAACAGGCCGCTCAGCTGCTCGAGCGCGCCCGGCAACGCCGCCAGCGTGCGGGCCAGCGCGGGGGCCTGGGCGCGGGCGGCCAACGAGGTGGACAGCTCGCGCAGCAGCGGGCCGAGCAGCGCGCCTTGCGCGAGCTGCAGCGCCGTCTGCAGGGCGGTCGCCAGGGTGGCGGCCACGACCGCGAAGCTCAGCGGGGCGCGCAGCCCGCCGGTCCAGGGCGCGGCGGCGAAGAACCGGTCGGTCGCGAGCAGCGCGGCGCGGGCGGTGGCCGCGAACGCGCGCGGGCGCGCGCGCGCCGGGTCCTCCCACGGGATCGGGTGGTCCGCGCCGCGGCAGCGGGCGCAGCGCGGGGCCTCACCCGGGCCGCACTCGCCGCACAGGAACAGCGCGCAGCCGCGGCAGGTGGTGACCGCCGGGGCGCTCGCGTGCACGGCGCACCGCGGGAGCCGCTCGCTCGGGACGGCGAGCGCCTCGCTCACGCCTCACCCGCGCAGCGCCCTCGCGCGGACATCAACCGAACGGGTTGTTGCCGGGCGGGCCGAACGGGTCGCCGCCGGGCGCGAACGGGTCGCCTCCCGGAGCGAACGGATCACCGCCTGGGGCGAAGGGATCGGCTCCACCGGGCGGGGCGCCGAAGCCGCCGGGACCCGGCGGCGGGCCGAACGGGCCCCCGCCCGGCGGGGGACCGAACCCGCCACCCGGCGGACCGAACGGCGCCCCACCGGGCGGGCCGAACGGCCCGCCGCCAGGGGGTCCGAACGGGGCGCCGCCCGGGGGCGCGCCGCCTGGGGGTGGCCCGAAGGGGTCGCCGCCGCCGAACCCGCCGCCGGGCGGGCCGCCGAAGGGATCGCCGCCGGGCGGGGCGCCGAAGGGATCGTTGCCGCCGAAGCCGCCGCCCCCGCCCGGAGGCGCGCCGAAGGGATCGCTGCCGCCGAAGCCGCCGCCCGGCGGGGCGAAGGGATCGCCACCCCCAAAGCCCCCACCGCCGGGCGGCGCGCCGAAGGGATCACCTCCGCCGAAGCCGCCGCCAGGCGGGGCACCACCAGGCGGCGGGCCGAAGGGATTACCGCCGCCGAAGCCGCCGCCGCCAGGAGGTGGAGCGCCGAAGGGATCACCCCCACCGCCGGGCGGCGCGCCGAAGGGATCACCGCCGCCGAAGCCGCCGCCTGGCGAGCCAAAGGGATCACCGCCGGCTTGGCCGCCGCCGGCGGGCGCGCCGAAGGGATCGTTGCCGCCGAAGCCGCCGGCCCCGCCGGGCGGGGCGCCGAAGGGATCGTTGCCGCCAAAGCCCCCGCCGCCGGCGGGCGGCGCGAACGGATCAGCGCCGCCGAAGCCGCCGCCAGAGGGCGCGGCGAACGGATCGCCGCCGCCGAACCC
>CAZMSZ010000034.1:27194-28041 GCA_964569055.1 uncultured Planctomycetota bacterium | reverse complement strand
GCCGCCCGCGGGAGCGCCGAAGGGGTCGCCGCCCGCGGGAGCGCCGAAGGGGTCGCCGCCCGCGGGAGCGCCGAAGGGGTCGTTACCGCCGCCGAACGCGCCCGGCGCCCCGAAGCCGCCCGGCGCGCCGAACGGATCGCCGCCGGGCGGGTTGAACCCTGCGGGAGCGAACGGATCGGCCCCGCCGGCGCCGCTGGGCGCGGACGCGAACGGGTCTGCGGCTGGACCCCCGCCCGGTGCGCCGAACGGGTCGTTGCTGGGCGCACCGAACGGGTCGTTGCTCGCGGGTGGTGCGAACCCACCCGGTGGCGCGCCGAAGCCGCTCGGAGCCGCGAACGGGTCCGCCGCGGCGGGAGCCCCGAACGGATCGCCGGCGCCCCCGAACGGGTCGCCGCCGAAGCCGCCCGGTCCGGCGGCGCCGCCGCCGAACAGCGTCTCCGCGTCGTCGCCACCGCCGCCGGGCTGCTTGAACGCGCCGCTGCCGGGCTGCTTGAACGCGCCGCTACCAGCCTGCTGAAAGGCGCCGCTGCCGGGCTGCGCGCCGGCCGCGGGCCCCGGCGCGAACGGATCTCCGGCTCCGCCGAACGGATCGCCGGCGCCGCCGAACGGATCGCTGCTCCCGCCGAACGGGTCCCCGCCGCCGCCGAACGGATCGTTCGAGCTCGGCGCCTTGCCGGCCGGCGCGGGCGCGGCGAACGGATCGCCGGCGCCGCCGAACGGATCGCTGGCGCCGCCGAAGGGGTCGCTGCCGCCGCCGAAGGGGTCCCCGCCGCCGCCGAACGGATCGTTCGCGCTCGGCGCCTTGCCGGCCGGCGCGGGCGCGGCGAACGGGTCCGCTGCGGGGGCG
>CAZMSZ010000034.1:4180-27094 GCA_964569055.1 uncultured Planctomycetota bacterium | reverse complement strand
GCTCGGCGCCTTGCCGGCCGGCGCGGGCGCGGCGAACGGGTCCGCTGCGGGGGCGCCGAACGGGTCGGCGCCGCCGAAGGGGTCGGCGCCGCCGAACCGGTCCGCCGCGGGAGCGGGGGTGGGCGGTGGCGCCGGCGTGGGGCGCGGCGGCGGAGGAGGCGGCGGCGTGAGGGCCGCCGGCGGCGGCTCGGCGACGCGGCTGCGCCGCACCGTGCGCCGCGCCTCCAGGCTGAAGTCGCCGCCCAGGATGTCCGCGCTCGGGCCGCCGACCGCGGGCAGCTTGGGGACGACGATCTCGCCCGTGATGCTCCCGAGCTCGTCGGGGTCGACCGCGTCCGCGGCCGCTCCGCCGCCGACTCGCCCGTCCAGCTCGAGGTCGAGCTCGGCGAGGAGGTCGTCCACGTGCGAGCCGCTCTTGGCGGCGGCCGGAGCCGCGGCCGGCGGCGGCGGAGGCGCGGCGGCCGCAGGAGGCGGCGCGGGAGGCGCCGCCGGCGCGGCCGCCTCCTCCTCGGCGAACGGGTCGAACTCCTCGGGCTCGTTGACCTGCGCCAGGTCGACCACGGTGCGCTCGGCCGCCAGCTCGCTCGCCGCGCTCGAGAGCTCGAGCTCCTCGGGGCCGCTCGAGAGGTCGAGCTCCTCGGGGCCGCCCGCCGCGGCCAGCGCGGCGGGCGTGACCGCCTCGAGTCGGCCCGACTCCGAGGTGAGGCCGACCTGCTCGAGGGCGCGCACGAAGGCGCCCGCGTCGCCGTAGCGCCCCGCGGCCGGGCCGGTGGCGCTCTCGACGATCTGCTGCAGGCCGTCGGGCATGCCGCCTTCGCCCAGCCCCTGCTGCAGCATGGCGCCCAGCGCGTAGGTGTCGGTGCTCGGCGTGGGCGCCACGCTGCCGTCGCGCTCCTCGGGCGGGAGCAGCGCCGCGGCGGCCGGGTTCGCCTCCGCGTAGGCGCGCCAGGCCTCGGGCGCGAGCCGACGCGCGACCTCCGCCAGGCCGAAGTCGGCGACCTGCACCCCGCGCGCGCCCAGGATCACGTCGCCCGGCTTGAGCCAGCCGTGCACGTGCCCGCGCGCGTGCGCGGCCGCCAGGACCTTGGCCGCGTCGAGCAGGATCTGGCGGAGCTGCCCCGGGCGCAGCCGCCCCGAGGCCATGAGGTCGGCCAAGGTGCGCTCGGCCTGCGGGCCCACGTACACGAAGCCCTGGTCGCCCTCCACGAACGCCTGGCGAAAGCCGCGCACGCCCGTGACCGCGTCGAGGTTCACCCGCGCGGGGCCGTAGCGCGTCTTGAGCAGGTAGGCGTACTCGTCGCGGTCGAGGTGCTTGAGCAGCACCGCGCTCTTCTTGCGCGCGCTCTTGGCCCGGAAGGTCCGCCCGAGCAGCCCGCGCCCGAGCTCCTCCTCGAGGAGGAACTCGTCCGCAACCGTGGCGCCGACACCGATCGTCATGGAGCCCCTCCCGTTGCGGAGTATAGATGCGCGACCTGGCGCGCGCATCACGCGGCAGGCCCGGGGCTACGTCTTGACCTCTTCCCAGAAGCCCTTGAGCTTGTTGCGCCGCTGCGGGAGCTGCAGCTTCTGGAGCGCGCCCACCTCGATCTGGCGGATCCGCTCGCGGGAGACCTTGAAGATGGCCCCCACCTCCTCCAGCGTGTAGGTGTAGCCATCGCCCAGGCCGTAGCGCAGCTTGAGCACCTCGCGCTCGCGGTAGCTCAGCGTCTTGAGCAGCGACTGAATGCTCTCGCGCAGCATGCTCTGCTGCGAGGCCTCGAGCGGGGTCTCGCTCTTCTGGTCCTCGATCAGCTCGCCGAAGTAGCCCTCCTCGCCGCTCCCGTAGGGCTGGTCGAGCGAGAGCGAGGTGCGGTGGAGCTCCAGCAGGCGGCTGACCTCCTTGACCGCGATCTTGGAGATCCGCGCCATCTCCTCCAGCGTCGGGTCGCGCCCGTTGCGCTTGATGAAGTCCTCGCGCTCCTCGATCAGGCGGTTGAGGTTGTTGATGGCGTGGATCGGGATCCGCACCGTGCGCGACTGGTAGGCGATCGAGCGGGTGATCGTCTGCTTGATCCACCAGGTGGCGTAGGTCGAGAACTTGTTGCCGCGGCTCGCCTGGTAGCGGTCGAGCGCCTTCATGAGGCCGGTGTTCCCCTCCTGGATCAGGTCCAGGAACGGGAGCCCCTTGTTGCGGAACTTCTTGGCGATGCTGACCACGAGGCGCAGGTTCTTCTTGGAGAGCGCCTTCTTGGCGTCCTCGTAGCGCGCCTTGCCCTGCTCGGCGTGCGCCATGTAGAACTCGAGCGCCGCCGGCGTGGCCCGGGCCCGCAGGGCCAGCGCGCGCAGCTCGCGGAGCAGCACCTCGAGCTCGCCGCGCTGCTCGTCGCCGCGGCGGCCGCGCAGCTGCTCGACCCGCTCGGCGAGCGCGCGCATCCTGAGGTTGATCTTGCGCAGCCGCTCGACCACCGGGGTCAGGCGCGAGATCTGCACGCGGTAGGGGAGCAGCACCCCGCAGGCGTCGCTCAGCTTGCGGTGCAGCGCGCGCCGCAGGTGGGCGCGCTCCTCCTCGCCGCAGTCGCGCTCGAGGTAGCGCCGGAAGATCCGCTCGTGCTCGGCGAGGTCGCGGCGCACCACCGGGAGCTGCTCGGCGAGGTCCTTGCGGATCCGCTCCTTCTTGGCGTTGTCGTTGGCCTCGATCAGGAGCACGCGGTCGACCGGGAGCTGGCCGCGCACGATCTTCATCAGCAGCTCGACGCTGAGCTGCACCGCCAGGCCGTTGCGCACGATCCGCTCGCGGTACCAGGCGCGGGACTCCTCCAGCTCCCGGGCGAGGATGCGCTCCTCCTCCACCGAGATGGGCGGGATCACGCTCATCTGGTTGAGGTAGACCTTGACCAGGTCTTGTTCGCGCTGCGTATCGGCCAGTGAGGTGGTGTCGTCCATCGGGCGTCCTCGCGAAGTATAGGATCGCCCTCAGAAGCCGTAAAGTGGACGACGGTCGTCGCGCTGCCGCGCGGCGCTCAGCGCGCGCTCGCGAGGAGGCAAGGTGGGCCTGTACGAGATCGGGGACCGCTCGCCGAGCGTCCCGCCCCAGGTCTACCTCGCCCCCGGCAGCCAGGTCGTGGGCGACGTGCGGATCGGGCAGGGCTCGAGCGTGTGGTTCAACGCGGTGGTCCGCGGCGACGTGCAGCCGGTGCGGATCGGCGAGCGGACCAACATCCAGGACCTCGCCATGGTCCACGTCACCACCGGGCGCTTCCCCTGCGAGCTCGGCGACGAGGTGACCGTCGGCCACGGCGCCGTGCTCCACGGCTGCCGGATCGCGAGCCGCGTCATGATCGGCATGGGCGCCGTCCTCCTCGACGGCGTCGAGGTCGGCGCCGACGCGATCGTCGCCGCGCAGGCGCTGGTCCGCGTCGGCTTCAAGGTCCCGCCCGGGACCCTGGTGGCGGGCGTCCCCGCCACGGTCAAGCGCGCCCTGACGACCGCCGAGATCGAGCACATCCGCCTGTCCGCCGCCCGCTACGTCGCGCTCGCCGAGGACTACCGCGCCCGCCTGCGCGCGGCGCAGTTCAAGGCGAAGTGAGCGGTGAGCTCGCTGCCGCCGCGGCGAGCGCTCGACGCGACGCTGGCCCCAGCGGCACGATGGGGGTCGATCCCGAGCGAAGCGAGCGCCACGAACGGGCGCGCGATCACCAGCAGCGCCGCGCCCTGCCGGCTCGCGTTCGTCGAAGGGTGGCGCGGGGTGGACGCTCCCGGTGTGGCGGGCTGAGGCTCAGCTCAGACCGACGAGCCCGGCTCGCCGCCCTCCGCGGCGACGGCGCGGCCGCTCCGCACCAGACCGACCACCAGCGCGACCGCGCACGCGGCCAGCGTCCCCGCGATCACGGCGAGGGGCTCGGGCCGCAGCGACGCGATCACCGCGCCGACGGCGCCCAGCGCGGCGACGCCGATCACCCAGCGCACGCCGAACGCGGTCGCGGCCACGCCGGCGCCCAGCGCGGCGAGCGCCAGGTCGTTGACGACGATCTGCATCACGGGGATCCCGAGGTTGGCCGACACGAGGCGGTGGAGCGCGATCCCCGCGATCCCGAGCATGACCGACGTCACGACTCGCCGGTTGAAGTCGTTGCGCAGGAACGTGCGCCGGAGCGCGACGAACACCGTCGTGAGCAGCGCCAGGCCCACCAGCGGACCGCCGATCAGGTCGGCGTAGGTGGGCCGCCACAGGCCCGCGCCGACCACGGTCGCGATCGCGACCAAGAAGCCGCCGAGCACCAGCGTCACCGCCAGGAACAGCCGTCGGCGCGCCAGCGCGGACACGCTCGGGTCGAGCTCGCGGACGAGGAGCTCGCGCCGCTCCGCCTCGGCGCAGCGCGCGGCGACCTCGGCCGCGAGCGCCTCGGGCGGGGGCCGCGCCGGGTCGAGCTCGCGGAGCTCCTCGAGCAGGAGCGCCGCGGCGCGCGGGCTGCCGCGCCTCACCTCGAACGCGGCCTGCAGCTCCAGGCAGCGGCGGATCCCGGCGAGCGCAGCCGGGTTCTCGGGCCAGTCGCGGCGCGCCAGCGCGAACCCGAAGCGCGCCTCGGCCGCGAGCCGACCGACACGATGCGGGTCGGCAGACTCCCGCACCGCCTCCGCCTCCAGCTCCGCCAGCCGCGCGGCGGCCGCCTCGCACAGCTCGAGCGAGCCGCGGTGGGCGAGCGCCTCGACCAGGGCCTGGCGAAAGCCGGCCACGTCGGGGTAGCGGCGAGCGGGGTCGGCGTCGGTCGCGCGGTTCGCGATCTCGGCCAGCTCGGCCGGCGCGTCGGCCTCGTAGCTCGCCGGCGCGGAGCGCGCGACGGCCGCCAGCAGGCCCATGCGCGAGGGCGCCACGTGCCGGTGTCGTCCGGTCAGCACCTCGTGCAGGACCGCGCCCAGCAGGTAGACGTCGGTGCGCTCGTCGGCCCGGCCGTCGATCATCTCGGGCGCCATGTAGGCCAGCGTGCCGCCCGGCGCGTAGCGCTCAGCGCCGGCCTGGACCGCCAGGCCCCAGTCCATGAGGTAGACCTCGCCGAACTTCCCGACCATCACGTTGTCGGGCTTGAGGTCGCGGTGCAGCACGCCGCGGCTGTGAGCGTACTCCACCGCGTCGCACACCTCGCGCAGGATCTCGAGGTTGCGCGCCAGCGGGTCTCGCGACCAGCGCCGCGTCTCGCTCCAGAACGGGTGGTCGGGCCGGCGCAGCAGCGCGCCCCAGGTCTCGCCCTCGATCCGCTTGAGCACCAGCAGCGGGCGCCCGGCGGGGTCGCGCCCGAGGGCGTGCACCGGCAGCACGTTGGGGTGGTCGAGCTGCGCCGCGAGCCGTGCCTCTTCCAGCAGCGCGTCGACGGTCGCCCGCCCGCGGATCTCCGGTCGCAGCGACTTGACCGCCACGTCCCGCTCGAGCGAGCGCTGGCGGGCGCGGCGGACGACCCCCATGCCGCCCTGCCCGAGCACCTCGAGCAGCTCGAGCTCGCCGGGATCGCCGCCCGCCGCGATGCCGAGCTCGGGCAGGGCGCGCACCGCCGCCATGTCGGCGGGGTCGGTCGCGCTCCCCGGCGCGCGCGTCGCGCCCGAGGGCGCCACGGCGGTCGGCGCGAGCTGCGTCTTGGCGCCGGCCGCGTCCTCGCCCCAGGCCGTCCGCGCCTGCTCCAGCGCGCGCGGGCTCAGCGTCGCGCCGGGTGCGAGCTCGACCCGAAGGGCCGCCTCCTCCCAGAACCCGCCGAACGCGGTCTGCCAGTCCCCGCTCATTTCCCCTCCGCCGAGCCATCGGACACGGTGGGCGGGGCGTGTCAACGGGTCGCGCGCCGAGACCGCACATCGCGCCTTCGTCGTGGCGCGGCGCGAGCGCTGACCCGCGGCGGTCCCGGACGGGCGGGCTGCGCGATGAGCGGTCCCCCGGGCGAAAGATGATCTCGGACGGGCGGGGTGCTCTCGAAGAAGGCACCGAGGAGTCGCTCTCCGAGCTGCAGCTTTTCGTTTTCGTGGTTGCGGCCGAACGTCTTACGCTACTACACTCGCCCCACTCCCTACCTACCGCCTCCGGAACGCTGCGTTTCGCCCGAGGAGACGCATGAACGATCACACCGTCCCTCGCACGCCGATCGGCGCGACTCGCCCGCGCCGGACCCGGGTCGTCGCCGGCCTCGCCATGCTCGGCCTCGCGCTCGGGCTCGGGCCGGTATGTCAGGCGCAGGAGGCGAGCGAGGAGTCGTTGCAAGAGGAGGTGGACCGCCTCCGCGAGCGCCTCGACGAGCTCGAGCGGTGGAAGGCGGAGCGCGAGGCGGAGTCGGGGGCCGAAGCGGACCCCCAAGGCGATGCCGGCGTCGACACCGACACGGATCGCGACGCGGGAAGCGAGGCTGGATCAGCCGACCCGGCCGGCGGGGATGCCGCCCCGGGGAGCACCAGCTTGCTGCCGGACGACCCGCTGTTCGAGCCGGGCCGCGACCTCGACGAGCTGCTCGGCAAGGAGCACCCCAACACCGACTTCGGCGGCTTCGGCATCCGCCTCGGTCAGTACGGGATCGAGCCCTACATCCACGCCTACACGACCCAGAGCTTCCTGGCCGCCTGGAACTACCCCCACGCCCGCAGCGCCAGCGGCAGCCTCCTCACCCTCGAGAACAGCTTCTTCATGAGCGAGTTCGCGGTGATGCTGGGCGCGAACATCCGAGACCGGATCATCCCCGAGCTGCAGCTCGTCTACGAGACGGGCACGAGCCGGAGCGGCGTCGACGCGCGCGCGATCCACCTGCGCTACGGCCAGATCGACATCCACATCGACGACCTGCTCACGGTCCGGGTCGGCAAGTTCCTGGTCCCGTTCGGCCGCTACAACGAGTCCCTCTACCCGGACTTCCTGTTCCCGATCAGCCGGCTGCTGCTCGTCTCGTTCGTGAACATCGTGCCCGTCGTGTGGGCCGACACCGGCGTGCAGGTGCGGGGGCGCTACCGGATCTCCGAGGACCTCGAGCTCGACTACGCGGCCTACGTCGTGAACGGGCTGCGGCAGGACGACACCTCGACCGTCCCGGGCGTGGTCGACGATGGCGGCCCGATCCTGGCCATGAAGCGGGAGAACGACGCCGACCTCGGCAGCGGCATGAAGTCCTACGGCGGGCGCGTCGGGATCAAGGCCTGGCGCATCGACGCGGGGCTCTCGTTCATGGGCGGCGCCTACACCCCGGACAGCCGGCAGAACCTGTACATGGCCGGCTACTACTTCTATCTGCGCTGGAAGGGCCTGACCATCGGCAGCGAGGCCGTGCTGGTCGAGCAGGAGCGGGCCAGGCCGAATCACGACCTGCACAAGCGCGGCGGGTTCGCCTTCGTGTCCTATCGCTTCTACGAGGTCCCGCTCCCCGTCATCGGATACGAGGTCGACGTCGAGCCGGTCGTGGCCTTCGACTACAGCCACCTCGGCGACGAGGGCGAGGTGTCCTACATGTACCTCGCGGGCCTCCAGCTCTACTTCCTCCCCAAGCACCTGCCCAACGCCAAGCTGGCGTTCACGGGCGGCGTGCTCGACACCACCGTCGCGCCCAAGGAAGTCGGGCTGTTCCTGATGAACCTCTCGGTGGCCTTCTGACATGCGCTCCCGCGCCCGCACGCCCATGGCCTTGGTCGTCGCGGCGCTCGCCCTCGCCCCGACCCACGCCTGGACCGACGAGCCGCCGCCCGCGCGCGAGTGCGCGCGGGTCCTGCTCACGTGCGTCGGCTACGTGGCGCCGGACGAGCCCGAGACCCGCGCGCGGTTCCGTGACGGCGTGAAGATCCTCGCGCTCCACGACGGCGAGCTCTCGTCGCGGACCCTCTGCAACGACCTGGTCGCCGGCGTGCGGGAGTGGGGCGCGACCCGTCGCGTGGGCGGGAAGTATCGCGTCGGGAAGGTGGCGGCGGAGCTCTACTCCAGCGCCGAGGACCTCGCGCGTCTCCTCGAGGAGCACGACTACGACCTGATCTTCGTCTCGGAGGGGCTGCACGGCTACGTCGAGGAGATCGCCAAGGTCGCGCGAGCGGAGAAGGTCCTCACCACCTGCGTCTCGAAGGCGAACGTCGAGGACGGGCTCGCGCTCGGGTTCGCCATCGAGGAGCGCCGCCTGGCGATCTACCTCAACCGCGCCGCCGCGGCGGCCTGCGGGTTCCAGTTCCGCAGCGCCCTCGTGCGCCGGGCCACGCTGCTCGGCGAGGAGGAGGAGGGTTGAGCGAGAAGATCGCGTTCGGCTTCCGCGGCCGCCTGGCGGCCTCGCAGCTCGCGCTGCTGGTGATGCTGATGCTCCTGCTCGTGCTCGCCTCGATCCTGGTCGTGCGGGGCGCGATCGAGCACAGCCTCAACGAGCGGGGCAAGAGCAGGAGCCAGCTGATCGCCTACGCGACGGCGTTCGACCTCTCGCTCCAGGCCGACCTCGACGCCGGCGGAGGAGACCTCGCGCTCGACACCGACGACCTGCGCGGGCTGCTCACGGGCCTGGGGGCCGACAGCCAGGTGCTGAAGGCCGGCCTGTTCACGGCGGCCAAGGCGCCGCTCCTCGCGTTCCAGCGGGTGGGCGATGCCTGGGAGGTCGACCCGCACCCGCCGATCCCGTCGCGCTGGCCGGCGACGTTCGAGGCCGTGGTGGATCGCGAGCAGGGGTTCGTCGAGTCCATGACGCCGGTCATCGGCCAGCACGGGACGACCGTGGGCTGGGTCGAGATGCGCATCTCGACGCGGGCGATCCAGGAGCTGGAGGCGGCGCAGGTGAAGGCCATGATCGCCGTCGGCGCCGTGGCCCTGGCCGCGACGGCGGTCCTGAGCGTGTTCCTCGGGAATCGGGTGACGCGCTCGGTGAACGCGCTGTCGCAGGCCGCGGCGCGGATCGCCAGCGGCGAGGAGCAGGTCCGGGTCGAGGAGACCTCCGGTCGTGACGAGTTCGCGGTGCTCGCCCGCACGTTCAACGCCGCGATGGACGGGCTCGACACCACGACGCGCGCGCTCCGCGGCGCGAACGCCGAGCTGGCCGCCGCCAACGCCGACCTCGGCCGGGCCAACGCGGCCCTGGAGGGGGTCAACCGGGAGCTGGAGGCGTTCTCCTACTCGGTCTCCCACGACCTGCGGGCGCCGCTCCGCGGGATCGACGGGTTCAGCCAGGCGCTGCTCGAGGACCAGGAGGACAAGCTCGACGAGACCGGCAAGGACTACCTGCGTCGGATCCGGGCCGGGGCGCAGCGAATGGGCCGGCTCATCGACGAGCTGCTCGAGCTCGCGCGGCTCTCGCGGGCGGACCTCAAGCGTCAATCGGTCGACCTGAGCGGGATCGCCGACAAGATCGTCGAGCGCCTGCAGGCGGCCGAGCCGGAGCGCGACGTGGCGGTCTCGATCGCGCCCGGGCTCGAGGTGCAGGGGGACACCGCGCTGCTCACCGTGGCCCTCGAGAACCTGCTCGGGAACGCCTGGAAGTACACCGGCAAGCGCGCCGAGGCGCGGATCGAGCTCAGCCGTGTGACCGTGGACGGGCGCCCCGCGTTCTGCGTCCGCGACAACGGGGCCGGCTTCGACATGGCCCACGCGCACAAGCTGTTCGGCGCGTTCCAGCGGCTCCACGCCATGACGGAGTTCGAGGGGAACGGCGTCGGGCTGGCCACGGTCCAGCGGATCATCACCCGGCACGGCGGGCGAGTGTGGGCCGAGGCCGAGGAGGGGAAGGGCGCCGCCTTCTTCTTCACACTGGACGATCACCCACCGCAGGAGGGCGCGTGAACGACAAGATCATCCTCCTCGTCGAGGACAACCCGGACGACGAGGCGCTGACCCTCCGGGCGCTCAAGAAGAACAACATCATGAACGAGGTCGTGGTCGCGCGCGACGGCGTGCAGGCGCTCGACTACCTGTTCGGCACGGGCGCGCACGCGGGGCGCGACACGAGCATGCAGCCGCAGGTGGTGCTGCTCGACCTGAAGCTGCCCAAGGTCGACGGCCTGGAGGTGCTCCGGCGCCTGCGCGCCGACAAGCGGACGAGCCTGCTGCCGGTGGTCATCCTCACCACCTCGAAGGAGGAGCGCGACCTGACGGACGGCTATCGCCTGGGCGCGAACAGCTACATCCAGAAGCCCGTGGAGTTCGGCGGCTTCAGCGAGGCCGTCCGGCAGCTGGGCATGTACTGGCTGCTCCTCAACCAAGCGCCGCCTCAGACGGAGTGACCCCGTGGGCACGCCGCTCCGCCTGCTGATGGTCGAGGACTCCGACGACGACGCAACCCTCGCCCTCCGGGTGCTGCAGCGGGGCGGCTACGACGTGACCTGCACGCGGGTCGAGACCGCGGCGGCGATGCGCGCGGCCCTGACCGAGGAGCGCTGGGACCTCGTCCTCTCGGACTACTCGCTGCCCCGGTTCAGCGCGCCTGCGGCGCTGGCGCTCCTGCTCGAGGTCAGCCCCGACACGCCCCTGATCGTGGTCTCGGGGGCGTGCGGGGAGGACACCGCCGTCGAGCTGATCCGGTCCGGGGCGCGGGACTTCTTCCTCAAGCACAGCCTGGTGCGCCTCGTCCACGCCGTCGAGCGCGAGCTCGACGCGGCCAAGGCGCTGGCCAAGCGGAGGGCGACCGAGGAGGCGCTGCGGGTCGCCGCCGAGCAGGCCCGCGCCGCGCAGGAGCGAGCGCTGCGCTTCTTCACGCTCTCGCTCGAGCTGCTGTGCGTCCTCGACCTCGAGGGGCGGTTCCTCGAGCTCAACCCCATGTGGGAGGAGGCGCTCGGGTTCACCCTCGACGAGCTCCGCGGCAGGGCGTTCAGCGACTTCGTCCACCCCGACGACCGGGAGGCGACGCGCGCCGTGTGGCGCGGGCTCGCGCCCGGCGAGCGCCCCGTCTCGTTCGAGAGCCGCTGCGTGGCGAAGGACGGCTCGGCGCGGTCGTTCCTCTGGAGCGCGACGGTGTCCCCCGGGGAGCGGCACTGCTACGCGGCCGCCCGCGACATCACCCCCCTCCGCGAGGCGCAGGAGGACCTGCGGGCGCGGGCCGAGCGGCAGCAGACCATCGCGCAGCTCGGCCAGCTCGCGTTGGCTCGGCCAGGCGAGGTCACGGCGATCCTGGGCGAGGCGGCGGCCGCGGTCGCCCGCACGCTCCGCGTGGAGCACGCCCACGTGCTCGAGCTCGTCGAAGACGCCAGCGCGTTCGAGGTCGTCGCCGGCGTGGGGGGCACGAGCGGCCTCGGGTCCTTCCCGAGCGGGGCCGCCTTCCAGCCGGGCTTCGCGCTCCGCGCCGGCGCGCCGGTCGTCACGGCGGACTTCCGCGTCGAGGCGCGCTTCGCGCGACCCCCGCTGCTCCCGGACGACGTGGTGAGCGGGGGGTGCGTGGTGCTCCCCGGGACGAAGGGGCCGCTCGGCGTGCTGGGGGCGTTCGCCACCGAGGCCCGCTGCTACTCCCCCGAGGAGACGGCGTTCATGCAGTCCGTCGCGCACGTGGTGGCGACGGTCCTCCAGCGCCGCGACGCCGAGGCCGCGCTCGACGCGCTGGAGGGGCAGCTCCGGCAGGCCCAGAAGATGGACGCCGTCGGGCGGCTCGCGGGGGGGGTGGCCCACGACTTCAACAACCTCCTCACCGCGATCCTGGGCTACTCGGAGCTGCTGCTCGCCGGCCTGGAGCGTGACGACCCCCGCTGGCGTCAGGTCGAGCAGATCCGCAAGGCGGGCGAGCGAGCCACCTCGCTCACCAAGCAGCTGCTCGTGTTCAGCCGGCACCAGCAGGTCGAGCGCAGGGTCATCGACGTGAACGCGATCGTCGCGGACATGGAGGTGATGCTGACGCGCCTGATCGGCGAGGACCTCGCCGTCGAGCTCGTCCTCGCCCCCGACCTCGGCCGGGTGCTCGCCGACGCCGGGCAGGTCGAGCAGATCATCTTGAACCTGGCGGTGAACGCGCGCGACGCCATGCCGCAGGGCGGACGGATCACGATCGAGACGGCCAACGTCCTCCTCGCTGGAGAGGCGAAGGGCTTGCGACGTCCGGTCGAGCCAGGGGACTACGTGATGCTCGCGGTGAGCGACGTCGGGACCGGGATCGCCGACGACGTGCTCACGCACCTGTTCGAGCCGTTCTTCACGACCAAGCCGGCAGGGAAGGGGACGGGGCTCGGGCTCTCCACGGTGTACGGGATCGCCAGCTCGGCCAAGGGGACCGTGTCGGTCGACACCGAGCTCGGCAGCGGGACGACGTTCAAGGTGTACCTGCCTCGGGTCGATCGCGAGGCCGAGCGGACGTCCCGCTCGGCGGAGCTGCCGGTCCTGCGAGGCTCGGAGACGATCCTCCTGGTCGAGGACGACGACCTCGTGCGCGGGCTCTCCGAGGGCGTCCTGCGCGAGAACGGATACGTCGTGATCGGGGCCACCAACGGCCTCGAGGCGCTGCGCGCGAGCGAGGCGCACGAGGGGCCGATCCACCTGGTCGTGACCGACGTGGTCATGCCCGAGATGGGCGGGAAGGAGCTGGTGGAGCGCCTGCAGCCGCTCCGGCCCGGGCTGAAGGTCCTCTACGCGTCCGGGTACACCAGCGGCGTCGTCCTCCACGACGAGGGTCAGCCCGGCGCGGGGTTCATCCAGAAGCCGTTCGCGCCGAAGTCCCTCCTCAGCAAGGTGCGCGACCTGCTCGGCCAGTGACGGACGCGTCGTCGCCCCGACCGCCGGAGGCCGCAGCGGCAGGCAGGTCGAGCTGGGTCGGGCCCGAGAAGCGCACCGCTGGAAGTGCTAGAATTCGCTGCGCACCGGGCGCTGGACCGAGGTCCCCATGCGTGCGCCTGCCGCCCTGCTCGCCCTCTCGTTGATCCCCTGGCTCGTCGGTTGCCCCGCAGAGGAGCCGCCCGCCGCGCCGCCCTTCGAGGCGCCTGCGCCCGGCACGATCCACGTGCGCGCCTCGGAGCGCGTCCCCGCCCGACTCCCACGCTCCCTCGGCGCCGCGATCGAGCTCTGTCCCGCCGAAGCCGTGCAGCTCGAGGCCTGGATCACGGATCGCGGGCGGGAGTGGCGGCGCATGGCGCCGGTCGTCGTCGGGGCCGGTGAGGTCGTGCAGGTCGTGTTCGAGCTCGACGAGGCGCATGCGGAGGCCGCCGTCGAGGCCGGTGAGGTCGCCAAGGCCGTGTTCGAGCTCGACGAGGCGCGGCCGAGGGCGGCGCTCTATGCCGTACGCGACGGGAGCGCGAGCTTTGCCTTCGAGCCGATCCCAGACACCGCGCTGCCCGCCACGAAGGACGAGAACGGGTTCGCCTCCGTCGGCTTCTCGAGCCCGACGTGCAAGGTCGAGCCGGCCAGCGGAGGGAGCTGCGTGGCGAGCACGTGGATCCTGGGCCCGGGAGCCGCGTTCACCCACGATGGCGTGCGGGTCACCAGCCTCGAGGTCGAGGGGAAGGCGGTCTCCCCGGCCCAGGCGCCGTTCCCGGTCTGGGAGCTGCACCTGGGCTGGGCACCCGCGGACGCAGCGGGCGCCGAAGCCGGGCAAGCCGAGACGCGCTGATCGCCGAGCGCTCCGCCCGCCGGTGGCGCGACCGGTGGGCGCGCTTCGGCCCTACCGTCCGCCGTCCGCGGCCTCTGGCTCGATCACCGGAGGCTGGATCGGCACGTCGAGCTGGGTCGGCGTGGTCGGGTCGCTCGGCTCGGGGGCCGGCGTGGGCGCGGGCTCGGCCGGCGGGGTCGGGAGGGGCTCGGCGCTCGGCGCTGGCGTCGGCGCGGGGCGGGCCTGGGCGTCGAGGATCGCCTGCTCCTCGCGCAGGCGCGGGTGCCAGCTCGCGAACCGGCGCGGGGCCTCGACCGAGGCCACCTCGAGGCGGCGCGAGCGGGCGGGGGCCAGGGCGCGGAAGCCGGCGGTCAGGATCCGGCGCTGGGCGGCGGAGGTGGCGCGCACGCGGCCCTCGATCACCGTCACGCTCGAGCCGTCGCGCACCTGCTCGACCACGAACCGGGTGCCGAGCACCTCCACCTCGAGGCCCTGCGCGTGGACCCGCAGCGGGCGGGTGCGACGCGCCACCTCGCAGTAGACCTTCCCCTCGGCGCCGGCGGGGTCGAGGTGCGCGCTCAGGCCGCCGTCGCGGTCGCGGACGAGGTCGAGCGAGGTGTCGGCGTGGAGCTCGAGCCGGGTGCCGTCCTCGAGCACGACCCGCCCCGGGGTCGCGACCGCGAGCACGCGGTCGCCCTCGCGCACCACGTTGCCGGTCGAGGGCTGGCCGGTGAGGCCGTCCAGGATCATGACCCCCGCCTCGGCGCGGGCGAGCGCGGCGGGCAGGCCGGGGTGCGGCGCGGGGCCGTCGTCCATGGTCAGCCCGAGCCCCACCGCGAACAGCAGCCCGGCGGCCGCCACGGCGAGGCCGATCCCGGCCCGGCCGCCGCGGTGCGCGGCCAGCCGCGGCGCGGCCTGGGGCCGCCGGGCCAGCTCGCCCAGCGGCAACCCGGCGAGCACGCGCTCGACCCCGGCGTCGCCGAACGGGTGGTCGCCCAGCGCGGCCGCCACCACGTCGTCCACGCGGGCCAGGGCCTCGCGCTCCGCCCGGCAGGCGGCGCAGGCGCCGAGGTGCGCGCGGATCGCGGCCAGCTCGCTCGCCGGCAGCCGGTCGTCGATGTAGCGCGAGAGGTTCGCGCGCGCGCCGTCGCAGCTCATGAGGACGCTCATTGCCTTACGCCTCCGCCCCGAACCGGACCGCGAGCCGCTTGCGCAGCGTGGTCCGCGCCCGGAACAACCGGCTCTCGATCGTGGCGACCGTCAGCCCGGTCGCCTCCGCGATCTCGTCGTACGACATTCCGTCGAGGTACTTGAGCATCACGACCTCGCGCTGCGACTCGGGCAGCGCGCCGATCTCGTCGCGCACCTGCTCGCGCAGCTCGGCGCGCGCGAGCAGCTCCTCGGGCCGCGGCCCGGGCGCGGGGAGGGGCCCGGCCCCGTCCTCCTCGTCGCCGGGCAGGGCCTCCCCGCCGCGCCCCGCGACCCGGCGGCGGCGGAGCGCGTCGAGCGCGGTGGAGCGCACGACGTTGCGCAGCCACGGCTTGAACCGGGCCGGGTCGTCGAGCCGGTCGAGGCCGCGCAGCACCTTCACGAACGACTCCTGCACCACGTCGAGCGCCACGTGATAGTCGCCCACCACGCCCATGGCGACCGCGCCCGCGAAGCGGGTGTAGCGGGCCACGAGCAGCTCGAACGCCTTGCCCTCGCCCGCCCGGCTCCGCCGCACCAGCGCGGCGTCGTCGCCCAGGAGCTCGCTCCGGGTGGCTCGCTTCACGCGCGCGCGCTCGAGCGCAGGGACCGCCGCCGCCAGTACGATGAACCAGGGCACCCCCCCCAGGACGCACCCCGCTCGCTCGCCCTTGCGGATGGAGCCGGATCCACGGGGGATGGCCGGGCGAAAGCGTTGTGGAGGCAGGGTTTGCGGCGACGGCCCGCGCTCATGGCCCCAGGCCGCGGCGGAGGGCGACCAGGCTCGCCTCGGCGGTGCGCGCGCCGGGGCGATCGGCGTGCTGCTCGAACGCCTCGCGGAACTTGTCGGTGAGGTACTCCACCTCGTGGCCGCCGTAGCGCTCGATCAGGCCGTGCACGCGCTCGAGGCCGAACTCCTCGCGCGTCTCGCCGCGGGCCTCGAGGGCGGCGTTCCCGAACAGCACCAGCACGTCGCCGGGGCCGAGCTCGAGCGGGCGCACGTCGAGGGTGGAGTCGAAGATCGGCCCCTGGTCGATCCCCATCACCATGCCCTCCACGTCGAGCGGGAGCAGGCGCGGGGCGCCGCGCGCGCGGCGCAGGAGCGGGGCCGCCAGGCCGGCCCGCGCCAGGCGCGCCCGCCCGCTGGCGAGGTCGACCAGCGCGTAGCCGACCGCCACGAAGCTGCGCCCGTCGAGGTCGGCGAACAGGGCGCGGTTGACCTCGCGCAGCACCTCGCGCGGGCAGCGGTCGGGGGCCGCCCGCTCGCGCAGCAGCGTGCGCGCCATGGCGGCGATCAGCGGCGCCTCGCGCTCCTCGCCGGTCACCCCGCCCGCGACCAGCGCCACCCGGCCGCCGCCGAGGTCGAGCGCCTCGGCGAAGTCGCCCCGCGGGGGGTCGGCCATGAGCTGCAGCGCGCCGAGCTCGTAGCCGCGGCCGCGCAGGACGGCCGGGTCGACCCCCGCCTCGCCCGCGGCCGCGGCGAGGGGCGGCTCCGGCTCCGCCCCGCGCGGGCCGAGCTGGCCGGGGAGCTCGGGCAGCTCCTCGCGCACGGCCGCCAGCTCGCGCTCGATCTCGGCCCGCCAGGCCTCGGCGGCGCGCCGCTCCTCGGAGGGCGAGCGGGGCTGCGAGGTGATGCTCCGCACCTCCTCGTCGATCAGCATGAACTCGCCCGACGACTCGAGCGCGCGCAGGGTCGTGCCCCGCCCCGTGCCGCGCGCGCCGAGGTCCTCGGCGTGGAGCCCGTCGCGCCCCCACACCGCGGTGCCGCGCCGGTCTCCCTCGTCGCGCTTGCGCCGCAACAGCCCGCTCCCGAGCTCGGTCGGGCCGGTCTCGCTCGCGCCGACGTCGCGGCGCGGAAAGCGCATCGTCTCGCGGGGCGGGCGCGGCATGGTGAGGTCGGGCGCGGCCTCCTCGCGCTCCGCGTCGCGCCGCGACCGTCCGCGCGGGTCGGTGGCGGGGATCGGCCCGAGCGACGAGCCGTCCCCTCCGACGCCCCGCGGCTGCGCCTCGAGCGGCTTGGGCTCCGCCCCGGCGCGGAACTCGCTGCACGCGCCGGCGAGGTGCTTGGCGATCAGGCCGGGCGCGTTCTCGAACATGAGCAGGTTGGTGGACAGGTCGATGTGCGCCTGCGTCTCCAGGCAGTAGGGGCAGATCCAGCGGCTCGAGGGGTCCTTGCGCCGCCACAGCGGGTCGCCCTCCAGCTTGCGGCGCACGTTCTCGGCAAGCTTGCGCGACTGGTTGGCGTGCTTGACCACCGCCTTGAGGTGCGTGAACGGCTTCTCCTGCCCGCGCCCGCGGTCGTAGGCGTAGCACTGCTCGACGTGCGCGATGATCCCGCGCAGCGGCTCCTCGCCCATCTTCTTGGAGGCGGGCACGCCGACCTCGGTCACCTCGCCGCAGAACGGGCAGAACCAGCGGCGCGCGAGGTCGAGCAGCTGCCAGGAGGGGTTCTTGATGAGCTGGTCCTTCACCTTGCGCCGCAGCTCGCGGTAGGCGGCCACCTTGCGCAGCTCGAGCAGGGGGCGCTCGGCGCCCTCGCCGCCCGCGTAGTCGGGGCAAGCCTCCTCGAGGTGCTCGAGCACGCGCTCCTCGAGCTCGGCGCGGTCGGGCGGGACGGCCGCCGCCGGCGCGGCGCAGAACGGGCAGATCCAGCTCCCGGCGGCCTCGACCTGCCAGGTCTGCTGGGCGGCGAGCCCGCGCTGGACCCGTCGCCGATCGCCGCCGCGCGCGCGCCCCCCGAAGAACACTCAGCCGCGCTCCGCCGCGAGGTCGACCCGGCACACCCCGCACTGGCCGTGCGCCTCCTCGACCTCGACCTCGAGCCACTCCAGCCGCTCGGCGCCGCCGAGCTCGGCCGCGATCGCGGGGATGATCTGCCCGGAGAGGTGCTCGGCCAGCCGCTCGGTGCTGGTGTTCGCGAGCGGGAGGATCACCACATCGCGCGCGGGGAACACGAACAGGTCCTCGCCGCCGTCGACCCGGGCGAAGCGGACCCACAGCTGCTCGTCGCGCCGCTCGAGCGTGAGGCGCGGGTTGTCCTCGGGCAGCAGCAGCCGGTGGTCGAGGGCGTCGCAGAACCGGCGCACGATCGGCTTGAGCTGGCAGAAGTCGACCACCATGTCGCCCTCGCCCACGGCGCCCCGCACCGCCACGCGCACGTGATAGTTGTGCCCGTGCAGCTCCTCGCGGCTCCCGTCCGCGAAGATCAGGAAGTGCGAGCTGGCGAACTTGAAGTAGTCCTTGTAGACGCGCACGCCGAAGCGCTTCATGCCAGCACCTTGAACCCGACCAGGGTGACGTCGTCGGCGGGAGGCCGCCCGCCCGCGAACGCGGCCAGCGCCTTCTCGATCCGCCACAGCACGTACTCGACCTCGTGCCGCCCGTGCTCCTCGAGGAGCGCCTGCAGCCGCTCGTGCCCGAACTGCTCGCCGGCGGGGTCCATGGCCTCGGTCACCCCGTCGGTCACCTGCAGCACGAGGTCGCCGGGCTCGAGCGCCACCTCGAGCTCCTCGATCGTCTGCTCGAACACCGGCCCGGCGTCCATGCCGAGCGCCATGCCCTTGGAGTCGACCACGTGCAGGTGCGGCTCGCGCCGCTCGCCCCACAGGAGGAGCGGGTCGTGCCCCGCGCGCGCGAAGCGGAGCCGGCGGCGCTCGACGTCGAGCAGGCCGTAGAACACCGTCACGAACGTGCGCTCGTCGAGGTCGCTGTAGATGTCGCGGTTCGCCAGGCACAGCGTGCGGGCCGGCGAGGTGCAGCCGCGCCCGTGCACCTCGAGCAGCTTCTTGGCGAGGCCCATCAGCAGCGCGGCCTCGATCCCGTGGCCCGAGATGTCCCCGATCGCGAACGCCCACTGGCCGGGGGCCGCCTCGAACAGGTGGTAGAAGTCGCCGCCCACCGCGTCGCAGGGGCGGTAGACCCGGCCGAACTCGTAGCCCGGCAGCTCGGGCAGCGCGGGGAGCAGGCGGAGCTGCTTGCTGCGCGCCTCGCGCAGCGAGCTCTCCTGGCGCCGGGCCTGCTCGACCCGGGTGCGCATGGCCTCGAGGTCCTCCTTCAGCCGGCGCCAGGGCGCCTCGGCCGAGTCGCTCAAGGCGAGCGGGCGCGCGGCCGGGGCGGGCGCGGGCGCCACCAGCTCCTCCAGCTCGGCGCGCGAGACGCGCGGGGGCTCGCCGTCGCGGAACGCCTCGCACTCGCCCCACAGGTGGCGCACCACCTGCTCGACGGTCTTCTCGAACACCGCGCTCTCGGGGTCGTTGCCGAGGTGGATGTGCTTCTGGATGCGCTGGCAATGCGGGCACAGCCAGTCGTCCATGGGGTCGGTGACGCCGTACAGCGGGTCGCGCAGGAGCAGCCCGCGCGCGCGGCGGTGGCGGTCGATCGCGAGGTTGGCCTCGTGGACGGCGCGGGCGAGGTCGGCGCGCTCGCGCACCTGCGCGCGCGGGCGCCGGTAGTCCTCGCACCCCTTGAGGTGCTGCAGCACCGCCGCGAAGAAGCGCGAGGCGCGCTCGGGGTCGCGCGCGCCGTCGGCCGCGCGCTCGGGGTAGGCCACCACCGTCTGCTGGGCGCAGTAGGGGCAGTACCAGCGCCCCTCGAGGTCGCGGACCCGCCAGATCGCGTGGCGCGAGACCTTGTGGCGGATCTTGTCGAGCTGCCGCGCCCGCGCCCCGGCCTCGACCCGCTCGCGCAGCTCCTCCACCGGGAGCGGGCGGCCGCCGAGGACCTTGAACGCCTTGCACAGGTCGAGGTGCGCGGCGGCCTGCTGCAGCGTGGCCTCGTCGGGGCGGCCGGCGGGGAGGCGCACCTCCTGGCCGATCCCGCAGAACGGGCACAGCCAGCGCCGCTCCTGGTCCACGAGCTGGAACGAGCGCTCGCGCTCGAACCGCTGGCGCAGCCGCTCGAGGCGCTGGCGCGCGGCGCTGCGGGCGCGCGCCTCCTCGAGGTCGCGCACCGGGCGCAGCCGGTCCTCCCCGCGGGCGAACGCCTCGCAGGCGAGGAGGTGGGCCACCACCGCCTCGAGGAACGGGCTCTCCTCGGGCGCCGCGCCCCAGCCGGCGGGGTCGTCGAGGGGGTGGGCCGGCGCCTCGGCCTCGCTCGCCTCGGCGCAGTAGGGGCAGATCCAGCGCGCCGCGTCGTCGACGAAGCGGAAGCGGCGGTCGTCGAGGAACCAGCGGTGCACGCGCCCGGTGAACACCAAGAAGCGGGCCCGGTGGCGCAGGCGCTCGATCGGCTGCGGCTCCGCCTCGAAGTAGGCCCAGCCGGTGCACTCGCGCACGAAGTGCAGCGCGATCCGCTCCTCGATCGGCTCGTCCATGCGCAGCTCGCGCGCGCCGATCCGCAGGCAGTAGGGGCAGAGCCAGCTGTTGCCGCGCACGATGACCTTCCAGCGGTCATCGCTCGCCAGCGCCTCCTCCACCCGCCTCTCGACCGTGCGCTGGCTGAGCAACTCAGCGCCTCCGCGCGGCCTGGCGCGCGCCGGCGTTCGCCTCGACCTCCTCGACCAGGCGCAGGTAGCTCTGGTGGCGCTCCTCGTCGATCTCGCCCGCCTCGACGGCGGCCCGCACCGCGCAGTCGGGCTCGCTCCTGTGCATGCAGTCGCGGAACCGGCAGCCGCTCACCGCCGCCAGCTCGCGGAAGCCCTGCAGGATCTCGCGCGGCTCCTGGTCCCACAGGCCGAACCCGCGCAGCCCGGGGGTGTCGACCACGAACCCGTCGCGCGAGGGGAGCGCGACCAGCTCGGCGGCGGTGGTGGTGTGGCGCCCGCGTCCGTCCTGCTCGCTCACCTCGCCGGTCCGCAGCTGCACGCCCGGGCACACCGCGTTGAGGAGCGTCGACTTGCCCACGCCCGAGGGGCCGACCACCGCCGAGATCCGGCCGCGGAACGCCTCGGTCAGCTCGCCCAGCCCGACGCCGGTGACGGCGCTCAGGAGCAGCGTGGGGTAGCCGAGCGCCTCGTAGACGGCCGCGTCCTCGCGGACCAGCTCGAGGTACTCGGGGCTGGCGAGGTCGACCTTGTTGAACACCAGGAACGGCTCGAGCCCGTCGCGCTCGCAGGCCACGATCAGCCGGTCGATGAACGCGCGCTTGTAGGGCGGGTCGAGCGCCGCGACCACCACGAACACGCGGTCCACGTTGGCGCACACCACCTGGTCGCGCTTGAAGTCGCGGACCCGGCGGAGCGCGGTGCGGCGCGGCTCGATCGCCTCGATCACCCCGCGGGGCCCCTCGGGCCCCGCCTGCTCGCGCGCCGCTTCGGCCTCGCACGCGCTGCCCGACCCATCGACGGGCTGGACCTCGACCTCGTCCCCGACGGCGAGCCGCTCGCCCTTGCGGCGGAACAGGCGCGCGCGCAGGTCGCACTGGAACGTGCCCTCGTCGGTGGCCACGGCGGTGGCGCTACCGACGATCTTGGTCACGGTCCCGGCGAGGAGGGTCACGGGGTCGATTATACGGGAGCGCGCGGGCGGCCTTCGGCGCTAAGGGACGGCGAGTCGAGCACTTGGGGCGATCTCCCGCCCCTGGCGATATACTCGCGGCGCTCCCGCGGGGCAGCGGGGCCGGAGAGCGCCCGGGACGCCCAATGCTGACCTACGCCGACGTGATCGCGGGCCGGCTCCTGCTACACGAGGGCGCGGTGACCCCGCAGGGCATGTGGGCGGCGCTGCGCGAGGTCGCGGCCAGCGGCCAGACGATCGGCCTGACCGAGGCGCTGGCGCGCGGCCCGCTGGCCGGCCCCGGCGGCGCGCAGGCGCTCGAGCGCGGGCGGCGCAACGTGGCGCTCGTGGAGCGGGTGGAGGTCGAGCGGACGCTGGCCCGCCTGGTCCAGCAGAGCCGGGTCGTGGCCGACGCGCGCGTGCGCGAGCTCTACAACCGGGTGCGCGCCGGCTCGTTCCAGGAGACGCTGGCCGTGCTGCTGGTGGAGCTCGGGCTGCTCACGGCGCGGCAGGCCGCGAACCTGCGCGCGCGTATGGAGGAGCGGCTGGAGGAGGCGCGCGCCGAGCGGGTGCAGGCGCTCAAGAACCTCGTCGCCACGCTCGGGCCGCACTTCACCGCCGAGGAGGCCCGCCGGGTGGAGGAGGTGTTCGCCTCGGCCGCCCAGGGCGCCGTGCACGACGAGGCGCGCGCCACGCGCCGCCCTCCCGTGGTGACGAGCTCCTTCCCGCGCCAGGCGCTCGCCGCCGCCTCCGCGGCGCGGGCCCGCGCCGACGCGGTCGCCGCCGCCAGCCGCGCCGAGCCGCGGACCGCGCCCGCGATCGAGGTGGGCCCGCTCGAGACGGCGATCGAGGCCGCCGCGGCCCGCCCCGCGATCGACCCGCCGCGCCGCGCCGCCGAGCCCGCGCCGGTCGAGCCCGACGAGCCCGCCGCCGCGCCGGCGAGCGCCGCGCGGCCGCCGGTCGAGGCCCCCGCCGACCCGCTCGCCTCGGCCTCGCTCCCGGCCGCCCCGGCGGTCGACCCCGAGAGCTGCCCGATCTACGGCTACGAGATCATCGAGGAGCTCGGCAAGGGCGCCATGGGCGTGGTCTACAAGGCGCGCCACGTGTTCAGCGACCGCTCGACCGCGCTCAAGATCCTCCCGCTGCGCCTGGCCGAGAAGACGCAGTACCTCGAGCGGTTCAAGCGCGAGGCCATGGCCCTGATGCGGATCGAGCACCCCCACGTGGTGCGGGCCTTCGACTTCGGCGGGAGCGAGGAGTACTACTATCTGGCGCTCGAGTTCGTGGAGGGCGAGACGCTCGACGCGGTGCTCAAGCGCGAGGGGCGCCTCCCCGAGCCGCGCGCCCTCGAGATCACGCGCCAGGTGGCGCTCGGCCTCGACCCGGCGGCCGCGGCCGGGATCGTGCACCGCGACATCAAGCCCGAGAACGTGATGGTCACCGGCGAGGGCGTGGCGAAGATCTGCGACTTTGGGATCGTGAAGCTGCTCGACCAGTCGGAGAACGGCGTCACCATGGCGGGCACCACGGTCGGCACGCCGTTCTACATCTCGCCCGAGCAGGCCCGCGGCGAGGACGACCTCGACATGCGCAGCGACGTCTACTCGCTCGGGATCTCGCTGTTCCACCTCACGACCGGCCGCGTCCCGTTCACCGGCCGCTCCCAGGGCGCGATCCTGGTGCGCCACATCCTCGAGGACGTGCCCGACCCGCGCACCTACAACCCCGAGCTGAGCCCCGCCTTGAGCGCGCTCGTCGCCCGCATGACCTGCAAGCGCCGCGAGGAGCGCTACACCCCGGCCGAGGTGGTCGCCGCGATCGACGCGGCGCGGGGCGGGTAG
>CAZMSZ010000034.1:0-4080 GCA_964569055.1 uncultured Planctomycetota bacterium | reverse complement strand
CCGACGAGCGCCGCGACCAGCGCGCCGGCGCTGCCCGCGAGCGTTGCCCGCAGCAGCGCACGCCGGACCCACCCGCGGGCGGATCGCGGCGCGCTGCGACCGCTCACCTGCCCGCCACCTGCTCGGCCAGCTCGCGGTCGAGGAGCGCGAGCTGGCGCACCGTCTCGTCCAGGCGGACCGCCTCGCGGAGCGCCGCGCGGGCCGCGGCGTCGCCGGCGCGGGCGGGGGCGAGGAGCGCCAGCGGGCCGGCGGCCGGGTCGTGCTCGGGCGGGAGAGGCTCGCCGAGCCACACCTGCGCGTAGCGGGCGAGGTCGGCCTCGGGGCCGAGCTGGGCGGTCGCGACGCGGGCCAGCTCGCGGGCCTGGGCGCGGAGCTGGGCGCGCGGGCCCTCGGGCAGCTCCTCGCCCAGCGCCACGGCCGCCACCGCGGCCAGGCCGGGGGCGCCGCTCTGGGCCGCGGCCTGGGCCAGCTTGGCGACGAGGTCGTGCACGTCGCCGCGCGTGCGCGCGCAGCGGAGCGCGCCGAGGGCGGAGAGGAGCGCCTCGCGGAAGCGGCGGAGCTGGGCCAGGCACAGGGCGCGGCGCGTGTAGCCCCACCAGTGGTCCTTGGCGGCGAGGGCGCGCGTCCAGGCGACCGCCGCCTGCTCGAACCGGCCGAGGTCCATCAGCGTGTCGGCGGTGTAGCCGTGGACCTCGGTCGGGTCGTCGCCGAGGGTGAGGGCGCGCTCCAGGAGCTGCAGCGCCTGCTCCAGCCGGGCGCGCCCCTCGGGGGTGCGCGGGTCGGGGCGGGGTCGCGCGACCCGCAGGTTCGACGCCCGCTCGCGGCACAGCCGCGCCTCCTCCTCGGGCACCAGGACCAGCGCCGCGCGCATGCCCGCGTCGCGGGTGGGCACGTCGCGCACCGAGCACACGCCGCTCACGAGCTGCTCCAGCGCGACCGGCCGCCCCTCGAGCCAGTGGAGCGCGGCGAAGACCTCGCGGGCCCGCTCCAGCCCCGCGTCGGCGACCAGCTCGCGCGCGCGGGCCTCGGCCGCCTCGCCGTCGGCCGCGGCGATCCGGGCGGCCAGGGCGCGCGCCAGGGCGTCGCGGCGGGCGGGCGAGTCCTCGAGGGCGGCCGCCGCGGCCTCGAGGTCTACCGCCGCGCGCCGGGCCTCCGCCGCCCGCGCCGGCCCGGCCCGCGGCCCGGCCAGCTCGGGCGCCAGCCAGTCGGGCGAGGCGGCGCGCGCCAGGCGCAGCGCGCCTCGCCGCCAGCGCGTGCGCGGCGCGTCCCCGGCCGCCTCGAGCGCCGCGAGCGCCGCGGCCGGATCGGCCGGCAGCGTGGCCCCGCCCGCCGTGGCCGGACGCGTGTGGACGGCCACCGCCTCGAAGGTGAGCGCGGGCGCGCTCGAGCCGTAGCCGGCGCGCAGCGCCGCGGCCGTGAGCGGGAGCGGGTCGGCGACCGTGAGCTCGTAGCGGGCGTCGCCCAGGGTCACCTCTCCCCGCAGGAGCTCGCCCTCCCGCTCGAGCGCCAGCCAGCCGGGGCGCTCCTGCTGCACGCGCGGGACCGGGGCCACGGCCAGCAGCCGCTCGCCGCGCCGCAGGCACAACCCGCGCAGGGGGTCGAGCTCGAGCAGGTAGGCCTCGCCCGCGGGGTCGCCCAGCGCGAGCACCGGGCCGCCCGACGCGCCCGCCGCGCCACCCGCGCTGAAGGCCGCCGCCAGGCGAGCGTTGCGACCGACCGCCCCGGGCGCCCAGGCCAGCGCCGGACGGTCGGGCCGGCGCGGCGCTCCTTCGACCGTCACGTCGGCCAGCGCCACGTGCGCCTCGAACACGCTGAAGCGCACGCCCCCCAGCGGCGCGCCGCGGCCGGCCGCCGCGTCGAGCGCCTCGAGCGGCACCCCGCCGGCCCGCACCCGCTTGCCCGGAGCGGCCCCCGGCGCGAAGTCGAGGCTGGTCCAGGCGTCGAGAGCCAACGGCACCTTGACGCGCGCCGTGCCGAGCACCCGGCTCCGCCCCGACCAGTGGAGCTGCGACGCGCCGTCGCCCGCGCCGAGCCGGACGGCGAAGTTCTCGCTGTCCACCGGCTCGACCCGGCGGACGCGCAGCGTCAGGCGCAGCCCCTCCCAGCGCGCCTCGCCGAGCGCGAACTGGAGCCCGGTGGTGTCGTTGCCGGCGCGCAGCGCGAACGCGTCGGGCTCGCGGTCCAGGCGCCGCGGCGGACCGGCCCCGGGCTCCTCGAGCACGAAGTCGCCCGGAGTGGAGACCTCGAGCCGCAGCGCGCGCGCGAGGTCGCGGTAGCGCACGCGCAGGCGCCCGCCCGGGAGCTGCTCCACCTCGCCGAGGTAGAGCGCGGCGCGTCCGGTGGGGTCCGCCTCGAGCGGCGCCACCCGCGCGGGGTCGCGCCAGGCGCCGGGCGGGTCGAGCGTGGGGGCGGCGTCGTCGGCCAGGGCCCACAGGCGCGCCCAGGGCGGCGGGGGCTCGGGCCACGGGGCGCCGCGCGCCGGCTCGGCGGGCGTGGGCGGGGTCACGACGGCCGAGGGGGGCGCGGCCGCCGAGGGCGGCTCGCTCGGTTCGCTCGAGGAGCGCAGCAGGGCGGCGAGGACGAGCGCGAGACCGGCCGCGGCGCCCGCGATCAGCGGGGCCCGCCGGCGGCGCGCGGCGAGGCCGCTCCGGCTGCGCAGCGCGAGCGCCACCGCGAGCGCGCTCGGGCGGGCCGCCGGGTCGGCGCGCAAGCAGGCCAGGCAGGTCGCCTCGAGGTCGGCCGGGAGCGAGGGCTCGAGCTGCCGCGGCGGAGGGAAGGCGGCCTTCTGGATCTGCTCGGTCATCGCGAACGCCGACTCGGCCGCGAACGGCTCGCGCCCGGTGAGGCAGCGGTAGAGCAGCGCGCCGAGCGCCCACACGTCGCTCGGCGGACCCACCTCGCGCTCGCCGCGCACCTGCTCGGGCGACATGTAGGGGAGCGTGCCGAGCTGCGTCCCGGTGCGGGTGAACCGCGAGCCGTCGAGCTCGCGGGCCAGCCCGAAGTCGGTGATCACCGGCGTCCCGTCGGCGCGCAGCAGCACGTTGGCCGGCTTGAGGTCGCGGTGGATCACGCCGTGGCGGTGGGCGTGGGCGAGCCCGCGCGCCACGCCCTCGATCAGGCGCGCGGTCTCCTCGAACGTGGGCAGCCCGTCCGCCAGGCGGGCCTCGAGGTCGCGTCCCTCCACCAGCTCCATGGCCAGCCAGGGCGGCGCCTCGCCTTCGGGCGAGCTCGCCACCAAGGGCACCACGTTGGTGTGGTCGAGCGCGGCGAGGGCGCGCATCTCGCGCGAGAACCGGCGCGCGGCGCGCTCCTGCGCCAGCTCGAGCATCAGCTTGAGCGCCACCCGCCGCCCGTCCTCCGCGGCGGCCTCCAGCACCACCCCCATGCCGCCCCGCCCCAGGACGCGCACCACCGTGAACGGGCCGACCCGCTCGCCCGGCTGCGGCCCCTGATCGGGCAGCCCGCGCAGCTTCCCGCTGCCGCGCACGCTGACCGCCGTGGCCCCCGTCGCCCACCCCGCCGGCGGCGTGGGCGGCAGGGCGTGCGTCGGCTGGCGCTCCCCGCTGGCCGTCCCGCTCAGCGCCAGGTCGGCGGCGGCCCCGCCCGCCGGGAGGTGCGCCAGCAGGGTCGCCACCACCTCGGGCTGAACCCCGAGCGCCTCGAGCGCCGCCCGAGCCCGCGGCTGCGCCGGCAGCGGCGCGAGCACCTCCCAGGCCGCCCGGGCCCGCTCGGCGTCGAGCCGTCCCAGCGCCACCGCCTGCCGCAGCAGCTCCTGCAGCCGCGCCGCCTGGGGGTGCCCCTCGTGCGAGCTCATCCCGCGAGCGTAGCGAGCCGCGCCGCGCCGCTCCAGCGGGTACGGCGCTGCGGCCTACGGTCCGTCGAGGACGAGCCCGAGACCGCCAAGAAGAGCTGTCGCCCGTGAGGTCAGCTCCCCGGCGGTAATGAACGACCGCCAAGGGCGCCAAGTCCGCCAAGGAAGAGCTGTCGCTGCGAGGATCCCTCCTTGGACCAAGTCCGGCAAGGAGCTGTCGCTCGTGCGAGGCTCCTCGACTCCGACTCCGATTCCGACTCCGATTCCGA
>CAZMSZ010000033.1:25997-33749 GCA_964569055.1 uncultured Planctomycetota bacterium | reverse complement strand
CCGAGTCCGAGTCCGAGAGGCTGTCGCGTACGGCACCGCGCCTCGCCAGGAGCGAGCACGAGCACGAGCGAGCACGAGCACGAACGAGCACGAGCACGAGGCCTCGGCCTCGGAGGCGGCGCGCCCGCCCTCCGGAAGAGCAGCGGGCGGAGGCACGCCCCCGCCCGCTCCCTACCGCACGACCTCGACCGCGCCCGCCTCGACGAAGGGGGCCCACCCGGCGCGGAAGTGGCGCTCGGGCACGGTCAGCAGCGGCTTCCAGGCCGGCCGCCGCGGCTTGACCCGCAGCCGCAGCCCCGCCTCGTCGGGCGTGCGGTCGGCCTTGCGCCGGTTGCAGGGCCCGCAGGCGGCCACGCAGTTCTCCCAGCTCGTCGGGCCCCCGCGCGAGCGCGGCAGCACGTGGTCGATCGTCAGCGCCTCGACGCGGGGGCGGGCCCCGCAGTACTGGCAGGCCCAGCCGTCGCGCCGGAACAGGTTCTTGCGCGACATGGCCACGCCCCGCCGCGGCTGCTCCTCGTACTCGCGGAGCACCACGACCTCGGGCGCCGGGACCGACCCGCTCGGGGTCGTGACCCGCCGGGCGGCGTGCGGCGCGAACTCGCACCAGGGCTCCCACTCCAGCAGCTCGTAGGTGTCGGGGTGCAGCACCCAGGCCATCTCGCGCAGCACCGAGGTGATCGCGACGCCCACCGAGAGGAAGGCGACCGGCTGCCAGCGGCGGTTCAGGACCAGGCAGGGCTCGTCGACGACGCGGGTCACGGCGCATCTCCTTCGCCGACGCTTACCGCGCTCCGCGCGCGGCCCTGTCACCCCCGCGCGGCCTGTCGCGGGCCCCTCGCCACCGCTATCCTCGGGCCCGGAGCGCGTCCCCTGCTCGTGACCGACCTGCCCCAGCCCCCCGCGACGCGCCCCGACCCGCGCCCTTTCTTGCCGCGCTGGCTGAGCTGGACGGCCGTGGTCCTCGGCTGCGCGGCCGCCGCCCTGGTCGCGTGTCACGCGCTGCTCCTCACCGTGTTCCAGGTGGACGGGGCCTCCATGGAGCCCGCCCTCCACCACGGTCAGCGCCTGCTCGTGCTGCGCCCGCTCGGCGAGGTGGCCCGCGGCGACCTGCTCGTGTTCCACAACCCGATCGCCCCCGACGAGGTCCTGGTCAAGCGCGTCCTCGGCCTCCCCGGCGAGCAGCTGCTCACCGAGGGCGGCCACCTCTACGCCGACGGGTTCGAGCTCGCCGACCCCTACCTCAAGCCGGGGACCACCACCGGCGCGCTGGCCCCCGTGCGGGTCGAGCCCGACCACTTCTTCCTCCTGGGCGACAACCGCAACGACTCGGTCGACTCCCGCCGCCTGGGGTCGATCCCGCGGCGCCTGGTGATCGGCAAGGTCGTGTGGGCGCTCCCCTGAGCGCGGCTTACGCGCAAAACCCCGCCCCGCGCGCTCCTTTGCTTCACGGGGCCTGCTCGCTAAGATAAGTTACGCGTTTCCAGGGGGGGCCGCCCGTGCCGGTCACTGCGATCGTAAGTGACATTCACTCGAACCTCGCGGCCCTCACCGCGGTGATCAAAGACATCGAGGAGCACAAGGCGGACGAGATCGTCTGCCTCGGCGACGTGATCGGCTACGGCCCGCAGCCGCTCCCCTGCGTCGACATCGCGCGCACCCGCTTCAAGTTCACGATCCTCGGCAACCACGAGGAGGCCGTGCTGTACGGCGCGGTCGGGTTCAACCCCAAGGCCAAGGCCGCCGTCGACTGGACGCGCGATCAGTTCCACCTCGAGAGCGAGCCCGAGGAGCTGCGCAACCTGCGCTGGCAGTTCCTCGGGGACCTGCCGATCTCGGTCGAGGAGGACGACGGCTCGGGCGTGCAGTACGTGCACGGTTCGCCGCGCGACCCCACGCGCGAGTACTTGTTCCCCACCGACGTGCTCAACCCGGAGAAGATCTACGGGATCTTCGAGCACGTGGAGCGTGTGGCCTTCAACGGCCACACCCACGCGCCCGGGGTGATGACCGAGAGCGGCCTGTTCAAGCTCCCCCAGGACGGTGACAACGAGTACACGCTCGACGACGAGAAGGTGATCATCAACGTGGGCTCCGTCGGCCAGCCGCGGGACGGCAACGCGAAGTCGAGCTACGTGTTGTTCGACGGGAAGACGGTGCTGTTCCGGCGGGTCGCTTACGACATCGACGCCACGATCGAGCTGATGTCGAAGATCGATCGACTCCCGGAGTACCTGGCGCTGCGCCTCAAGGAAGGCCGCTAGCTGGGCCCGCACGCCACAACCCGCTCCGCGCGCGTCCGGCGCGCGGCCCGGCCCGGCGCGCCGCGCGCAGCGGCGTCGGTCGCGCCGTAGAGGCTCTCGATGGACCAGCGCGCACAGCAGCAGCCCCCTGTGGACAAGACCGGCCTGATCGCCGTCCTGGCGGTCATGGCGCTCATGTTCGGCTACTACGCGTTGGTCTACGCCCCGGCCCGGCGCGAGTGGGAGGAGAAGGCCCGGGCCTATCAGCAGTGGCAGCGCGCGCAAGCCGCGCAGGTGGACTCGCAGCTCGACGCGAACGGCGACGTGGCCCCGACCGACAGCGAGGCGCTCGCTCAGGGCGGCGAGCGCGGCGGTGACGGCCAGGGCGCGTCCGGCGCCGAGGAGCCGGCGCCCACGCCGACCGTCGCGCGCGACGAGGCGGTCCCCTTCGAGACGCCCGAGCACGCCGCGGTGCTCTCGACCGCGGGGGCCTCGCTCCGCTCGCTCACGTTCAAGCACATCCGCGAGTCGGTCTACGCGCCGCAGCAGAGCCGCGAGGCCGACCTCCGCGAGCCCGAGCTGTTCCAGCCGCTCCACCTCTACCACCCCGAGGCGCGCAGCTACGCGCTGTTGCCGCTCGACCCCGAGCTGGCCGACGTGGCCACGCGCGACTGGGAGCACCGGCTGCTCGAGGGCGGCGGGGTCGAGTTCTCGACCCGCCTGCGCGGCGGGCTGGTGCTCAAGAAGACCTACCTGCCGCCCGAGGCCCCGCCCGCCGCCGAGGGGGAGGACGAGCCGCCGAAGCTCTACCACATGCGCCTGCGCGTCGAGGTGATCAACCCCACGGGCGCCCCGCAGCAGTTCGGCTACTACCTCTACGGCCCCGCCGGGATGGTCGAGCAGGACGTCGGCCGGGCCAGCTACGGCCGCGAGTACGTGCTGGCCGCGCGCGACCCCGAGGGGCAGCTCACCAGCGAGGTCGACGTCGTCTCCGACTTCGAGAAGGCGGACGCCACCAAGGTGAGCGTGTCGGGCAAGGTCGCCTACTGGGGCCTCGCGACCAAGTACTTCACCGCGCTGGCCATCCCGGCCGAGGGCACGGAGGTGCGCGAGGCCGATGCGCAGGGGCTGCTGCAGGCGATCGGGCGGCCGCCCGGCCAGGTCGACGGGCTGGCGCCCGACGCGGCCGGCCACCAGGGCCTCGCCCGCGGGCTGGTGCCCGAATTCACCGTCCCCGCCGGCGGGCGCGAGGTGCAGGAGTTCTTGCTCTACGTCGGGCCGCGCCAGGACACCGAGGTGTTCGACCAGCCGATCTACGAGGAGCACGGCCTCGACGAGCTGGTCTACTTCGGCTGGTTCGGCTCCATGGGGCGCCTGCTGATCTGGGTGCTGCAGGGGCTGCACGCGGTGGTCGGCAACTGGGGCGTCTCGATCCTGCTGCTCACGTTCATCGTGCGCGGGATGCTGATGCCGCTCTCCATGTGGAGCCAGCGGAACATGTTCCGCATGCAGAAGCTCGGCCCCGAGATCAACAAGCTCAAGGAGAAGTACTCGAGCAAGGACGGGTCCATGACCCGTGAGCAGCAGCAGGCCTTCCAGGCCGCCCAAATGGAGCTGTGGCGCAAGCACGAGGTCAACCCGGTCGGCTGCATCGGCCCGCTGTTCCTGCAGATGCCGATCTTCATCGGCCTCTACAACGCGCTCAACTACTCGTTCCTGCTGCGCCACTCCGAGTTCGCGCTGTGGATCACCGACCTCAGCACGCCCGACGTGCTGTTCCGGCTGCCGTTCAGCCTCCCGCTGCTCGGGACCAACGCCTTCTCGGTGCTGCCGCTGGTGATGGTCGCGACCTACGTGCTCCAGCAGCAGCTGCAGCCCAAGCCGACCGACGAGCGCATGGCGGAGCAGCAGCGCGTGATGAAGTGGATCATGCCGCTGTTCGGGTTCTTGTTCTACACCATGCCCAGCGGCCTCATGCTGTACTTCATCACCTCGTCGACGTGGGGCATCGCCGAGCAGAAGGTGATCAAGAGCAAGCTCGAGGCGCAGGAGGGGCCCGCCGCCGGCGCCGGCGCCAAGGGCGGCGGCAAGGGCAAGAAGGCGGCGAAGTAGCCGGCGGGCATGCTCGGCGACACGATCGTCGCGCTCAGCTCCCCGCCCGGCGCCTCCCCGCGCGCCGTGGTGCGCCTCTCGGGGCCCGAGGCGCACGCCCTCGCGCGCGCGCTGTTCCCGGCGCTTCCCGGCGGTGGCCGTGGCGGTCGGTTCGCCGCCGGCGCGCTCGACCTGCCCGGCTGGCCTCCCGCCCCCGCCGAGGCGGTGGTGTTCGGGGCGCCGCGCAGCTACACCGGCGAGGACGTGGTCGAGCTGTGGGTCCCGGGCGCGCCGCCGCTGGCGGCGCGCCTCCTGCGCGCGCTGCAGGCCGCCGGCGCGCGCCTGGCCGACCGCGGCGAGTTCACCCGGCGCGCCTTCTTGAACGGCCGGCTCGACCTGACCCAGGCCGAGGCGGTGCTCGCGCTCACCACCAGCGAGGACGCGCTCCTGGCGCGCGCCGCCGTGCGCGCCCTGGCGGGCGGCGCGCGCCCGCCGCTCGACGCGGCCAAGGAGGCGCTGCTCGGCGTGCTCGCGCACCTCGAGGCCGCGATCGACTTCTCCGAGGAGGAGCTCGACCTCGCGGCGCCGGGCGACCTGGCCGCGCGGCTCGCGGCGGCGGACGCCGCGCTGGCCGGGCTGCAGCGGGCGTGCGGGCGGAGGCTGGCGGACGCCGAGCGCCCGGTGGTGGCGCTGCGCGGCCCCGCCAACGCCGGCAAGTCCTCCCTGTGGAACGCGCTGGCGCGGCGCGCCGGGGCGGAGGCGCTCGTCTCCGAGCAGGCCGGGACCACGCGCGACGTGCTCGCGGCGCGGTGGCTGGTCCCCGCCCTGGGGCCGGTCACGCTCCTCGACACCGCGGGCGAGAAGGAGCCGGCCGACCCCGTCGAGCGCCTGGCGCTCGCGGCGGCGGCCGAGGCGGAGCAGGGGGCGGACCTGGTGCTGCTCGTGGTCGACGGGCGCGACCCAGCCGCCGCGGCGCCGTTCCTGGCGGGCGGCGAGGAGGCGCGCCCCGCGCTGCTGGTGCTCAACAAGCGCGACCTCGGCGCGCCGGCGCCGCTGCCCGAGCCGCTGCGCGCCCGAGCGACCCCGCTCGAGGTCAGCGCCCGGACCGGCGAGGGCCTCACCGCGCTCGCGGCCGCGGTCGCGCGCGCGCTCGGCGCGGGCGGCGCCGCGCCCGACCTCCTCGGCACCGCCCGCCAAGACGAGCTGCTACGCCGCGCGCGCGCCGCGCTAGCTCGCGCCGCGGCCCTCGTCGCCAGCCGCGAGCCGGCCCGCGCCGAGCTCGCCGCGGTGGACCTCGGCGAGGCGCTCGAGGCGATCGGCGCGCTCACCGGCGCGGTCACCACCGAGGACGTGCTGGATCGGCTGTTCGCGAGCTTCTGCGTGGGGAAGTGATGGGCCGTCGCGCTTGGGTCAGTGCTCCTCGCGCTACCCCTCGCGCAGGTGCGTGACGCCGATCACCTTGACCCGCAGCTCCGCGGCGTCGAGCTCGCCCCCGTCGCTCGCCGCGTAGCTCGACCAGCGGCCGGCCACCTGCTTGACCCGGGCGCGGTCCAGCGGGGGGAGCCCGCGCTTGGCGCGCAGCTCCTCGTCGGCGGCGAAGTCGGCGAGCTTGGCTCGACCCATGGCGAGCGCCACCAAGGCCCAGGCCTCCCACTGCTCGGGCGCGTCGTAGCAGGTCTCTCCGAAGGCCACCACCCGCCCGTGCAGCTCGTCGAGCGCGCGGCTGAGGCCCTCGTCGAGGGCGTCCTCGGGGATCACGAACACGTCGTAGTAGTCCTCGCGCCCCAGGCCATACAGGAGGAGCCAGTGGCCGATCGTGCCCTTGAGCTCGCGCAGGCTCATGCCGCGCGCCTCGTCGAGGTCGAAGCCCGTCGTCTCGAGGGCCGCGATCAGCTCCTTGTGGGCGCGCAGGTAGTCCGAGAGGTCCTCCGCCTCGCGCAGCGTCTCCATGGCGTCGCCGAGCTCGTCTTCGAGCGTCTCCCACGACTCCTGTACGGTCACCTCGCCCATGGCGCGCGCCTCCCTGCGGGCAACGTAGCACCGCCCGATCCCCAGGTCACCGGGGGCGTCCCGTGGGCGTAGCCCGCGCATTCGTTGCTCGCAGGCGGTTTACGCACCGACGCGGCCGGCGTGAGATCCCGCGCGGCCCGCGCCCGGCCAGGCCCCGCGCGCGCCCGGGGGAAAAACGACGCGGGCGGAGCGGATTCGCCCCGCGGGGCCGCCCGGGCACGCCGGGCGGGGACGCCCCGAACCCATTTCGTGCGCGGCGCGGGCCGCTCGCTCCGGAGCGCGGCCCGCCCGTTGCGCCCGGGGCCGCCATGATCGACCTCACCGCCTACCGCAAGCACGACGTGGTCGCCCACCGCCGGTTCGCGGACGCCGCGCACATCCGGATCGGCCGCGACGCGCGCAACGAGCTGGTCCTCGAGTCGCCCGACGTGTCGCGGTTGCACGCCGTGATCGAGCGGCGCGACGGCGACTACGTGCTGCGCGACCGCGGCAGCGCCAACGGGACCTACCTCGCGGGCGAGCGGCTCGAGGGGTCGCGCCGGCTCAACGACGGCGACCGGATCGCGATCGGCAGCCTGGTGCTCGCGGTCTCGCTCCCCCTCGAGGGGCCCGACCAGCCCGCGATCCGCGACTTCCGCAGCTTCCTCGCCCTGGGCAAGACGGCGCGCATGCTCCCGACCCGCGCCCTCGGCCCGGGCTGCGCCCAGCGGACCGGCTACCTGCTGCTCGAGGACGAGCGCGCGATCACCTTGCGGAGCGGCGCGCTGCACTTCGGGCGCGGCGCGGGCTGCGACCTGCAGGCCGGCGGGCTGTTCGGCCCGCGCAAGCTGGCGCTGCTCGCGGTCGGCCTCACGGGCGCGACGCTGCTCAGCTTCTCCCGGCGCGCCGAGCGAGTGCGGGTGAACGGGGTCGCCGCCGCCGCGCGCACCCTGCTCTCCGACGGCGACGTGCTCGAGATCGGGGGCCGGCGGTTCGTCTACCGCGAGCGCGAGCGCCGCGCCGCCTCGGCCGCGAGCGGAGCGGCCGCCGAGGAGGGCCCCGAGGTGGTCGTGCTCAAGGGCGACGAGGAGCTGGCGCGCGCGCGGCTCGACCGCGACCTCCTGCTCGGGCGCAGCCCCGACTGCGACCTCGCCCTCGACGAGGCCGGGGTCTCGCGCTACCACGCGCGGATCGAGCGGCGCGGCCCCTGCTCGTTCCTGGTGCGCGCGCTGCGCGGTCAGGGCGGCCTCGCGGTGCGGGGGCGCGAGGTGGCGACCTGGCACCCCAACGACGGGGACGAGCTGGAGCTCGCCTCGCTGCGCCTGCGCTTCACGCTCCCCGCCGATGCGGACGACGACCGGCCCCGCGCGGACCTCCCGCCCACCGAGTCGATCCCGCCCGTGCAGGAGCGGATCGCGCGCGAGCGGACCGC
>CAZMSZ010000033.1:8926-25897 GCA_964569055.1 uncultured Planctomycetota bacterium | reverse complement strand
CCGCTCAGCGCCGACCCCGACCGGCACGTGGTCCTGGCGCTGCCGATCGCGTCCGAGGCCCCGGCCTCTGCCGCGGACGCGGCGGCGGACGCGCCCCCGGCCGCCACCCCGTGCGCGATCGACCACGTGCCCGAGGCGCTCCCCGGCGTCCCGACGCGCCGCCTCCCCAGGCCGCGCCCCGTCGCCCTCCAGCAGCCCTCGGCCGGCAGTCTGGGCTGGCTCAAGGGCGCGGCCCTCCTGCTGTGGGCGGGCGGCCTGGTCGCGTTCTTCGTCACCCGCGCGCTGGAGATCGCTCGCTCGCTCTGAGCAGCGCACCCGTGCGCGCGCCGCCTCTCCCTCGGCTCCTCAGGAGGAAGTCCGTGTCCGCCCCCCGTCCGCTGCGCTCGTTCACCTTGATCGAGCTCCTGGTCCTGTTCACGCTCATCGCCGCCGTGACGGCCGTGGGGCTGCCCTACCTGCTCGACGGCAAGCGGCTCGCCAACGAGACCCACGCGATCACCGCGCTGCGCGCGATCTCGTCCCAGCAGGAGCTGTTCCGCACCAAGGAGCTCGGCGAGCGGGGCGCCGGCTACGCCAGCCTGGCCGAGCTCGAGGCGGCCGGCCTGATCGAGGCCGACCTCGGCTCGGGGCACAAGGCCGGCTACGCGTTCGAGGTCGCCCCCAACGCGCGCGACCCCGAGGCCGGCTGGCACGGGGTCGCCAACCCGCTGGTGCCCGGCGCCAGCGGCCGGCGCTCGTTCGTGATCAACCAGGCCGGCGTGCTCTACGCCTCCGACCGGCGGATCGCGCTCGACCGCGCCCGCTGCCAGATCCCGACGAGCGCGATCCCGGTGGATTGACCACCTCGCTCGCGCGCGGTCCGCTTCCTCCGCCACTTCGGGGGGAGCCCGCTCGTGGTTCCGGTGCGCGGCGCGATCGACCCCAAGCGGCTCGTCTCGAAGATCGAGCGGCTGCGGGTCACCGCGCGAGGGGGTGGGTCCTCCTGAGGCCTCGCTCAGTACGGCCGGCGGCCGGGGCGCTCCGGATCGCGGGCGGGGTGCTCGGGGGGGCGCCGGTCGTGCGGCTCGTCCTTGGGCTCGCGCACCTCGAGCAGCACGAACCGGCTGCCGCCCTCGGGCGAGCGGGTCAGGAGCAGGGCCTCGCCGCGCTGCTCGGCCTGGGTCATGGCCGCCGCGAACTCCTCGGGCGTGCGGACCTGCTGGTCGCCGACCCGGGCGATCAGGGCGCCCGGCTCGATCCCCGCCTCCTCGGCGGGGCTGCCGCGTTCGACCTCGCGCACCAGCACGCCCTCGGCGTCCTCGTAGCCCAGGCGCGTGGCCTCGGCCGGCGTGAGCGCGCTCACGCTCAGCCCGAACGCGGACGGGATCGGCTCCTCCTCCTCGCCGGGCTCCTCGGGCGCGCCGGTCTCCTCCTCGGGCAGCTCGGCGAGCACGACCGCGACCTGCCGCGGCTCGCCGGCGCGCAGCACGCCCAGCTCGACCGTGGTCCCGGGGCGGGTCAGGCTGACGGCGTTGCGCAGCCAGCCGACGCCCTGCACGTCGCGCCCGTCGAGCTGCACGATGATGTCGCCGACCTCGATCCCGGCCTCGGCCGCGGGCGAGCCGGCGCTCACCTCGGAGACCACCACGCCGTGGGTGGCCTCGACGCCCATGGCGCCCGCCAGCTCGGGGGTCAACTCCTGGATCACCACGCCGAGGTAGGCCCGGGTCACGGTGCCGGTGCGCATCAGCTCGTCCTGGATCCGCCGGACCAGCGAGATCGGGATCGCGAACCCGACCCCCTGATAGCCGCCGGTGCGGGTGAAGATCGCCGTCGCCATGCCGACCACCCGCCCGTCGAGGTCGAGCAGCGGGCCGCCCGAGTTGCCGGGGTTGATCGCGGCGTCGGTCTGGATGAAGTCCTCGTAGTCGGCGATCCCCACGTCGCTCCGCCCCGTGGCGCTGACGATCCCGGCGGTCACCGTGGCCGAGAGGCCGAACGGATTGCCGACCGCGATCACCCACTCGCCCACCTCGAGCTGCTCCGAGTCGCCCAGGCGCAGGTAGGGGAGGTCGGTCGGCGCCTCCTCGAGGCGCAGGATCGCCACGTCGGTCTGCTCGTCGCTGCCGACGACGGCGGCCTCGTAGCTGCGCCCGTCCACGAGCTGGACGTCGATCTCCTCGGCGTCGGCCACGACGTGGTGGTTGGTGAGCAGGAGCCCGTCGGGCGTGATCAGGAAGCCCGAGCCCTCGGCCCGCTGCCGGAAGCGCGGCCGCTCGCGGCGCGGCCCCTCGTCGTCGGGGCGCGGGAAGAAGCGCCGGAACATCTCGTCGTCGAACAGGTCGTACGGGCTGAGCCCCTCCACCTGCCGCACCACCTCCACGTGGACCACGGCCGGGCGCGCCGCGCGCGCCACCGCCGAGAACGCCTCGCCCAGCCGGCGCGCGGCCTCGCGCGCCTCGCTCGGCGGCTGCGGCTCGAGCGGCGGCGCCTCGGGCCGATCTCGGTCTTCGGGTCCGGGCGCCGGATCGGCGCGCTCGTCCTGCGGCTGGCCGGCCTCCTGCGCGGCGGCGGGGGCGAGCAGCGCGGCGGCGAGGAGCAGGCCGAGGGGCCCGCGGGGGTCGAGGTGACGTCGGGTCATGAGTCCCTCCGGGTCGCCCGGGGCCATTCGACCCGCGTGCCAGCGGCCTCCGCGCGCGCAGCCCCCGCCGTCGCGGCAGGTGGGCGGCTCCGGAACGCGCGCGGCGGCGAGACGCCCTCGTCTCGCCGCCGCTCACCTGGTCTCGGCGTGTCTCAGGCTCAGCGCAGCGCGAGCGGGTCGTCCTCCTTCAGCAGCAGGTAGAACAGCCGCCCCTCCGCCAGCGTCCGCCCGGCGCGCTCGCCCGCCTCCTCGCCCACGCCCATGTAGACGTCGCAGCGCCCCGGCGCGCGGATCGCGCCGCCCGCGTCCTGGTCGAGCGCGAAGCCGCGCACCATGCCGTCGGGGTCGGCGGTCCCCACCGGCAGCGGCGCCTCGTACAGGCACAGCGCCCCGCGCGGGAAGATCGTCTTGTCGGTCGCGATCGAGCGCAGCGCGGTGACCGGCTCGTTGAGGCAGCCGCGCGGCCCGCCGTCGCCCTCGGTGAAGAACACGTAGCGCTCGTTCTGCGCGGCGTAGTGGTCGAACAGCGTGGGGTGGTCGGCGAAGTAGCGGATCAGGTTGCGCAGGTTGAGCTCGTGCGGCTTCAGCCGCCCGGCGGCGACCAGCGCCCGGCCGATCGAGCTGTAGGGCTTGCCGTTGGTCCCCTCGTAGGTGACCTCCAAGGTGGAGCCGTCGGTGAGGGCCAGCACCGCCGAGCCCTGCACGCCGATGATGTACGGCTCGAACGGGTTGGCGAGCCACACCAGCTCGCGCCCGTCGAGGATCCCGCTCGAGAGCAGCGCCTCGCGCCCGGGGTAGTCGGGGTCGATCGTCCCGTCGGCGCGGCGCAGCCCGAGCGTCTGGCCGGTGATCGGGTCCTTGACGTGGTCCTCGGGGGCGCGGTGGAGCGGGAAGCAGAACTCGGGCGTGCGCTCGCGCGAGGCGGTGAAGATCGGGGTGTAGTAGCCCGTGAACAGCACGGCCCCCTCGCCGTCGCAGCCGACCGACTGATAGACGTCGAACCGCTCGCGCAGCTCGGCCGCGAGCATCTCGGGCTCGAGGTCGCGCTCGAGCAGGGCCACGAACGCCTCGAGGCTCTCCACCACGCGCCGGTGCGTGATCCCGCTCACGGGGAAGAACTGCTCGGACGAGGGCTTGGCGAGGTAGTGGAGCGAGCGGCGCGCCGCCTCGGCCAGCCCGGCGCGGTCGGCGAGCGCCGTGGTCAGCGGCGGCAGCGCGAACGGGTCGGTGATCTTGCGCAGCGCGTGCTCGCCCGGCGGGAGCGCGCGTTCGTAGTCCTTCTCGGGGACGGCCGCCGCGGGCGCCGCCGCCGGCTGCGTGGGCGGGGGCAGACGGACGCAGCCGGCCAGGGCGGCGAGGGCGCAGGCGAGCGCGAAGGGCGAGACGCGGATCATGGGCGGACCTCCTCCGAGGGCTTATCGGTCGGTGGGAGGGGTGGGCTTGGGGGCCTGTCGGATTCGGACTCGGAGCTCGGATTCGTAATGAGCCCCGTGCTCGTGCTCGTGCTCCGCCCTCGTGACCCGCTCGAGCGCAGGCGTGGGCGCGTAAGCGACAGCCTCTTGGACTCGAACTAGGACTCCGACTCGCGGAGGGATCCTGGCAGCGACAGCTCTTCCTTGGCGCTCTTGGCGCTCTTGGCGGTCAGTTTTCAGGTGAGGGAGCTGACCTGTGCAGCGACAGCTCTTCCTTGGCGCTCTTGGCGCTCTTGGCGGTCAGTTTTCAGGTGAGGGAGCTGACCTGTGCAGCGACAGCTCTTCCTTGGCGCTCTTGGCGCTCTTGGCGGTCAGTTTTCAGGTGAGGGAGCTGACCTGTGCAGCGACAGCCCTTCCATGGCGCTCTTGGCGGTCAGCTTTCAGGTGAGGGAGCTGACCTCGTCAGCGGCAGCTCTTCCTTCGCGCTCATGGCGGTCGGCCCACGCGGGGCACCTGACCTCGTCCAGCGACAGCTGTTCTTGGCGGTCTCGGACTCCTCGGCTCACGATCTCACCATCGCATCACTCCCAGCCCCTCTCGCCCGCCGAGCGCAGGCGCGCAGCTCTGACATGGCGCGTCAGGCGCAACTTCCGAATGGACTTACGTCAGCGCCCGCTTCTTTTTCGAACCCGGTGCACGAAGCGCCCGCCCGTTTCGCTACCTCCACCAGACGGGTTCGAAGGAGACGCCATGGGACCGCTGACTCGCGCCGCTCTCGCCGCCCTGCTGCTCGCTGGCCTGACCGCCCCGGCGGACGCCCAGCAGGCGCCTCCCATGCGCTACATCCCCGCCCACTCGGGCAACTACACCGCCCGCAGCAGCCGCACCATCGACCGCATCGTGATCCACACGATCGAGGGGAGCGAGGCCGGCGCGATCAGCTGGTTCCGCAACTCGCGCTCGAACGTCAGCGCGCACTACGTGGTCAGCCACGCCGGCCGCGTGACCCGCATGCTGCGCGACAGCGACGTCGGCTGGCACTGCCGCACCTGGAACTACCGCGCGATCGGGATCGAGTGCGAGGGCTACGCCAACCGGAACACCTGGACCGACGTCCAGATGCGCACCCTGGCCCAGCTCACCGCCTACCTGTGCGCGCGCTACTCGATCCCGGTCGACCGGACCCACCTCGTGGGCCACGTCGAGGTGCCCGGCAACACCCACACCGACCCGGGCCGCTACTTCGACTGGAGCCGGTTCATCACCCTCGTCCGCCAGTATCGCGGCGGCGCGGGCGCGCCGGCCGGCGGCTCGACCTCCTCGGGCTCGACCCACAACGGGAGCAACGGCACCTACACCGTCCAGCGCGGCGACACCCTCAGCGGGATCGCGCAGCGGTTCGGCGTCAGCCTGAGCGCGCTGGTCCAGGCCAACGGGATCACCGATCCCAGCCGGATCTACCCCGGCCAGCGGCTGGTGATCCCCGGCCGCAGCGCGACCCGCGCCCCGCGCGGGCCCGGCGAGGTGGAGGTGACCGCCAGCCGGCTCAACGTCCGGGCCGGCGCCTGGGGCACCGCGCTCGGCACCGTCGGGCGGGGCGATCGGTTCGCGGCCACCGGCGACCGCTCGGGCGACTGGGTCGAGATCTACTGGCAGGGGCGCACGGCCTGGGTGCATGACGGTTACCTGCGCGCGATCTCCGGCCCCACCCTCACGATCGCGACCGGGGCGCTCAACGTGCGCAGCGGCCCCTCGACCGGCTATCGCCGGATCGGCCAGGTCGTCAACGGCCAGCGCTACTACCGCTGGCTGAGCTCGGGCGCCTGGCGCAAGGTCCAGTACGACGACCGCACCGCCTGGGTGCACGGCAGCTACACTCGCTAGCGCATGAGCGCCCCGGTCGGACGACGGCTGCTCCTGGGCGCGGGGGTGGCCGCGCTGGCCGCCTCGGCGCTCGGGCTGGCGCTCCTCGCCGAGCCGCCCGCGGCGCCCGGCGCGACCACGACGGGCGCGGCCGCGGAGCGCGCGGCCTGGACCGGCGAGCGGGGCGCCGCCGCCCGCGAGGCGGGCGGCGCGAGCGCGGCCGACCTCGCGGACGGCGCGCACGCGCTCGCCGCGCTCGAGCTCCCCTCCCTGCCCGCGGACGCGCTCGCGGGCCGGGTGGTCGACCCCGACGGTCGCCCGCTCGAGGGCGTGGAGCTGTCGCTGATCCACGGTCCGGGCGGACCGCTCGCGGGCGGGCCAGCCGCGCGCGGCCGCACCGACGCGGCCGGCGCGTTCTCGTGGAGCGCGCCGCCCCAGGGGCCCGGCCCCTACGCGCTCCGGCTCCGCCGGGCGGGGTCGGGCGCGCGGGTCGAGCCGCTCGAGACCGGGGTCGCCGCGCTGATCGTGCTCCGCCCGGGCGCCGCGCTCGAGGGGCGGTGCCTCGATCCCGAGGGCCGCCCCTTGCCCGGCCGCGTGACCTCGTACGCGGCCGGCAGCGAGCAGTCCGCGCCGGTGGGCGAGGACGGCGCGTTCACCCTGCGCGACCTCGCCGCCGAGCAGGCGCTGGTGCGCTTCGAGCCCGCGCCTCGGACCGGCTGCCTCGAGGTCGTCGAGAGCGTCACGCTCCGCGCCGGCGCGACCGCGCAGGTGGAGCTGGTGGCGGCGCGCGGGCAGACGCTGCGCGGGCGCGTCCTCGACCCCGCCGGGGCGCCGCTGGCGGGCGCCCTCGTGCGAGCCCGGCCGTGGGGCGGCGCGACGGCGATCGAGGCCGTGTCCGACGAGGGCGGCGCGTTCACGCTCGCCCCGCTCACGCCGGGCGCGGCCGAGCTGGTCGCCGCCCACCCGCGCGGCCTCTCGTGCGGTCCCCTCCCGCTCGACGTCCCGCTCGGGGCCGACCCCGACCCGCTCGAGCTGACCCTCGCCCCCGACCCCGCCGTGCGAGGACGCGTGCTCGGCGCCGGCGCGCCGCTCGTCGGCGCGCTCGTCCAGCTCACGCCGGACGCGAGCACGCCCGGCGAGGCGCGCGAGCTGCGCACCGACGCGGCCGGCGCGTTCCACCTCGCGGCGCTGCCGGCCGGGCGGTGGCGAGTCACGGCCGAGGCCGCGGGGTTCGCGCGCGCCGAGCTCGAGCTCGAGCCGGCGCTGCTCGGGCCCGAGGAGCTGGTGATCGCGCTCGAGCCGGCCGCCGCCCTGCGCGGGGTCGTGCGGACCGCCGGCGGCGCGCCGGCGGCCGGGGCGCAGGTCGTGCTCGAGGGCGCGGGGCCGCGCGCCGCCGCGGTGGCCGACGCGCGCGGCGCGTACGAGCTGAGCGGCCTCTCGCCAGGCAGCTTCGTGCTCACGGCGCGCTCACCGGGCGCGGGGCCGGCGTTCGCGGCGGGCGAGCTGCGCCCGGGCGAGCAGGCGACGGTCGAGCTGCTGCTCGCCGCGGCGCAGCGGCTGGCCGGCGAGGTGGTCGACGGCGAGGGGCGCCCGCTCGCGGGCGCGGTGGTGCGCGTGATCGAGGGGTGGGGCGAGCGGACGGCGCGCAGCGACCTCGCCGGCGCGTTCGCGCTCGCCGACCTCGGCCCCGGCCCGTACCGGTTGATCGCGTTCGCCGAGGGTCACGCGCGCGCCGAGCTCGAGGACGTCCGCCCGGGTCAGCCGGTTCGCCTGGTGCTCGAGCCCGAGCGCTGGGTCACGGGCGCCGTGGTCGACCGCGCGGGAGCGCCGGTCGAGGTGCTCGTCGCGCCGGCCGAGGCCCCCGAGCGGGCGCGCCTGTTCGAGGACGGGCGCTTCGTGTTGGAGGTCGGCCGCGCCACGCGCGAGCTGTGGATCCGCCCGCGCCCGGCCGGGCACCACCACCACGGCGCCGCGGGAGGCGAGGGCCACGCGCCCGAGCCGGCCCCGCGCCTGGTCTCGCTCCCGCCGGGCGACGCCCCGCTCGAGGTCGTGCTCGAGCCGGGCGGCGAGGCGAGCGGGGTCGTGGTCGACGAGCGCGGCGAGCCCGTGGCGGGGGCGCTGTTCCTGTTCGGGATCGGCGCGGAGGAGCCGACGGCCGGCCCGACCGAGGGGTTCGACGTGCTGGCGGTGAGCGAGGACGACGGGCGGTTCGCGCTCGGCGGCCTGCCCGCGGACGGCCTCGCGCTGACGGTGCTCCACCCCGACGGGACCCCGCTCCCGGTGCGCCTCGTGCCCGGGGACGCGCGCCGCCTGGTGTGCCCGGCGGGCGGGCGGCTGCGCGGGCGCCTCGAGCCGCCGGCCGCCGAGGTGGCGGTCCTCCTGCGCGGCCCGGTGACCCGCCGGCTCACCAGCGCGGCCGACGGCACGTTCGAGGCGACCGGCCTCCCGCCGGGCGAATACGAGGCGCTCCGCCTCGACACCGGCGGGCGCGCCCGCGCGTTCGTGCGCAGCGGCGGCGAGGCGGAGCTGTCGCTTCGTTAGCCGCGGCGGCCCGGCCCCGGTCCCGCGCGAGAGTGCGCGCGATCGCGCCCCTCCCAGGCGATCTCACCCGGCTGAAGGCCGGCGTGGACGGTAGTACAGCACCCGCCTATCATGCCCTCGGCCAGCGTAGGCGCCGCGAGCGCGCCGCGCCCAGGAGGGCCCCCCGCCGTGAAGATCTCCGTCATTGGAACGGGCTACGTCGGCCTCGTCACGGGCACCTGCCTCGCCGACAGCGGCAACGACGTGTGGTGCGTCGACATCGACGCCGACAAGATCGAGCGGCTCAAGCGGGGCGAGGTCCCGATCTACGAGCCGGGCCTCGACCAGCTGATCCAGCGCAACACCAAGGGCGGGCGGCTCAAGTTCACCACCGACCTCGCCGACGCCGTGAGCCGCACCCGGATCGTGTTCGTGTGCGTGGGCACGCCCCCGCGCGAGGAGGGCTCGCCCGACCTGAGCGCCGTGTTCGCCGTGGCCGAGCAGATCGGCGCCGCCATGCAGGAGCACAAGGTGGTCGTGCTCAAGTCGACCGTCCCGGTCGGCACCGCCGCCAAGGTGCGCGAGGTGCTCTCGGGCGCCACCACGCAGGAGTTCGACGTGGTGAGCAACCCCGAGTTCCTCAAGGAGGGCAACGCGATCGAGGACTTCCTCAAGCCCGACCGCGTGGTGATCGGGACCGACGACGCGCGCGTGGCCACGATCATGAAGGAGCTGTACGACCCGTTCGTGCGCACCGGCAAGCCGATCCTGGTCATGGACAACGCGTCGGCCGAGCTGACCAAGTACGGGGCCAACGCGCTGCTCGCCAGCCGGATCTCGTTCATGAACGAGCTCGCCAACCTCGCCGACCGGGTCGGGGCCGACATCGAGGCCGTCCGCCGCGGCATGGCGAGCGACTCGCGGATCGGGTTCTCGTTCCTGTTCCCCGGCGTGGGCTACGGCGGCTCCTGCTTCCCCAAGGACGTCGACGCGCTGGTCCACACGGCGCGGGAGCGGGGGCTGACGCTGCGGCTGCTCGAGGCGGCCAACGCGGTCAACCGCGACCAGAAGCGGGTCCTGTTCGAGAAGATCTCGGCCCGGTTCGAGGGGCAGCTCGCCGGGCGGAAGTTCGCGGTGTGGGGCCTGGCGTTCAAGCCGCGCACCGACGACGTGCGCGAGGCGCCGGCCCTCACGATCGTACAGGCGCTGCTCGACGCGGGGGCGGAGGTCGCGGTCTACGACCCGGTCGCCCGCGAGACCGCGCGCGCCGTCCTCGGCGAGGGCCCGCGCTACTGCGAGCTCCCCTACGACGCCCTCGACGGCGCCGACGCGCTCGCGCTCGTGACCGAGTGGAACGAGTTCCGCCGCCCCGACTGGGACGAGGTCAAGCAGCGGCTCGCGACCCCGGTCCTGTTCGACGGCCGGAACATCTGGGACCCCGCGCACCTCGGCGGCCTCGGCTTCGAGTACTACGGGATCGGCCGCGGCGGCCGGATCGAGCTCCCCGCGCCCGGGAGGTCGTGAGTGCCGCGGACGGTCATCACGGGAGGGGCGGGGTTCATTGGCTCGCACCTGTGCGAGCACTTCCTCGCCAAGGGGCACGCGGTCGTCTGCATCGACAACCTGCTGACCGGCAGCCGCGACAACGTCACGCACCTCGAGGGGGGCGACGCCTTCCGGTTCGTGCTCCACGACGTGACCAAGTACATCGAGGTCGAGGGGCCGGTCGACAACGTGCTCCACTTCGCCTCGCCGGCCAGCCCCGCCGACTTCGAGCGGATCCCGATCCAGATCCTCAAGGTCGGCGCGCTCGGGACCCACAACGCGCTCGGGCTGGCCAAGGCCAAGGGCGCCCGGTTCCTGCTCGCCTCGACCAGCGAGGTCTACGGCGACCCCGAGGTCAACCCCCAGCCCGAGTCCTACCTCGGCCGGGTCAACCCGATCGGGATCCGGGGGGTCTACGACGAGGCCAAGCGCTTCGCCGAGGCCATGACCATGGCCTACCGCCGGGTGCACGGGCTCGAGACGCGGATCGTGCGGATCTTCAACACCTTCGGCGAGCGCATGCAGCTCGACGACGGGCGCGCGCTCCCCAACTTCATCACGCAGGCCCTGCGCGGCGAGCCGCTCACGGTGTACGGCGACGGGCGGCAGACCCGCTCGTTCGGCCACGTCTCCGACCTCGTGCGCGGGATCGACCTGCTGCTCGCCTCGGACGTGTGGGAGCCGGTCAACATCGGGAACCCCGACGAGGTCACGCTGCTCGAGGTGGCGCAGGAGGTGATCGAGCTGACCGGGTCGCGCAGCGAGATCGCGCACCACCCGCTGCCGCCGGGCGACCCCAAGGTCCGCCGCCCGGACATCTCGCGGGCCCGCGACCTGCTCGGCTGGAGCCCGACCGTCTCGCGGCGCGACGGGTTCGAGCGGACGATCGCCGACTTCCGCAGTCGCCTGGAGGCGGCGCGCTGAGGCCGGGCCCGCGGGCGCTCGCGCGCCGGCCCGGCTAGGATCTGGAGCAGACCATGCGACTCCTCGTCACCGGCGGCTGCGGCTTCATCGGCTCGGCGTTCCTGCGCCACGCCCTCGCCCAGGGCGAGGTCGAGCGGCTGGTGTGCCTCGACGCCCTCACCTACTCGGGGCGGCGCGAGAACGCGGCCGAGCTCGAGGCGGACCGCCGCTTCCGCCTGGCCGAGGGCGACATCGCCGACGCCGAGCTGGTGAGCGCGCTGCTCGAGGAGGAGCGGCCGACGGCGGTGATCAACTTCGCCGCCGAGAGCCACGTCGACCGCAGCCTGTTCGCGGCCCGCCGCTTCGTGCAGACCAACATCGAGGGCGCGCTGTGCCTGCTCGAGGCGGTGCGCGGCGTGCGCGAGCGCGGGGTCGAGCCGCCGCGCTTCTTGCAGGTCTCCACCGACGAGGTGTACGGCGACCTCGGCGACGACGGCGACGGCCTGTTCCGCGAGGACACGCCGCTCAACCCGCGCAACCCCTACTCGGCGACCAAGGCCGGCGCCGACCTGCTGGTGCAGGCGTTCGCGCGCACCCACGAGCTGTGGGCGGTGGTCACCCGCTCCTCGAACAACTACGGCCCGCGCCAGTTCCCCGAGAAGCTGATCCCGCTCATGATCACCAACGCGCTCGAGGACAAGCCGCTGCCGGTCTACGGCGACGGCCAGAACATCCGCGACTGGCTGTGGGTCGACGACAACTGCGCCGGGGTCTGGGCCGCCCTCCAGCGCGGCCGCCCCGGGGCGGTCTACAACCTCGGCGGCGAGAGCGAGCGCAAGAACATCGACGTGGTGCGCGGGATCCTGGGCGCGCTCGGCAAGCCCGAGACGCTGATCCAGTTCGTCGGCGACCGCCCCGGCCACGACCGGCGCTACGCGATCGACTGCGGCCTCGCTCGAGGCGAGCTCGGGTTCGCCCCGGCGGTGAGCTTCGAGGAGGGCCTCGCGCGCACCGTCGCCTGGTACCGCGACCACGAGGACTGGTGGCGCCCGCTGCGGGACGCCTCGTTCGAGGAGTACTACCGCGGCCACTACGGGAAGCTCGGCCTGAAGACGTGATCGACGCGTGAGCGGGGGCGAGGGGGGCACGCCCGGGGGGGCGAACGAGGAGTCGGCGGGGCGCGCGGCGGCGACGGAGTGGACCGTCGTCGCGGTGGTCAAGGACGCCCTCGCCAAGGCGAGCTCGCCCCGCGAGGCGATCCGCACCTTCCTCGGCGAGACGATCTGGCGCTGGGACCTGGCCGCCATGGCGCCGCCGCAGGCCCGGATCACCGTGGCGCTGCGCATGCTCTACCTCGTCGGCCGGGCGTTCGTCGCCAGCCGCGCGCAGCAGCAGGCCATGGCGCTGACCTACACCACCATGCTCGCGCTGGTCCCGGCCTTCGCGATCATGGTGGCGGTGTTCTCGGTCTCGGGGCGCGGCGATGAGGCCCGCGGCCGGCTCGAGACGTTCGTGGTGGACGCGCTGGCCGCCTCCCCCGAGCAGGCCGCCGTCCTCTCGCGCTGGCTCAACGACCTGGTCGCCAACCTGCAGGGCTCGGGCGGCGTGGCCGGGCTGTCGTTCTTCGTGTTCCTGTTCTTCACGATCATCGCGCTGCTCAGCACGCTCGAGAAGACGCTCAACGACATCTGGCAGATCAAGCGCAGCCGCTCGTTCATCAACAAGTTCGTGACCTACTGGTGCATCGCCACCATGGGGCCGATCCTGCTCGGCACCGCGCTGGTGCAGGGCTCGAGCCTGCAGTCGTCGGTGGCGGGCTGGACCACCTGGGGGCGCGACGTCGGCGCCTCGCTGGTGTGGGGCTCCGAGGAGCCGGGCGAGGCGGACCAGGCGAGCGCCGCCGGGCCGCGCTTCGCGTTCGACGGAGTGGGCGGGGTGTTCGCCGCCGACCTCGAGGCGCGGGCGCGCGCGCAGGGGGAGCCCAGCCTCGAGCAGATCCTGTTCGGCACCCGCTCCGCCGACGACAGCGCCGGGTTCGACTGGGTGGCGCTCGGGCTGACCCTGTTCACCTTCACGCTGCTGTACGCCCTGTTCCCCAACACGCGCGTCCGGCTCCGGCCCGCGCTGATCGGCGCGGTGACGGCCGCGCTCCTGTGGACGGGGACCAAGTGGGCCCTCGCGCTCTCGTCGGCCACGCTGGTCCGCTACAACGCCGTGTACGGCTCGCTGGCCACGATCCCGATCACCATGTTCTGGCTCTACCTGACCTGGCTGATCGTGATCCTGGGGGCCGAGGTCTCGTTCGCGGCGCAGAACCTCAAGAGCCAGCGCAAGGAGGAGCTCGCCACCGACACCAGCGCGGCCTGCACCGAGATGGTGGCGCTGCGGCTGTGCGCGGCGATCGGCCTGGCGTTCGAGCGCGGCGAGCGCCCGCCGCGCCTCGACCTGCTCGGCGCCCGCATCGGCGCGCCGCTCAGCCTGTGCGCCAGCTTGCTGTTCCACCTGACGCAAGACGGCCTGTTGCGCGAGCTCGAGCGCGACGACGACGAGCGCGGCTACGTGCCGGCGCGCCCGCTCGACCGGATCACCATGGGCGACGTGCTCGACTCGCTGCGGGAGCGGCGCGGGATCTCGTTCGAGCTGAGCGCCGGCGCGGACCTCGACGTCGTGCGGCGCCACCTCGACCGGGCCGAGTCGGCCGCGCGCGCGCTCTCGGCGCGCGTGACCCTGCGGCAGCTGGTGGACGAGCTCGCCGCGGCCGGAGCGGCCCTCGCGGCCGACGACCCCGAGACGATGGCCGTGGCCATCGTCGCCAAGGAGGCGGCCCGCGCCTCGGGGACCGCCCGGCTGGGCTCCCTCCGCTCGCCGGAGCCGGCCGACGCGGCGAGCGAGCCTCGCGAGTAGCGTCCCGGTCGCGGGGGCCGAACTCATTGGCCCGCAGCGGCTTGACCCCGCTCCGCCGCCTTTGCTACAAACCCCGGCCCTCGTGGACGACGCGACGCTGGGCGGTGACTCCTCGGTGACAGCCGGGGCCTAAGGTTAGCGCCGCGCATGGTGCACGAGGCGTCGTCTTCCGGAGCACGCCACTCCACGGCCCCATCCTTCGGCCAGAGGTCCTCTCGCATGCTGGTCCACCGACACGCGCGTGTTCTCGGCGCCGCCGCCCTGCTCCTGGCCTGGACCGGGTGCGCCTCCGATCCCGCCGAGCCCGAGCGCCAGCCCGAGGCGACTGGCGCGACCGACCCCGGCGCCAAGGAGGGCGACGCCGCCCCCGGCGGCGAGAAGAAGGAGGCCGCGGCGGCCGAGGGGCCGCAGGGCCCGCCCGACGGCCCCGCCGGCTCGGACCCGCGGCTCGACGAGCTGGCCAAGGAGCTGAGCCTGCGCGACCAGGAGCGCGCCGCGCTCGCCCGGCACTACTTCGAGATCGGCAAGCGCTTCTACGAGCAGTTCGACTACGAGAAGGCGGCCGAGAACTTCGCCCGGGCCCGCGAGGCGACGCCCAACGACGCCACGATCCGGCACTACGAGCTGATGGCGCAGCTCCTCGCCGGCAACCGCCAGGCGGAGTTCAAGACGATCGCCGAGGTCATCAGCAACGAGCGCAAGGTCGCGGTCGAGCAGGAGCGCGAGGACCTGCAGCGCCTGTTCGCCGAGGGCAAGCAGCTCAAGGACGCCGGGCAGTTCGACCGCGCGATCGTGCGGTTCGAGCAGGTGCTCGAGAAGATCCGCTGGTTCCCCTACCCGATCGACAACGGCACGGTCGAGGAGGAGGCGCGCCGGCTGATCGTCGAGGCGCGCGGCGAGCAGCGCCGGCGCGAGCTCGACGAGCAGGACGAGCGCGAGCGCCGGGCCCTCGCGGCGGCCGACGCCGAGCGCAAGCGCTACGAGTCGGAGCGGCGCCGCGCCGTCGAGCTGCTGCTGCGGCGCGCCCTCGACCAGATCACGCTGCGCCAGTACGGCGCCGCCGAGGAGACGCTGACCGAGGTCCTCGAGAAGGACCCGAACAACAGCGAGGCGCACAAGCTGCGGGAGCTCGCGATCCAGGGTCGCCACACCCGGGCCGAGGAGCGCAACTTCGACGACAACGAGTACAACACCCGGCTCAACGAGCTCGCGGCGGCCAACGCGGCCATCCCCTACATGCCGGACGGGGTCCAGTTCCCCGACAAGGAGACCTGGGCGAGGATCGTCCAGCGTGAGCCGGGCATCGCCGACGAGGAGCAGGACGAGCCCGAGTGGGTGCGCAGCGTCAAGCAGCTCCTCGCCTCGCGCACGGTCACGCTGAACTTCCCCGACACGCCCTTCGCCGAGGTCGTCAGCTTCCTGCAGGACATCACCGGCCTCAACATCACGGTCGGCGGCTCGGTCGACACCGAGGAGAAGACGGTCCAGCTGCGGCTGCGCGACATCCTGCTCGAGGACGCGCTCAAGATCATCCTCGAGCAGACCGGCCTCGCCATGACGTTCCGCAACGAGACGTTGCTGATCACCGAGCCGGAGGAGGCGCGCGGCGACTGCTACCTCGACATCTACGACGTCCAGGACATCCTCAGCCGCGTGCCCGACTTCCCCGGCGACCGGATCAAGGTCGCGGGCGACAGCAGCGGCGGCAGCAGCAGCGGCGCCGGCGGCGGCTTCACGTTCGAGGACGAGGAGGAGGGGGAGGGCGTCGTCATCGACCCCGACCAGCTCGAGCAGATCATCACGAACTCGGTCGGCGAGGACAACTGGGAGGAGCCGGCCTCGATCGAGATCCACCGCGGGCAGGTGATCATCAACCAGACCCGCCCGATCCACGCCCAGATCCGCCACGTGCTCGACAACCTGCGCCGCAACACCGGGATGTTCGTGCAGGTCGAGACGCGGTTCGTGCGGATGACCGACGACTTCCTCCGCGACATCGGGATCGACCTGCGCGGCCTCGGCCGCTCCCTCGGGCCGACCTTCGGCTTCCCGATGGACCTCGACGACAACCCCAACCCGAACTCCAACCCCGGCGGCCAGGACATGGGCTTCGGCCGCCAGATCCCGTCGGGCGGTGGTCGCTCGAGCCGCCTCGGTCCGGTCAACCCCAACCCGAACAGCCCGGTCAACTTCTTCGGCACGAACATGTTCGGCGGCCGGAGCCAGAACATCCTCTCGGGCGGCGCGGCCTACTTCGCGGGCGATCGGCTCAACGGCACCGGCGTCAGCGCGGGCACGCCCCACAAGGGCATGTCGCTGGCGGCCACGCTGCTCGACCCGTTCCAGCTCAGCGCGATCCTGCGCGCCGAGGAGGAGAACGGCCGGCGCAAGCTGGTCGACGCGCCGGTGGTGACCGCGGCCAACCGCCAGCGGGTGAGCGTGTCGGTGATCACCCAGCGCGCCTACATCTCCGACTACGAGCTGTCGTCGGGCGGCACGGGCCTGGTGGTGGCCGAGGTGGCCGACCCGATCATCGAGACGTTCCAGGAGGGCGTGGTCCTCGACGTGCGCCCCACGATCAGCTCGGACCGCAAGTACATCACGCTCGACGTGCGCCCCACGCTGGCGACCCTGGTGAACGGCTCGTTCCGCACGATCCCGGTCAACCTGGGCACGATCAGCAACGCCGCCATCAACGTGAACATCGAGGTGCCCGAGGTGACCCTCCAGGAGGTCTTCACCTCGGTCACCCTCCCCGACGGCGGCACCGCCCTCCTCGGCGGCTTCCGCAAGATCAACAACAAGGAGGAGCGGGCCGGCGTCCCGTTCATCGATCGGATCCCGATCCTGAACCTCCTGTTCAGCCGCCAGGCCGAGCTCTACGAGACCGAGAGCCTGCTGATCCTCGTGACCGCGCGCACGATCGCGCTGCGCGAGGAGGAGCGTAAGCGCTTCAATTCGCAGTAATCGTCGGCTTCGCCGACGATTACTGCGAATTGAGTGGGCTGTCGCTGTTGTGCGGCCACGCCCTCTGGGACGGCCACGTACGTGATGCTGTCGCTGGCACGGCCACGCCTCGTGGGGTGAGCACGACGTGCTTGGTGCTGTCGCTGGTTGAGGCGGCACGCCTCGCTGGGTGAGGTGTGTGTGCTGTCGCTTGGACGGCCACGCCTGGGGGCGGGCCGAGGTGTGAGCTGTCGCTTG
>CAZMSZ010000033.1:0-8826 GCA_964569055.1 uncultured Planctomycetota bacterium | reverse complement strand
CGGCCACGCCTGGGGGCGGGCCGAGGTGTGAGCTGTCGCTTGGACGGCCACGCCTGGGGGCGGGCCGAGGTGTGAGCTGTCGCTTGGACGGCCACGCCTCGGGGCAGGCCGAGGTGTGAGCTGTCGCTTGGACGGCCACGCCTGGGGGCGGGCCGAGGTGTGAGCTGTCGCTTGGACGGCCACGCCTCGGGGCAGGCCGAGGTGTGAGCTGTCGCTTGGACGGCCACGCCTCGGGGCCGGCCGAGGTGTGAGCTGTCGCTTGGACGGTTACGCCTCGGGGCAGGCCGAGGTGTGAGCTGTCGCGTGCAAGGCCCCGGCGCGGGGGAGCGTTCGACGGATCGGCGGTCCTTGGCTAGGGTGCGGAGGTGGCTGGCCTTCGCTGTGCGTACTGTCATGGGGCGCTCGCGGCGCGGTCGAGCGCGTGTTCGCGCTGCCGTACGTTGCTCCACGACGACTGCGCGGCGGACCTGGCGCGGTGTCCTACCCTGGGTTGCGCCACGCCGGTGCGGCGGGAAGTGGGGAAGGGTTGGGGGCGGGGGGCTCGGGTGGTCGCGGCGCTTGGGGCGCTCGTCGTGCTCGGGGCCTGCGTGTCGTCGGTTCGGCCCGAGCGCTTCTCGACGCGGTCGGGCTGGGCGGCGGGCGTGCTGGCTGTGGAGGACCCGGCCTGGCCGCCGCACGGGGAGTTCCCCGAGCCTCAGTTCTACTCGCGGCAACCCGAGGTGCGCCGGGCGGATGCGCTGCTCGACGCGAAGCGCTACGCGGACGCGGTGGCGGCCTACGACGAGGCGCTGGCGGTGTTCCCCGACAACCCCTACGCGCTCGCGAACCGCGCCAACGCGAAGCGGCGGCTGGGACGGCTCCCAGACGCGATCGCCGACTACACCAAGGCGCTCGAGCTGCGGCCCGACTACACCCTCGCGCTCCACAACCGCGGCTACGCGCGCCGCCTGGCGGGCGACCTCCAAGGGGCGCGGGCGGACCTCGACGCGGCGCTGCGGATCGGAGCGCGCGGCTTCTCGTCGTACACCTGGTCGCGCACGCTCACCTATCGGGTGCGCGGCGACACGCGGCGGCTGCTCGGCGACCTCGAAGGGGCGCGCGCCGACTACGAGGCGGCGCTCCGCTACGAGGGAGAGGCGGAGGGCGCTCGGATCAACCAGGTCATGGCCAAGGTGGAGAGCGGGGCCGTCGCTCCCGAGGCCTCCGCTGCCGAGATCGAGCGCCTCCGGCAGCGGGACCGCGAGCGCGCCGAGCGCGGCCGCGCGGAGGTCGAGGCCCTCCTCGGCGAGGGGGCCGAGACGCCCGCTCCCTCGGAGCGACCGGCCACGCGGGCTGGTTCTGACGTCGGCGGCTGGTAGCTCGGCCGCTCGAGTCACGGGCGTATAATGGCGTGCAGGGCGGAGATGCTCGAAGCCACGATCCTGAGGCACGTCCAGAGCGCGACCAAGCTGAGCCCCTCGCAGTTGGCCGGGCTCCTCGGCGTCGCTCCGCAGGAGCTCGACTCACCGAGCCCGGCGCTGATGGCGGACTGCGCTCGACTCCTCGGCGTCAGCCTCGAGGAGCTGTTCGCCCGGCGGGCCGGCCCCGCGGCGCCGCTCTATCGCACCATTGACGGGAACCCGCCGGTGTTGGAGGCCTTCTCCGAAGGAGGAGCCGCGCTCGCGATCGGAGGGTTCGTACGCGACCTGCGGCTCGCGGACGAGCTGGAGCGCCGCGCCGAGGACGTGCCTGATTGGGCGACGGTCCGCTCGATTCCCGAGCACTCGCAGGTGCCGCACGGGGCCGCCGAGCTCGCCGGTCTGGTCCGCGACCGGTTGGGCTTGGGGCTCGAGCCGATCCCCTCCGTTTGGCAGTTGGCTCGCGAGCTCGGCGTGCGCTGCGCTGCGATCACGCCCGACGAGCTGCCCGGCTCCATCACCGGGATCTCGTGGCGTGATCCGCGGCCGATCCTCATCGCCAACCTCGTCGGTGGGTCCAGCGCCTGGTGGGCGACGCGCATGACGGTTGCGCACGAGCTCTGCCACGTCCTGTTCGATCTCCCGGCCCTCGGCCTGATCCTGAGCGGGGACCGCCAAGGGCGGCTGTACGAGCTCTATCGCGCGGTGGAGCAGCGGGCGGACGCGTTCGCGGCGAACCTGCTGCTGCCCCGCGGAGCGGTCGAGCGGCGCGCCGCCGGGCGTGATCCGCTCGACGCAGGCGTCGTGAGGGAGCTGAGCGCGGAGTATCACGTCAGCACCTTGGTGGCCGTGAACCTCGTCCGCCACGCGTTCAACCTGTCCCTCCGGCAGCGCAACCAGCTCCTGAGCGCGGTCGAGGGCCACAACGTGCTCCCCGGGCCGCATCCCGACGCGGTGGTCCCCGGCTCGCCGCGCAAGCAGCTCCTCAAGACCGTCGAAGGAGCGGTGGAGGCCGGCGCCCTCGACCCCGTCCGCGCGCGAACGTTGCTCGGGCTGCGCATGAGCGATCCGTTGCCGTTCGGGCCCGAGGTGCTCGCGGCGCCCGTCCTGAACGTGAGCCAACGCATTCGCGGCGTCGTGGCGCAGCACGTGTTCCGCCGCGGGCTCGCTCACCTCGCGGCGGGCGAGACGATCGTGCGGCCGGACGGGGGTTACGAGGTCAGGCTCGCCGACGCCACCACCGGAGAGGAGACCGCGGAGCGCCTCCTCCTCTCGCGCGACCTCGCCGTCGTCGATGCCCAGCCGTGAGCACCACCACCTGCAGGAGACCCCGAGCTCGTGCGTCGCGGCGTGCGTTCGTATGCTCCAGCTCGCCTCCGGACGCGTGGCCCTCGCCGAGAGCGAGATCCGAGAGTCGCTCGGGCCGCCACCCGTCTACCTCGGGAGCGCGGCCGGCTTCGGCCGATTCGAGGCCAAGGACATCGACGACCCTCGAGACGTCGAGTGGCTCCTCGGGCTCGTCCGATCCCGGGCCTGCGCCGTGACCGTCTGCGGCGGTCCGGCGGCCGCTTGGGCGCGCGACGCGGGCCTGACGACGCCTCACGGCGCGTTGTCGTCGCCCCCAGCCGGCGTCGACTTGCTCGACTGGGCGCATCCCCGGCACGTGGTGGTCCTCGTCGAGGCGGGCCCCACCCACGTCCGCTACCTCGATCCCTACTTCGGCCCGAGCGGTCAACCCGTCAGCCGCTCGCTGAGCGAGTTCATCCAGCGAGGTTGGGTCGGCTACGCCTTGTTTCTCGACGACTGACCTCGCTGACGCTCGGACGCTCGGCCTCCGGCGCGAAGCTCAGGGCACGCGTATACTGCTCGGGCCGGAGGTCGGCGATGCGACGGATCGTGCTCGCGGCGCTCTCGCTGGGGCTGTTGGCGCCCGCGTACGGGCAGCAGGAGCCGCCGGCCTTGCCGCCGCTCGCCAAGGAGCAGGATCGGCTGCTGCGGCGCTACGAGGCGCTCGAGCGGCGGCTGCTGAACCTCGCGGCGCAGCTCCCGCAGGAGAAGGCGGAGCAGGCGGGGCGGATCCGGGCTGCCCTGCGGCAGTCGAAGACCGACGCGGTGCTCGAGGCCATGGCGCGGGCGCGGGCCGACCTCGGGGCGCACGAGCTGGGCGGGGCGCAGGCGTCGCAGAGCGAGGTGCTCGAGGCGCTCGAGCGGGTGCTCGCCGCGCTCGAGGCCGTCGAGGCGGAGCCCGACGAGCTCGACCCCGAGGCGCTCGAGGAGGCGCTCGAGGAGGTGCGGGCGCTGCGCGAGCGGCAGGAGCAGCACGCGCAGGAGTCGCGCCAGGCGCGCGAGGCGGAGGAGCGGGCCTCGGCGCTCGAGGCGGCGCTGGCCGAGGTCGAGGCCCTGATCGCGGCGCAGCGGGCGGCGATTGGGCAGGCGAACGCGGCCGAGGACGCGGCGGCGCTGGGGGAGGTGGCCCCGGCCGAGCGCGGGCTCGCCGAGCGCGCCGGCGCCGCGGCGGCGGCGCTCGGACGACCCGGTGGGGCAGCGCGACCTGGCGGCGGTGAACAGCGCGAAGGCGAGCAGCCCGAAGGTGAGCCGGGGGGCGAGCAGCCCGAGGGCGACCCCGAGCAGGCCGACGCGGAGCTCGGTCCACCCACCGTGGGCGGCGAGGCGGGGGCCGCGCTGGAGCGGGCCCGCGCCGCCATGGACCAGGCCGCGGACGCCATGAGCGAGGGTGAGCGCGACCCGGCCATGGAGCGGGCGCGCGCCGCCGCCGAGGCGCTCGAACAGGCGCGCGCCGCGCTCGCGCAGGAGCGGGCCGAGGTGCTGCGGCTCGCGGCCGAGGAGCGCCGGCGCCTCGAGCAGGAGCGCACGCGGGCCTGGGCCGAGGAGCTGGCGCGGCGCATGAGCGGGGCGCAGCAGGGCCAGCAGCAACAGGGTCAGGAAGGCCAACAGGGGCAGCAGGGCCAGGACGGCCAGCAGGGCCAGCAGGGCCAGCAAGGACAGCAAGGACAGCAGGGTCAGCAGGGCCAGCAGAGCCAGCAGGGCCAGCAGCGCACCCCCGGGCAGCGGCGGATCGAGAAGGCGAGCGAGGCCATGCGCCGGGCCGCCGAGGACATCGCCCGCCGGCAGAGCGAGGAGGCGCAGCAGGACCAGGAGGAGGCCGCCCGCGAGCTGGCGGAGGCGGAGCAGATCCTGGAGGAGGCGCTGATGCAGGCGCGCCAGCGCGAGCAGGAGGCGATCTTGCGGGCGCTCGGCCAGCGCTTCGCGGCCATGCTCGAGCGCCAGCGCGAGCTGACGGGCGAGACCGAGGCGCTGCTCGAGCGCTGGGAGCAGCTCCCCACGCGGCAGCGGGCGCGCCAGGCGATCCGCGTCGGCGACGGTGAGGGCGAGCTCGAGCGCGAGGCCTACGCCGCGCTCGAGCTGGTGCGCGAGGAGGGCTCCACCGCGATCCTCCCGATCGTGCTCCAGGAGCTGGCCCACGACCTCGGGCGCGCGGCGCGGCTGCTGCGCGACGCGCAGGTCAACGCGTTCGTCGTGCAGCTCGAGAAGGACATCGAGCGCAGCCTGGCCGAGCTGATCGAGGTGATCCAGCGCGAGATCGACGCGCGCCAGGGCGGCGGCGGCGGCCAGGGTCAGCAAGGCGGCAGCCCCGACGACGGCAACGGCACGCCGCTGCTGCCCTCCACGGCCGAGCTCGAGATCCTCCGCTCGCAGCAGGTGCGGGTGAACGAAATGACCAAGCAGTTCGACGGCGCGCGCCCGGCGGAGCTGGACCCCGCGCAGCGGCAGGCCGCCGAGCACATCGCCGACAAGCAGCGACGCGTGGCCGAGTTCGCGCGCACGCTTCACGAGCGGCTGAACAAGGAGCGCTAGCGGTGAGCGCCTCGCCTCCTCGCCTGGTCCTGGCCGCGCTGCTGGCGCTCGCCCCGCTCGCGGCCGCCCGGGCGGGCGACCCGCGCCTGCCGATCCTGGTCGACGAGCCCGAGGCCGCCGCCAAGGTGGAGGCGTTCGCGCGCGCGCGCGCGAGCGACCCCGCGGCCCGGGCCGCCCTCGAGGCCGCGCGCGACCTGCCGGCGCGCGACCGGATCGACGCCGCCCTCCGGGCGCTGGTGCCGGAGTACGGGGCCGCCGCCGCGCGCCACGACCTCGTGGGCGACGAGCCCGAGCCGTGGCTGCCGCTGGCCCAGAGCGAGGACCGCTTCGTGCGCGCGCACGCCACCTACTTCCTCGGGCGCGCGCTCCTCGCGCGCGACGACCTCGAGGGCGCGGCCGCGGCGCTCGAGGAGGTGCGCGGCCCCCTGCGCGAGGGCACGCCCTACACCGACGAGGCCACGCTGTACCTGGCCTACGTCTACGCCCGCCTCCCCGAGCTGCGCGGCGACGCCGGCGGGACCGAGCGGACCCGCGCGCGTCGCCTGCTCGAGACGCTCGTCCCCGGCGAGGGCGCGCGCTACCGCCCGCCCGAGCGGGTGGTCGAGGGCGCGGTGTGGCTGCTGCGCGAGCTGCGCGGGGAGGGGCTCGGGCCGCTGCTCGAGCTCGCCAAGCGCATGGAGACGATCGAGCGGCTGCTGCGCCGCAGCACCACCGGCCGCGACACCCAACAGCGGCAGGAGGAGGTGGTCGCCGCCATCGACCGGCTGATCGAGCTCATGAAGCCCAAGGACCAGAGCCAGAGCGGGGGCGGCGGCGGCCAGGGCCAGCAGGGCGGTTCGCAGCAGCAGCAGCAGGGCCAGCGCGGCCAGTCGGCCGGCGACAACCCGACCGGCGCGCAGCGCTCCGAGCTGCCGCCGGCCGGCGAGGGGACCGAGGAGCTGGCCGGGACGCCGCAGCAGGCCGACCTCGAGGCCTGGGGCGAGATGGCCCCGCGCGAGCGCGAGCAGGCGATCCAGTTCCTGCGCCAGCGCTTCCCGGCCAAGTATCGCGAGCTGATCGAGCGCTACTACCGCGCGCTCGCCGAGCAGGACCGCTGAGCCGGCGCGGCGTGGGCTGGCGGGGTCCGCTGACGCTCGGCGCGCTGGCGCTCGGCGCGCTGAGCGGCGGGATCGCGCCCGCGCGGGGCGAGGACCTCCCGCCCTTCGTCCAGCGCGCGCTCGAGGACGAGGCCCGCCGCGTGGCCCTGCTCGAGCGGCTCGCTCCTTCGGTCGCCTCGGTGTTCCCGGGCGAGGTCGCGGGGCACGGCGGCGGCTCGGGTGTGATCATCGACCCCGCCGGCTACGTGCTGACCAACTTCCACGTCGCGGGCACCGAGCCGATCCAGACCGTGGGGCTCAATGACGGTCGGACGCACCGCGCTCGCCTGCTCGGGATCGACCCCGGCGGCGACCTCGCGCTCCTGAAGCTGGTCGAGGACCGCGAGTGGCCGGCGGTCCCGCTCGGCGACAGCGACGCGCTCCGCCCGGGCGAGCGGGTGTTCGCGCTCGGCAACCCGTTCCTGCTCGCGGAGGACTTCGCGCCGACCGTCACCGAGGGGGTGATCTCGGGCGTGCACCGCTACCGCGACGCCACCGGCGGCTCCGACCTCGTCTACGGCGACTCGATCCAGATCGACGCCTCGATCAACCCCGGCAACTCGGGCGGGCCGCTGTTCGACGCGGCCGGCCGCTTGATCGGGATCAACGGCCTGGGCGGCTTCCGCCCCGACCGCGGCCGCGTGAACGTGGGCGTGGGGTTCGCCGCCTCGATCGAGCAGATCAAGAACTTCCTGCTCGACCTGCGCGCCTCGCGGCAGTGCCAGCACGGCACCATGAACGCGACGGTCCGCGACGTCGCGGGCGAGCAGGGCGCCGCGGGGCAGGTGGTCGTGGACGCGATCGCGCGCGAGTCCACCGCCTGGAACGCGGGCCTGCGCCTCGGCGACGTGGTGCGCGCCTTCGAGGGGGTCGCGATCACCACCCAGAACCAGCTGCTGACCCGGATCAGCCGCCTCCCGGCCGGGCGGCGCGTGACCCTGGAGGTGCAGCGCGACGAGGCGGGCGAGCGGCGCGAGCTGCAGGTCACGTTCCGCCTCGACCCGCTCTGGTCGGGGCCGGGCCAGGGACAGTGGCGGCCCGACCCCGCGCTGGTCCAGGCCGAGACCCGGCGGATCCTGGCGCTGCACCGCGCCTCGCGCACCCTCCCGGCGAGCGGTTGGACCCTCGAGACGCGCGGCGGCGCGCTCGGCGCGCCGCCGATCTCCCGCGTGCTGCGCGTGCTCGGGCGCAAGCTGCGCCTGGAGGAGGGGCCCGCGCGCAACCCGCGCGTGGAGGTGTGGGACGGCGCCCGCGGCTGGACCCGGACCGGCGGCGGCGCCGTCGCGCCGCTCCCGCCCGCGCGGCGCGACCTGTTGGCCGGCACCGCCGAGGCCCTCTCCGCGCTGGCGGAGGAGGGCGGCGAGCGTCGCCTGAGCGAGCTGGTGTTCACCGGCGGCGAGCGCCTCGCCGGCCGCCTGGTGATCCGGCTCGAGACCCGCGACGCGGCCGGCCGCCGGCGCAAGCTGTACCTCGACCCGACCACGCACGTCCTGGTCGGCCTGGCCTACCCCGAGCCCGGCGAGCAGGGCGGCGAGCGCTGGGTCGAGGAGAGCCTGCGCTACGCGCCGGGCGAGGCGCCGTACCGGCGGGTCGACGACGCGAGCGGGGCGGTGCTCGAGGAGGGGCGGGCCACGTTCTCGGCGAGCGCGCCGGCGGCGAGCCTGTTCGAGGAGGGCGCGCGGTGAGGTGCCTCGCGGGCCTGCTCCTCCTGGGGCTCTCGCTGCCCCTCGCCGCGCAGGAGCCCGCCGACGGGGAGACCCTCACGCGCGCCACGCTCGAGCGCGCGTTCCCCGCCACGGTGAAGGTCTACGGCGCGGGGGGCTTCACCGGGATCCCGGCCTACGGCACCGGGGTGGTGATCGACGAGCGCGGGTTCGTGCTGACGGCCTGGAGCATCGCGCTGCGCACCGACGAGCTGAAGGTCGTCACCGACGAGGGGCGCCGCTACCCGGCCGAGGTGTGGCGGGCCGACCCCGACCTCGGCGCGGCGCTGCTGCGGATCGACGGGCAGGAGGCCGCCTTCCGCGCGCTGCGCCTGGCCGACGCCAGCGACGTCGAGGCCGGCGCGCCGGTGCTGCTGCTGGGCAACCCGTTCGGGGTGATCTACGGCGACGAGCGCCCGGGCGTGCAGCGCGGGGTGGTGTCGGGCTGGCTCGAGCCGGGGCGGCGCGGCGAGCGCGTGGTCCAGCTCCCGCCCGCCCTCGAGCGCGTGCTCCTCACGGACATCCCCAACAACCCCGGCTGCCAGGGCGGCCCGCTCCTGACCCTCGACGGGCGGCTGATCGGGATCGCCGCGCGCCTGGTCGAGTCGCGCGCCACCAACACCGTCCTCAACGCGGTGATCCCCTCCTCGGCCTTGCGCGCGTTCGTGCGCGAGGGCCTCGCCCAGCGCAAGGCCCGCCCGCCCGAGACCCCCA
>CAZMSZ010000032.1:28325-33783 GCA_964569055.1 uncultured Planctomycetota bacterium | reverse complement strand
TCGCAGGCCGGCAGCGGGAACAGGGCCCGCGGGTCCTCGCCGAGCCGCTCGGCGAGGAGCAGCGCCGCCTCGTCCTGCTCGGTGAACGCGGAGTAGCTGCGGCCGTCGCCGAACGAGGTCGTGCTGCCGGTCGTCGCCCGTCGGGGCCGCCGCGCGAGGCGGGCCAGGACGACGCGGGCGAGCGCCTCGTCGGGGAGCGCGCGCACGGCCGCGAGCACCTCGCGGTCGACGTCGGCGGTCGCCTGGCTGATCCGGTCCGCGAGCGCGAGGAGCGCGGGCGTGGGGCGGCGGGTCAGCAGCTCGAGCGCGCTCCTCAAGAAGTCCGCGCGGGGACCGCGGGAGACCGTGAGCTCGACGTCGATCTGCCGCTCGAGGCCGGCGCGCGCCAGGGCGGCGGTCTCGTCGCCCCGGGCGATCAGGGCCCACGCGGCCGCGCGCACGATGCTCGGCTCGCCGGAGTCGAGCGCGTCCTTCAGCCGCGCGTCGCTCACCAGGAGGGGCGAGCGGGCGAGCGCCGACAGCCAGCGGGCCTGCTCCTCGGGGCCGCTCGCAGCCCGGGCGCGCTCGAGCAGCTCGGGGCTCGCCTCGCGCACGGTCTCGCTCCGCGTGAGGCTCTCGATCAGCCTCCAGGGGAACTCGCCGCGCCCCTCGCGCGCGCGGCGCGCCAGCGCCTCGTCGAGCCGCGCCAGCCCGAACGCCACCGGGCCGGCAGGGCCGACCCGCCCCCACCAGGCCTCGGCCGAGGGCCGCAGCTCGGCCCGCGAGCCGGCGAAGCCCCCGGGGGCGACCACCTCCCGCAGGGGCGCGCCCAGGATCGCGGTCAGGATCCGGGAGGCCACCTCGCCCACGGTGTAGACGTAGGGCGGCGAGCCTGGGCGCCAGCGACCCGCGACGCAGGTCGGCCGCGGGTCGTCGAGGAGCGCGATCAGCGCGGGCACCGCGGGCCAGCCGATCCGGACGAGCTCCTCGGCCGGACCCGTGCCGACGAAGCTGGGGCCGCCGGGAAACGAGAGCTGCTCGCCCGGCTGCTCCTGCAGCCGGTAGCTCAGCAGCGCCAGCCGGGCTTCGAGCCCCTCTCCGGCCGGAGGCGCAGGCTCGAGGGCCCGGCGCACGCCGGGGAGCAGCTCGACGCAGCGCTCCTGCTCGGTCGTCCCGGCGAAGCCGGGCTCGGCGGCGAGGGCCTCGACGAGCGGGAGCGCCTCGGCCCGGCGCCTGGCGAGCAACAGCTCGGCTGCCGCGCGCCACAGGCGGTCGGCCGTCTCGCCCGTGAACGCGTCCCGCAGCGCCGTCTCGGCGTCGGCGGCCCGCTGGCTCGCCTCGGCCAGCCCATGCAGCCGGACGGCCAGGCCCGGGCGACCGAGCCGCTCGGCGATCGTGGCGAGCAGGAGGGTCTCGCTGGGGTAGGAGAGCGCGAGCGACGGAGCGCCCGGGAGCGGCTCGCGCCGGGGCCCGGCGGCCAGGCGCGCGAGGGCGGCGCGCTCGAAGGGCTCGGGCTCGTAGCGCGGGAGGGCGCCGCGCGAAGCGGCGCCGGGGCGCGGGTCTTCGCCCGCCGAGCCCCAGCGCAGCTCGCGGCGGGCGAGGTCGTCCCCGAGCGCGACGAACGCCTCGCCGTCGCGGCGGAGCAGCCAGCCGCCCAGGCTGCGCGGCTCGCCTCCCTCGACGAGCCACAGCCGGACCCGCTGGAGCTGCTGCAGGTCGGGGAGGGGGAGCGCCGGCAACCGGCCTTGGAGCTCACGCCAGCGGGCCCGAGCGGCCAGGACCGGCCGCTGCGCGCGAACCCACGGGTGGCGCGCGACGCTCGGCTTCAGCCTCCGCAGGGTGGACGCGAGGTCCGCGCCGCCGGCATCGAGCCGGCGCAGGAAGGTCAGGTAGCGCCCTGCCTGGTCCAGCGGGTCGCCGTCGTCGGACGCGGCGAGCAGGGCGGCCAGCTCGGGCTCGGTCGCCGGCGGGGCGAAGGGATCGGGCTCGACGGGGCGCCGCCCGAGCGCGTCGAGCAGCTCGCGCGGCGAGCCAGCGGCCGCGCGCGCCGTCAGCAGGCGCGCGGCCGCGGCGACCTCGTCGCTGCGCGCGCGCTCGGTCCACAGCCGGAGCGCGAGCAGGCTGCGGGTCTCCACGTCGGCCCGCGCCCACAGCGCCGCCGTCCGGCGCACCCACGCGACGACGGCCGGACGCGGCGTCGAGTCCTGCGCGGCCGCGGGCGCGACGAGCCCGAGCGCGAGCGCGCCGAGCAGGGGGAGTCGGGAGCGGGCCACGCGGATCCTCCTGGGCGTCACACGTCCGAGCGCTCGACGGGTTCCCGGCTCAGCGCACCCGACGCAGGAAGCCGCGCGGGTTCCAGGTGATCAGGTAGGCCTCGCGGCCGCGGTCGACGGTGAACTCGGGGTGCTCGCGCAAGAACGCGTCGATCGCCTCGTAGGGGCCGGGCTGCGGGCCGAGCTCGAGCCCGTGGTGGCAGATCGAGTCCTCCACGATGAGGTAGCCCCCTACCGGCACCAGGGGCGCGTACCGGCGCAGCACCGCCAGGGTGTTGTCGTAGGTGTGCGAGCTGTCCTCGATCACCAGCGTCGTCTCGTCGGCGCCGATCTCGGCGCGGACGGCCTCGAACGCCTCGCAGGCGTCGGCCTCGATCAGCTTGATCCGCGGGTGGTCGCGCACCTGCTCGGGGACGCGCGCGTGGGAGATGTCGACCCCGATCACGCGGCCGTGCGCGAGCTGGTCGCACAGGTGCGCCAGGGCGAGGGCGCTGCCGCCGGCGAAGTTGCCGATCTCGACGATCACGTCCGGGCGCTGCTCGAACAGCAGCTCCTGGTAGACCCACAGGTCGAGCGGGTTCTTCTGGGTGGGCACGCCGAAGTAGCTCGCGCCGCCCACGATCCGGCGCTGCATGCGCGCGAGCACGTCGCGGAGCGGCGTGTCGAGGTGGTCCTCCAGGGCGGCGGGGTCGACCGGATCGACCGCCTCACTCGGCGCCTCGTCCTCGATGATCGGCCCGCCGGCCGGCACCGCCGCGCGGGCGACGAGCCGGAGCGCGCGGCGCGCGGCGCGGTCGCGCAGCGCGCCGAGGGGGCCGCGCCGCGGCTTGCGCGCGACCAGGAGCGAGTCGCGCCACAGGTCGCTCCCGTCCTCGTAGCCGAACGGCAGCCACTGCGTCCGCGCCTCGAGCACCTCCAGCCGCGCCCAGCGCGCCAGCGCGCGCAGGCCGTCGGGGAAGAACCGCCAGCAGTCGAGCGGGTAGCGGTGCTGGAAGCCGGCGGCCGGGACGAGGATGCAGCACAGCCCGCCCGGGCGCAGCACGCGCGCCACCTCGAGCATGGTCAGCCAGAAGAACTCGATGTGCTCGAAGGCCTGCCCCGAGATCACCACGTCGAACGAGGCGCTGGCGAGGCCGCTCCAGGCGTAGGGGCTGGGCAGCACCACGTCGACGTTGGGGCCGGGCGCGAGGTCGGCGCCGACGTAGGTCCACCCGGGCCGGGCGAACATCGGCCGGTAGCTCCCGTTCACGTCCTGGCTGCCGATGTCGAGGATGCGCAGCGGCGCGCCCGCGCGGTCGGCCAGGTGCGCGTCGCAGAAGGCCTGCATCTTGTCGAGGGAGCTCTGGTGCATGGGCAAGAGGTTATCCGCCAGGTCGGAGCGTCTCCACGCCCTCGCGGGAGACGCCGCCCGGCTCCTCTCGCCGGTCGCCTCAGTGCATGCGGCGATGCGCCCCGCCGACCGCCTCGATGTCGACGCCCTCCTCGAGCAGCTTCTGGCGGTAGGCCGTGTAGCCGCCCTCGAAGAAGCGCGCCCCGCCTTCGCCGTCGAGGTGGAGCATGTGGGTGGCGAGCCGGTCGAGGAAGAACCGGTCGTGGCTGATCACCATCACGCTGCCCGGGAACACGGCGAGCGCCTCCTCGAGGATCTGCACGGTCGGCAGGTCGAGGTCGTTGGTCGGCTCGTCGAGCAGGAGCAGGTTGCCGCCCGTCTTGAGCGTCTTCGCCAGCTGGACGCGGTTGCGCATGCCGCCCGAGATCTGGGTCATCAGCTTCTGCTGGTCGTTGCCGCGGAAGCCGAACAGGCTGACGTAGGCGCGGGCGTTCATCTTCCGGCCGCCGAGGTCGACCTCCTCCTCGCCGCCCGTGATCGCCTCGAACACGGTGTGCTCGGCCTCGAGGTCCTCGCGGCTCTGGTCGACGTAGCAGATCTCGACCGTCTGCCCGACGGTGATCGAGCCGGCGTCGGGCTGCTCCTGGCCGACGAGCATCCGGAACAGCGTGGTCTTGCCGGCGCCGTTGGGGCCGATGATCCCCACGAACGCGCCCGGCTGGACCTCGAAGTCGAGCCCGCTGAACAGCGGCCGCTCGCCGTAGCGCTTGGCGAGGCCGGTCGCGCGCACCACCTCCTGGCCGAGGCGCTTGCCCGAGGGGATCACGAGCTGCAGCCCCTGCTCGCGGGTCAGGGTGGCGACCTCGGCCTGGAGCTTCTCCACGTCGCGGACGCGCGCCTTCGACTTGGCCTGGCGCCCCTTGGGGTTCTGGCGGATCCACTCCAGCTCGGCCTTGAGCCGGCGCTTCTTGGCCGCCTCCTGCTTCTCCTCGTCGCGCAGCTTCTTCGCCTTGGCCTCGAGGTAGGTGGAGTAGTTCCCCTCGTAGGGGAAGGCGCGCCCGCCCTCGAGCTCGAGCATCCAGCCGGCCACGTTGTCGAGGAAGTAGCGGTCGTGGGTGATCGCGACCACCGTGCCCGGGAACTCGGCGAGGTGGTGCTCGAGCCACTGCACGGTGTCGGCGTCGAGGTGGTTGGTGGGCTCGTCGAGGAGCAGCATGTCGGGCTGGGCGAGCAGCGTGCGGCACAGCGCGACCCGGCGCTTCTCGCCGCCCGAGAGCGTGGCGACGTCGGCGTCGCCGGGCGGCGTGGCGAGGGCGTGCATGGCCTGCTCCACGCGGTGGTCGAGGTTCCAGGCGTCCTTGGCCTCGATCTCGGTCTGCACGCGCTCGAGCTCGTCCATGACCTTCTGCATGGCGTCCGGATCGAGGTCGCCCGCGAGCTCCTCGTTCAGGTCGTCGAACCGGGTGAGCAGGGCCCGGATCGGCGCCACCGCCTGCTCCACGTTGCCGCGCACGTCGAGCGTGGGGTCGAGCTGCGGCTCCTGCGGGACGTAGCCCACCTTGGCCCCGTCCGCCGTCTTGGCGAACCCGTCGAACTCCTGGTCGACGCCCGCCATGATCCGCAGCAGCGTGCTCTTGCCCGAGCCGTTCGAGCCGATCACGCCGATCTTGGCGCCGTGGAGGAAGGCGAGCGTGATCCCGTCCAGGACGATCTTGCCGTCGTAGGCCTTGGTCAGCTTGCGCAGGGTGCAGATGAACTCGCTCATGGTGCTCCGCGGCGGCCGCCGGCCGGGGCCAGGAGGGCCCTCGCGGCGCGGCCGCACGAGCCCAACAGGAGGCCAGAGCCCGGACGGGAAGTCAAGCCACGCGGCCCTCGT
>CAZMSZ010000032.1:0-28225 GCA_964569055.1 uncultured Planctomycetota bacterium | reverse complement strand
CGAGCACGCCGGAGCGCTGGAGGTGCCACGCCCACGGGCTCGGCTCCGGCTGGCGCTCGAGGAGGGCGCCGCAGCGGGTGCAGCGGCCGGTGAGGCCCACGGGCTGGGGTCCGCCGCACGTCTCGCAGGGGAGGCGGCGAGGGTCGGCCGAGCCCCGGCTCGAGATCGGCGCGGGTGACGCGCCCGTCCAGATGTTGGAGCGGCGCACCTCCGGGGCGCCGACGAAGAACGAGAGCGCGCCGAGCCCCGCCAGCAGGAGGACCGCGGCCAGGCCCCGCCCCAGCCGAAACGGCTGGTCCTGCGGGGTGGCCTGGCGGAGCGACTGCTCCAGCTCGTCCTCGGCGACCACCAGCGGGTCGTGCCGCGCCACGAGTCGTCCGCCATCCACGGGCTCGAACACGCTCAGCGTGGGCCGCTCGACCTCGTCCAGCGCGCGCACGCCGGTGACGTCGTGCTCGAGGAGGACGTAGGGGACGGAGACGTCGTCGAGCAGGGACTCGGCCCGCGCGACCGCCGGCTCGGACACCTCGTGGCGGGTGTACTTGAACACGACGACGGCCTGCCCCCGCGACTGCCCCAGCCGGATCGCCTCGCCCTTGGTGGTGACCCACCACGGCGGCGGGTTGGACACGATCGCGACGGCCACGATCAGGCCGAGGACCAGCCCGATCGCGAGCTGCGGGCGGGCGCGCAGGAACGTGGCCAGCGTGGGCGGCTCTTCGGCGGGCTCCTCGGGGGACGGGGAGGGCGCGGACGGCGATCCGGGCCCGAAGTACGCCCGGCGCGGCGCGCGCTCCTCGGGCTGGTCGGAGCGGGGCGGCGACTCGGCGGGCGCGGCCCCGAGCCGGGCGCTCGCCGGGCGGACCGACGCGCCACCGCGCGTGGCGGGCTCGCTGGGCGGGCCCCCGGCCCCGTCCTCGCGAGCCGGCAAGCGCCCGCTGGGCGGGTCCGCGGCCGTGGCCTCGCGAGCCGGCAGGCGCCCGCTGGGCGACTCCCCGGCCCCGTCCTCGCGCGCCGGCAGGCGCCCGCTGGGCGAGTCCCCGGCCGCGGGCCCGCGCGCGGGCAGGCGCCCGCTGGGCGGGTCCCCGGCCGTGGCCTCGCGAGCCGGCAGGCGCCCGCTGGGCGAATCACTGGCCCGGGTGTCGCGAGCCGGCAGGCGCCCGCCGGGCGGCCGCGCGCCGGCGCGGCCAGGGCCCGGGACCTCGCCCCTCGGGCGCGTCGTCTGCGACGCCGGTCGCTCCGCGCCTTGCGTGCCGGCCACCCTCGCGCCCTGGGGCTCGCGGCGGGCGCCCTGCGGAGCGTTCATGCGCGCGCTGGGCCGACGGGGCGGCCCCGAGCGGGTGGGGTCGGGGCGGGCGCGCCCGTCCGGGCCTCCTGCCCTGGGCGGCGCTCCGTCGGGCCGGGAGACCGCAGGGCGGCGCGCGCTGGGTGGGCGCCCGCCCGGCGTGGGCGCCCGACCCGAGGGGGGCGGGCCGCCTGGCCCCCCCGCTGCGCCCTTGCTCGCGCCCTTCGGTCGTCCGATCAGCCGGCCCGCCGGCCGCGGAGGCTCCCCCTCGCCCATGTCCCCGCCCTCCCGGGGGCGGTATAGCCCACGCCCTCCGCGTGACGCAAGGTGGTCACACAACCTCAAGGCGAGGAATGGCCTTGTCCACGACGCGACACTCGCCGTGCGGGGGTGTTACGGCGGCTCGGGCAAGCTGCGCGCGTAGGCCAAGCTCACCCAGCCGTCCTCGTCCTCGCGGCGGAGGAGCGCGCCCAGGCCGGGCTCGAACGCGGCGCGCACTCGAGCCTCGCGATCCGCCAGGATCCCCGACAGGACGAGCGTCCTCCGGGTGAGGCGGAGGAGGTGCGGACGCAGCGCGAGCAGCAGCTCGGCGTGGACGTTGGCGATCACGAGGTCGGCGGGGTCGGAGACGTCCTCGAGCGAGGCGGCGGCGAAGTCGGCGGTGAGCTCGTTGAGGGCCGCGTTGGCGCGGGCCTCGGCGACGGCCTCGGGCTCGACGTCGACGCCGCGGGCGCGCCGTCCCCAACGGGCGGCGGCGAGGGCGAGCACCCCCGAGCCGCAGCCGACGTCGAGGACGTCGCGCGGCGGGCTGGGCGCGGCGGGGCCGGCGAGCGCCTCGAGCGCGCGGAGGGCGAGGCGGGTGGTGGGGTGTTGCGCGGTCCCGAACCCCTGACCCGGCTCGATCAACAGCGCGCCCGGCGGGGCGTCCCAGGGCGGGGCCACCGTGAGGGTCGGGCTGACGACGACCGGCGGGAACGCGGCGCGCCACTCGGCCTCCCAGTCGGTCGGCGCGACCGCCGACCAGGCGGGCGCGGCGCCGGGGGCGAGGTACGGCCGCAGCGCGCCCTCGATCTCCGCTTGGTCGGGCGCCTCGAACCAGGCCCGCAGGCAGGCCTGCGCCGTGGCCGCGCTCGGCGCCTCCCAGGCCTGCGGGCCCGCGTCCTGCTCCACGCCGGCCGCGCCGAGCGCGAGCAGCGCCTCGCCCGCGACCTCGGCCTCCGCGCGCGGCACCACCAGCCGGAGCTCCTGCCAGCTCATGGCGGGAGGCCGAGGTCGACGTCCCACACCTCGAGCACGCGGGTTGCCCCACGCCCGGTGGCCGAGACCGTGATCAGGCGGCGCCCGTCGGGCGTGAGGGCGCCGGTCAGGAAGGCGAGCCCGGGGAGCGGGCGCAGCTCGGCGGCCGCGACCAGCGTCCCGTTCGCCGCGTTCCAGGCGCGAAGCTCGGCGGCGGGGAAGGGCTCGGCGCGGGGGTCGAGGCCTCGCTCGGAGACGTACTTCCCGGCGGCGCCGAGGAGGTAGCGCCCACCCGCGAGCAGCCAGGCCCCGACCACCGTGGTGCCGTGCGACGACTGCCGCCCCGCGAAGTTGGTTAGGCCCGGGCTCAAGTACTCCAGCCCGAGCTCGGCGGTGAGCGAGGAGCGCACGAGCAAGTTCACGCCCGAGAGCCCGACGACCGCCGCGCCGGCCGGCCCCGGTTCGGGGCAGATCACCGACAGCTCACCGCCGGCGCGGCGTGTCCCCGCGTGCTTCGGCGAGGTCCCCGCGAGGTCCCACGCGTGGAGCGTCGCCTCCGTGCTGGCGGCGAGCGGGTCGTCGTGCAGCGCGCCGCTGCCGGAGAACAGCGCGCGTCCGCCGCCCGCGAAGGCGAGCTGCTGGATCGGAGCGCGGTGGGCGCGCGAGTCGCCGGGCGCGCGGAGGACCGCGAGGGGGGCCAGCGGCTCCGCCCCCGGCGCGAGCAGGTCGGCCCAGCGATACACGGCGACCTCGCCCAGCGCGGTCCCCACGGCGAACAGGCGGCCGTCGGGGCTGCAGGCCAGCCGCATGGGGTTGTTGGGGTGCGGCGAACGCGCGCCCTCGGGTGCCGGCTCGAGGCTGTCCAGCTCACCGAGCGCACGCGCGGTGACCCACTCCGCTCCCCGAGCGGTCGGCAGGAAGGCGAGGGCAGCCGCGGCGCGGTCGGGGGCGTAGCCGACCGCGAGGAGCTCGGGCGCGTCGCCCCCACGCGGCGCCACCGCGCCGAGCCACTTGATCGCCTCGAGCGGCCATGAAGGGTCGGGGAGCGGCTGACCGGGCGACCACCAGCGCGCCACCGGGTCGTTGGCGTGCCACACCAGCACGCGCTCGGCGTCGAGCGCGAGCAGCTCGGCGTTCCGTGGCTCGGCGAGCTTGGCAGTGGCCAGCGGCGGCCGCCCCAGGAGGCTGGCGAGCAGACGCGTGCGCACCTCCCCATCGGGCGGATGGTCGTGCACCGCCAGCCACTCGCGACAGCGGCGGACGACCTCCTCGCCGTCCTTCGGGGTGCGGACCTCGGGGAGCGCGGCCAGGAAGGGCCCGGCCTCGAGCGCGAGCCACGGCTCCTCCAGCGTGGCCCCCGGGACCTCCTCGCTCGGCGGCGGCGTGTCGGCGTCGGGCGTGGCCGCGAGCGCGTCCGCTCCGTCGCGGGCGGGCCGAGCGCTGCTCAGCGCGGCGGCGGCCAGGAGCGCCGCCGCGGCGACCGCCAGGCCGGCGGCGGCGGCCGCCCGCCGCCGCCGCACGCGCTGGCCGTAGCCCGCCAGCGGACGCTTGCCCGCGAGCCACAGCTCGAGGTCGAGCCGCAGCGCCACGGCGGAGCTGTACCGCGCGCGCGGCCCCTTGGCGAGCGCGCGCCGGATCACGGCCACCAACTCGGGCGGCGCGACCCGGGCCAGGGCGCGCCAGTCGGGCTGCTCGAACATCACCTTGTGGACCAGCTCGATCACGGTCTGCCCGTCGAACGGCGGGTGGCCGGTGAGGAGCGCGAACAGCGTCGCGCCGAGCGACCACACGTCGGCCGGGGCGCCCATGCGTCCGCGCTCGCCGTTCGCCTGCTCGGGGCTCATGTAGGCGGGGGTGCCCAGCAGCTGCCCGGTGAGCGTCAGCTGCTCGGCGCTCTCGTCGCGCACCAGCCCGAAGTCGAGCAGGACCGGCGTGCCGTCGGTGCGGAGCATCACGTTGGCCGGCTTGATGTCGCGGTGCAGCAGCCCGGCGGCGTGGAGCGCCGCGACCGCGTCCGCCAGCGCGGCCACGATCGGGGCCGCCTCGCGCGCGGGGAGCGGTCCGCGCGCCAGGCGCGCGGTGAGGGTCTCGCCCTCGACCAGCGCCGTGACCACGAACGGCCCCTGCGGCGCGCGGCCGACCTCGAACACCTGCAGCACACCCGGGTGGCGCACCTTCGCCAGCGCCAGGGCTTCGCGCCCGAAGCGCGCCAACGCGTCCGGGTCGGCCGCGCCCTGCAAGATCAGCTTGAGCGCCACCCGCCGGTCGAGCTCGGGGTCGTAGCCGGCGTAGACCACGCCCATGCCGCCGCGGCCGAGCTCGCGCTCGATCAGGAACCGGCCGATCTGCTCCACGCTGCGAGCATAATCCGGCGCGATCCGCTCGGCGCGCCTGGGCAGCGCTGGGGGATCAGGCGGCCGCGCTCCCTCCCAGGACGCGCGTGACGAGCGCCAACACCTCGGGGAACGGGACCGGCGCCAGCCAGCCGAAGCGGGGGTGGCCGCGCAGGCGCGCCTGCGTCGCGGCCGGGCTGGGGAGCGCGCACAAGAAGCGCGCGAGCTGGCGGGGCGTGGACAGCGCCGGGTTGCCCTCCTCGACCAGCGTCCGGACCAGGGCCGCCTCCGCCTCCTCCAGCGGGGGGCGCGGCGTGGCGGGGAGCGGGCGCGGCGGCTCGCCGGCGCAGCGCGAGCACGAGCCGCAGTCCTCGCTCATGGGCTCGCCGAAGTAGGCCAGCAGCCGCCGCACCAGGCAGCCCGGCTGCTCGCACAGCGCGACCAGGCCCGTCAGCCGCTCCGCGTCGCGCGCCTCGCGCTCCTCGAACCGCGCCGCCAGGGTCGCGATCAGGGCCTCCTCGTCCACGGCGCGCTCGCCGCGGGCGTAGCCGTGGCGCAGCCCGCTCGGCTTCATGGCGAGCTCGCCCTGCTCCTCGAGGTACTGCAGGGCCGCCACGATCCGCTCGCGCGGCTCGCGCAGGCGCGTGGCCACCTCCTCCGGCTCGATCGTGCTCCAGCGCCGCCCCTTCTTGGCGGCGCCGAACACGCGCTGCAAGAAGGCCTGCCGCCCCGGGTCGAACCGCGCCAGCACCTCGCGCTCGGGGCGGAGCAGCTCGAACTGATAGCCGGTGTAGAACGGCCCCGTCGGGCGCAGCACGCCCTCGAGCTCGAGGTAGGTCAGGAGCGTGTCGAGCACCAGGTCGCGCAGGTCGTGCTCGCGGGCCAGGTGCCAGCGCGAGATGCTGAACCGCTCGCCGCGGCCGAGCAGGTCGCGCACCAGCGCCGCCACCGCCGCGCGGTCGGGCGTGTCGCCGTAGGTGAAGTTGCCGAGCGTCACGGTGTCGTCGGCGCAGGCCAGCAGCTCGCAGCGCGCGGGGGCCCCGTCGCGCCCGGCGCGGCCGATCTCCTGCACGTAGTTCTCGAGCGTCTTGGGCAGGTTGTAGTGGTAGACGGCGCGAATGTCCGCCTTGTCGATCCCCATCCCGAACGCGATCGTCGCGACCACCACCTGGCAGGCCCCCGCCATGAACGCGTCCTGCACCGCGCTCCGCTCCTCGCTCGGGAGCCCCGCGTGATACGCGCGCGCGCTCAGCCCGCTCCCTGCGAGCGCCTCGGCCACCTGCTCGGCCGTATGCTGCAGCGTCACGTAGACCACGGCCGCGCCGCCCCCCTGCGCGAGGAGGCGCTCGGCGAGGAGCGCGGTCCGCTGGCCGGCCGGGCAGGGCGTGACGTGCAGCGCCAGGTTGGGGCGGCGGAAGGTGGTCTGGACGTGATCGCCCGGCGCGACCCCGAACGCCGCGCACACGTCGCGCGCGACGGCCGGGGTGGCGGTCGCGGTGAGCGCGAGCACCCGCTCCACCCGCTGGGCCCGGGCGAACTCGGCCAGCTTGAGGTAGTCGGGGCGGAAGTTGTGCCCCCACTCCGAAATGCAGTGGGCCTCGTCGATCGCGAGCAGCGCGATCCGCTGCCCGCGCAGGCGCGCCAAGAACCCCTCGTTGGCCAGCCGCTCGGGGGCGACGTACAGCAGGCGGAGCCGCCCCTGGCCGAGGCGACGGTAGAGGTCGCGTGCCTCGGGCCCGGGCACGCTGGAGTCGAGGCGCGCCGCCTCGAGCCCGCGGGCGCGCAGCGCGTCGACCTGGTCCTTCATGAGCGCGATCAGCGGCGAGACGACCAGCGTCAGCCCCTCGAGCAGCAGCGCGGGGAGCTGATAACAGAGGCTCTTGCCCCCGCCCGTCGGGAGCACGGCCAGCGCGGAGCGCCCCGCGAGGAGCGCGTCGATCACCTCGCGCTGGCCGGGGCGGAAGGCCTCGAGGCCGAACGCGTCGCGCAGGGTGGCTTCGACTGCCGGGGTGGGACGCGCGGCGCTGGGCATGGGGCCTCCTCTCGAGGGGTCCGAACATTACCCGATCGGTCCGACATGTGGGGCGCAGCTCGCCGGCGGGCGCCGATCGTGACACAGTGAGCGGCGCGCGCAGCGCGCGGAGGCGACGTGAGCTTCATCGAGCAGGTGGTCCAGGACGGCCCCAACCACTACGTGCTCCCGCCGGTGGCCGCCATGCGCACCCCCGTGCACGCCTTCCTCTCGCCCGAGCTGTTCGCGCAGACCGACGAGGCGCTGTGGGCGCAGGCCGCGGCCTCCGCCAGCACGCCCGGCGCGATCGGCATGTACCTCATGCCCGACACCCACGTCGGCTACCACCTGCCCGTGGGCGGCGTGCTGGTGACCGAGGACGTGATCCTCCAGGCCGGGAGCGGGTACGACATCAGCTGCGGGGTGATCTACCTCGAGGTCGAGGGCCTCCACGCCGGCGACGTCGCGGACTGGGACCGCCGCCGGCGCTGGGTGACCGAGGTCGAGCGGCGGATCGCGACGGGCGTGGGCGCCGGGCGCCCCGAGCTCGGCCGCGCGGCCTCGCCCGCCCACGTGGACGAGGTGCTGCGCTACGGGGCCAAGGCGGTCGGCGTCGCCGCCGACCTGTGTGAGCGCCAGTTCATTCCCCTCCCCGACGACGTCGACCTGCGCGCGATCCCGCGCGCCCACGGCAAGGCCGGCCCGCAGCTCGGCTCGGTCGGCGGCGGCAACCACTTCGTCGAGCTGCAGGTCGATCGGGACGACGGCTCGGTGTGGGTCATGATCCACTGCGGCTCGCGCGGCTACGGCTGGCAGACCGCCAACCACTTCTTCTTCGAGGGCGCGGCCCTGCGCGGCCTCTCCAAGGCGCGGCGCGAGGAGTCGTGGCTGCGCGCGGACGAGCCGCTCGGGCGCGCCTACTGGGCGCACCACAACAGCGCCGCCAACTACGCGGTCGCCAACCGCTGGACGATCGTGGAGGGGATCCAGGACGCGCTGCGCGCCGTGTTCGGGCGCGAGGCGCGCCCGTACTACGAGATCAGCCACAACCTCGTGCAGCAGGAGACGCTGGTCCTCCCCGACGGGAGCGAGCGCCGCGGGTTCGTGCACCGCAAGGGGGCGACCCGCGCCTTCCCCGCTGGGCACCCCGACCTCGTCGGCACGCGCTGGGAGGCGAGCGGGCACCCCTGCCTGATCCCCGGCTCCATGCTGGCCGGGGCCGCGATCCTGTTCCCCCGCGAGGGCGCCTACCGCTCGGGCTGCTCGGTCAACCACGGCTCGGGCCGCGTCCTCGGCCGCAAGCAGGCCAAGCGCGAGCTCGAGGCGATCCACGACGAGATCGACGCCGAGATGCGCACGATCACCCGCACCCTGGGCGGCGTCGAGATCACCGGGATCGTGGGCAACACCGAGCGCACGCCGCTGGACGAGTGCGGCCACGTCTACAAGGACCTCGACGCCGTGCTGCGCGTGCTCGAGGAGGAGGGCGTGGCCGAGGTCGCCCGGCGGCTGTACCCGGTGGCGAACATCAAGGGCGCGGACTGATCCCGGCGTTGCCGCGCTCGGCCCACGTGCGCGCCAGCTCGGCGAGCGCCGGCTCGTCGGCTCCGTCGCTGGCGTCGCCCGAGAAGTGGGCGCGTTCGAGGTCGCGGGCCTGCTGGCGCAGCTCGGCGCGGGTCGCCTCGTCGGTGAACACCCCGTCCTGCTCGAGGCGCTGCAGCAGCGCGAGCACGGCGAACGGGGTCGCCGACGGCGGGGCGGCGTAGCGGCCGGCGGCGACCTCGACCGGGGCGCGGCGCGCGGCGCGGGCCGCCGCGGCGAGGAGCGCCAGCAGGAGCGCGCCGCCCGCGTAGTACGGCCAGCGCGGGGCCTCCTCGCCGTAGCGGCGCTCGAGGGGGACCGTCTGCTCGGTGGCGGCGAGGTCGGCGTCGTCGTAGCGCTGGTAGAGGACGGTCGCCTCCTTCACCTTCAGGTCGGGGAAGCGGAACGTCTTGGGCAGCTCCTTCAGGCCCTCGCGCCCGCTGAGCTGCACCAGCCAGCGGCGCTCCGAGAACACCGCCAGGTCCTTGCTCTCGAGGTCGAGCCGCGAGGCGGCCACGCCCGGGTCCTCGACCTCGCCCAGGGTGAAGGACGGGTCGACCGTGGTGAGGTCGAGCAGCTCGCCCAGCGGGGGGAGCAGGCCGTGGGCCTTGGCCTGGATCTCGAGCACCAGCACGCCCTCGCCGGCGCGCCGCTCGTCGAGGGTCAGGGCGACCTCGGCGTCGGCCAGCGGGCGCGGGTCGCCCACCGCGGGGCGGGCGTCGAGCGGCAGCGGGGCCGAGGCGACCGGGAGCACGGCGTAGCCCGAGGTGTCGAGGAAGTCGAGGTCGAGCGCCAGCGACGGGAGCTTGTCGACCTCGGGGCCGCGCGCCTTCAGGAGCACGTAGGCGTAGGGGGTCACGCGCCAGCCGGGCTCGGGGTCGCCGCGCGAGGTGACCTTGGGGTCGGCGAACGTGATCGAGAGCACCTCGAACCGCTCCTCGAGCGCCGCGCGGGCGGCCTTCTCGAACTTGTCCCGGTAGTCCTCGAGCGGGCGGCCGTAGTTCCAGGCGTAGCTGACCGAGTTCTGGTTCTGCAGGTACTTGGCGAACCCGCCCGACTCGCGCTCGATCGCCTCGGTGTGGCGCAGCTCCACGAACACGCCGAACGGGCGCTCGTGCCCGACCCGGTCGCTCCCGTCGAGGCGGGTCCGCAGCTTCACCTCCGTCACGAGGTCCTGGTAGTACTCGAACACCTTGCGCGCCTCGCGGGCGTCCTCGTGCTCGCCGGCCACCTCGAACGCGGCGCGCAGGTAGTCGAACTTGGCCGCCGGGTTGACGCTGCTGAGCTGCGTGAACATGCCGGCCGCGAAGCGGCGCATGTGGCGCGGGGCGGCCTCGCCCGGGAGCGCGGCCAGCGCGGCCTTGATCCGCGCGGGCTGGCGCGGGTCGGGCACGTGCTCGTGAGAGACCCGCGGCAGGTCGACGGCGCCCAGGCTGGCCGAGAGCCACATGTCGAACACCTCGGTGGTCTCGTCCTTCTCGAGCATCTCCGGCACCGCGGCGGCGTAGGCCGCGGCCGCCTCGGCGAAGCGGTCGTAGCAGCGGTCGCGGGTGGTCGTGTACTCGGCGCTCGCGCCCAGCTCGCGGTGGGCGTAGTCGTTGTAGTCGAAGGTCAGCGCCGCGTCCGCGGCCAGGAGGCGCCAGTCGCCGGGATGCCCCGCCAGGCCGTCGCGGACGAGCGTGCGCGCCACCTCGTAACCGCGCAGGACCTCCGCCTGCAGCTCGACGTCGGTGCGCTTGGTCTTCTCCTCCTTCTGGACCTTCGGGTCGCGCCACAGCGTGGTCAGGTTGGCCCGCATGATCTGGACCAGGCGCGCCAGGGTGGCCGCCTCGAGCGCGGGCGGGGGTCCGAACACCTCGGTGATCGCCTCGAGGCGGTAGACCTCGGCCCGACCGTGGGTGCGCACGAACGCGTCGACCACCAGCGCCTCGTCGAGCGGCTCGAGCGGGAGGTCCGAGAGCTTGCCCAGGAGGATCGCCAGCTCGGCGAGGTTGCGCTCCTGCTTGGAGCGCGTGAGCGGGATCCCGTTGGCGCGCGGGTCGAAGCCCCAGAAGTAGACGTAGCGGTTGGTGCGGTTCTGCTGGTTGTTGAGGTCGTGCTGCTGCGTCCAGACCCGGACCAGCTCCTCGGCGATCCCCTGGGCCCGCTCCTGCTCGCCCGGCAGCCGCGCCAGGGTGGAGACCAGCGGGAGCGCCGCGTCCTCGTCGCCGACCTTGAGGTGGAGCCGCGCGAGCAGGGCCAACAGCAGCGGGCGGACGCTGGTGCCCGCCAGCTCGCGCCAGCGCTCGCCCGGTGCCACCTCGAGCGCCTGCGCGCTCGCGATCGGCAGCGGCATGTTGTTGTTGCGCTGCTGGTAGTACTGGTTCATGGGCACGAAGTACAGGTTGCCGTAGGAGTCGTACTGCGGGATCGGCCGGCCGCCCTGCACCGACTGGTCGAGCTGGAGGGTCAGCTCGGCCTCGGTGGTCCAGTTGCGCACCAGCAGCGCCAGCACGGGCGCCAGCGCCTCGGCCTCGGCCGGCGCGTACTGGAACAGCGCCGCCACGGCGGCCTGCTGCAGCTCGAGGCTCCGCAGCCGCGAGGCCGGGTCGCGCATCTGCATCTGGCGGGTCCGCGCGATCGTGGCGCCGACCGCGCCGAGCAGCTCGCGCCCCACCGCGGGGTCGGCGGCGAACGCCGCCTCCAGCCAGGCGCCGTTGAGCGAGTCGCGCACGCGCGGCGCGAGCTCGACCGCCCGCGCCAGCGCGGCGCGGCGCATGGCCGCCTCGAGCTTGGGCAGCCCGAGCAGGCGCGCGTTGACCCGCCAGGCCGCCTCCAGCTCCTCGAGCTTGCCGTCGGCCTGGTGGAGCGCGAGGTGCAGCCGCACCAGCAGGTCGAGCAGCTTGGGCTCGCCCGGGGCCTCCTCGTCGGCGGGCGCGAAGGCGCGCGCCTCCTTGGGGCGCCCGGCCTCGAGCAGCACGGCCGCCACGCGGTGGCGCTGGGCGGCCTCGGTGCCGCCCAGCGGGCCGGCCCCCGCCTCCCAGGCCGCGATCAGCTCGTCGATCGCGTGCCCCTGCCCCGCGACCGCCGCCACGAGCCGCCCGAGGTGGACGAGGTCGTCGTCGGTGAGCGGCGCCGGCGCGGCCTGGATCAGCGCCAGCACGTCGCTCGGCGTGACCTGCTGGTGCTGCCCGAGCGGCATGACCTGCATGGGCATGACCTGGACCTTGCCGTCGGGCGTGCTCTGCGCGTTGCTGCCGGGCGGCGCGCCCAGGAGCGCGATCAGGCGGCGCCACACCTGCGGGCCGTGGGCCTCGGGCAGTCCGGCCAGGTAGGCCTTCACGGCCTCCCAGTCGCCGCGGGTCACGTCCTGCTGGAACTCGGTCAGCTCGGCCGCGAACGGGTCGCCGGGCGCGGCCGGCTGCCCCGGCTGGCCCGACTGCGTGAAGGTGACGGCGCTCATGCGCGAGGCGAGCTGCGCCTGCAGCTGCGCCGCGATCTCGGGCGGCAGGCCCGGGGGCAGCGCGGGGGCCACGTTCATGCCGCCCGCGACCTCGACCACCTCCTCGAGGACGATCACGGGCTCCTCGCCTGCCGCCGCCTGATCCGCGGGCGGCGTCGCCTGTTCGGGCTCCTCCTCCTCGCGCGCCGTCAGCGCCTCGAGCACGGCCGCCGGGCTGCGGTCGAACGTGAGCTGGAGCAGCCGCTGCAGCCGCTGGTCGTCGAGGCTCGGCTGTCCGGGCTGGGCGGCCTGGGCCGTGGTGACCGCGGCCGTCCCGGACGAGGCGACCGGCGCCGCCTGGGCCGAGGCGACCGCGGCGGCCTCGCCGGCCGGCGCCGCGGCCTCGGCCACGGGCGGGGCCTCCTGGGCGAGGCCCCGCGTGGTCAGCGCCGCGCTCACGCCGAGCGCGACCAGCAGGAGGGAACGGGTGGGGGTGTCGAGCCGCATGGCTGTCCTCTCGAGTCCGTCGATCGAGCGCGTCGGGTGCGTCCGCCCTCGCCTAGCTACCCTCGTCGTCCGCGGGCGGCCCGGCGCTCGCCCCGCGCGCGTCCTCGGGCTGCTTGCCGCCGTTGCCCTTGCCCTTGCCCTTGCTGCGTTGGCCGCGACCGCGGCCGCTCCCGCAGCCGCTTCATTGGTTGGGCAGCGGCAGGCCCTGCAGCTCGGTCAGGTCCATGCGCGCGAGCCGGATCGCCGCGGCGAGGTCGGCGGCGGCGCTGCTGCGCTCCGGCTCGCTCGTGGCCTCCTCGGCGAGCAGCCGGTAGTGCTGGCGCGCGACCTCGATCTCGGGCTCCCACAGCTCGCGCTCGAGCCCCTCCAGGCGCATCAGCCAGGTGGTGTAGTAGGCGGCGCTCGCCAGCGCGCGCCGCGCGCTCGCCACCAGCGCGGGGTCGGCGCTGGGGTCCTCCTCGAGCTCGGCCATGAGCGCGTCGAGGTCCTCGCGCGCGTCGGGGAGCCGGCTGCTCTCCATCCAGGCCCGGGCCCGCTCCACCCGGATCGGGCGCGCCTGGCGCTCGTGGCCGGGCGGGAGCAGGCGGAGCGCCTCCTCGAACGCCGCCGCCGCCTCGGCGTGGCGCCCCGCCCGGGCGTGGGCGCGCCCGACCGCGAGCTGGTCGTGCACGTGGTCGAGCTGCAGGCGCTCCTGGCCCGGCCCGTAGTGGTAGGCGAGCGCGCCCAAGGGCAACGCCACCCAGATCGTGAGGAAGATCGCTCTCATGAACGTGCTCCCGATGAAGCGGTTGGTGTGCGTGGAGTCGGAGCGGGGGCGGCGCTCGGGGCCGCGGCGCGCCGGAGGGGCGCGCCCGGCGGCCAGCCGGTGCCGAGGAGCTGCAGGGCCAGGGGCAACAGCGCGAGCGCCAGCGCGCCGGCGCCGACCGCGATCAGGGCGTACTCGCGGCGCGTGAGCCGCTCGAAGGCGCTCTCCTCGATCCGGCCGACCACGACGTCGAGGACGTCGGAGGGGATGTGCCGCTTGTTGCCGTCCACGTAGACCCCGCCCAGGCGGGTCGCGATCTGGCGCAAGGTCGCCACGTCCTGGCGCGACTGGCGCCCGTCGATCCACTTGCCGGTGCGATGGTCGCCGACCCCGACCACGAGCACGCCGTGCACCGAGGCGGGCATGCGCGGCATGCCGCTCGACGGCACCGTGTCGCCGTCGCTGAGCACGACCACCGTGGCGCTGCGCGGGTCCCAGGGGCGCGCGAGCCGCGCCGCCTCCTCCAGCCCGGCGAACAGGTTCGTCTCGCCGGCCTTGAAGGCGTAGTGCATGGGCAGGTCCTCGAGGATGTTCCGCACGACCTCGAAGTCGCGCGTGTCCTCGACCACCGGGATCGCGCCGGTGTAGACCGCGACCACGCTGACCCGGAACTGCTCGGCCGAGACGCGCTGAAAGAAGCTGCGCACCAGGGCGCTCACGCGCCGCAGGCGCCCCTCCTTCAGCTCGGGGCCGGCGTCCTCGAGGCGCATGCTGGGCGAGACGTCGAGCACCAGCACCACGTGGCGCTCGCGCCCGGGCGGGGTGGCCTCGGCCTGGTGGACCTCCGGCGGGAGCAGGATCAACGTCACCAGGCCCCAGGCCAGCGCGGCGGCGGCGGCCACGCGCAGGAAGGGCGCCAGCAGGGTCCAGGCGCGCGGGCGGCCGCTGGGGCCGAAGGCCAGGCGCGCCACGCGCCGCACGCGGGGCGCGTGGAGCAGCTCGCCGCAGGCGGCGAGCACGGCGGCGGCCAGCGCGGCGAGCTCGGCTACCACGGCGAGTACCTCAGCCCCAGCCCGCCGAGCAGGCCGAGCGCCAGGAGCGACAGCCCCACCCCGGCGGCGGGGGCGAAGTGGTCCATGGCCTCGGGAATGCTCCGCTGGAGGCGCACCGGCCGCATGGCGTCGATCGCCTTGAACACCTCGGTCAGCGCCGCGGGGTCGCCCGCGCCGAACACCCGCCCGCCGGTCGAGTCGGCGATGGTCTGCACCTCGACGGGCACCTCGCCCTCGGCCACGTGAACGGCGTAGACCGCGATCCCCTCGGCCGCGAGCTCCTCGGCGACCTTGACGTCGTTGCCGCCGTACAGGTCGGCGCTCCAGCCGTCGGAGATCAGGATCACCATCCGGTCGCCCTCCTCGCGGGCGACCAGCACGTCGCGGCAGGCGCGCAGGGCCTTGCCGATCTCGGTGCCGCCGAACCAGTACGGCAGCCGCTCGGGGCGCAGGAAGGGCGGCGCGCAGCGAAACGCGCTGGCGTCGGAGGTGAGCGGCACCCAGTGCAGGACCTGGTTGCCGAAGATCGTCAGGCCGAACGCGTCGCCCTCGCGGTAGTCGAGGAACTCGTTGATCGCCACCATGGAGGCGTCGTAGCGGGTGCCCTCGCCGAACTCGGCCGTCATGCTGCACGAGACGTCGACGCAGAACTCGATGTTGGTGAGCGCGCGCTTCGCCTTGGGCTCGCCCCAGCGGAGCGGGCCGGCCAGGAGCACGATCGCGGCGGCGAGCGCCAGCGGCGGCAGCGAGGCGACCGCGTCGAGCAGCAGGCGCCAGCCGCGCCCCGGCGCCGCCGCGGCGTGGTCGAGCGGGAGCGCCACCCGACGCCCGCGGCCGCGCCACACCCACACCAGCAGCGCGAGCGGGAGCGGGAGCAGGAGCAGCACCCAGGGATGCGCGAAGGCGAGCGTCACGCCGCGCCCTCCTCGCCCGGCTCGGGCCCCCAGGCCGCGTCGTCGAGCCGCTCGTAGGGCGCGAGCAGGGCGTCGAGGTCGACCGGGTCGGCCCGCCCGGGCGGCTGGTGGAGCCAGGCCTCGAGCGCGCGCAGCAGCGCCCCCGCCTCGGGCTCGGCGCGCAGCGCGGCGAGCGCCGCCGCGGGGCGCGCGTCCCCGAGGTCGAGGCGCCGGCGCCAGGCCGCGATCAGCAGGCGCTCGAGGCGCGCCTGCCCGGCGGGGTCGAGCCGCCCGGCGCGCGCCTCGCTCACCAGCGGACGCAGGCGCGCCGCCAGGCTGGGTGCGCGCTCGTCCTCGGCCGCTCGCGCGGCGGACCGCGCGCGCCGGCGCGCCACGACCGAGGCGGCGACCAGCCCGCCCAGCCACACGAACAGGCCGGCGGCGAGCCACAGCCGATAGCCGCCCACCCAGGGGAGCGCCGCCGGCTGGAGCGGGTTCGGCTCGACCCGGCCCGGCGGGAGCGGGTCGACGATCGCGATCGGGAGCGGCGGCAGCCCCTCGGGCGCGCTCCCGTCGGGGCGGGCGAGCAGCTCGCCGAGGTCGTAGCGGCCGGGCTCGAGCCCGTAGACCTCGATCGTGTAGCGGCGCGCCGTCCCGTGCGGCGAGACCGAGAGGATCCGCGCGATCAGCGGCGCGTCGCGGTCCTGCTCGCGCACCACCAGCTCGGGGCCGGGGAGGACCAGCTCCTCGAGCTTGCCCGACAGCCCCAGGCCGAGCTCGAGCAGCGGCGCCGGCTCCTCGGCCCGCGCGCGCGGCGCGCCGAGGAGGACGAACGCCGCCAGCAGCGCCCCGAGCGTCGCGGCGCGCGCGCTCACCGCGCCCCCCGGCCGAGCAGCCCGCGGGCGCGCAGGAAGTGGCGCAGCCGGTGCACGAACGGCTGGTCCACCCGGATCGCGAGGTGGTCGACCGCGCCGCGGCGCAGGTCGCGCCCGATCGCGTCGGCGTCGACCCAGCGGCGCCGCGCGGGCGCCACCAGCGCGCGCCCCGTCTCGACCTCCTGCGCGCGCAGGAAGCCGCCGCCCGCCAGGCCCTCCTCGGCCGGGTCGACGAGCTGCAGCGCGACCACGTCGTGGGCCTGGGCCAGCCGCTTGAGGACCGGCAGGGCGGGCGGGTCGTGCAGGTCGCTCAGCACGAACACCAGCGCCCGCTCGGTGAGGGTCGGGCCGAGCTCGGTCACCCGCCGGGCCAGGGTGGTGCCCTCGTCCACCCGGTAGCGGCGGAGCAGGTGGAGCCACTGCAGCACCTGCGCCCGCGACATGCTGGGGCGAATGTGGAGCGCGCGCTCCCCCGCCCCGAGCACGCCCACCGGGCTGGCGCGGTCGAGGCAGGCCAGCGCCAGGCCGCCGGCGAGCTGGACCGCGACCGCGTACTTGCTGCGCGGGCCGGAGGCGACCGTCATGGAGGCCGAGGTGTCGACCAGCAGGTAGGCGGGGACCCGGCGCGGGGCCTCGTACTCCTTGACGTGCGGCCGCCCCGTGCGGGCGGTCACCCGCCAGTCGATGGCGCGCACCGGGTCGCCAGGCTGGTAGCGGCGCGACTGCACGTACTCGATCCCGGCGCCCACGAACGGGGAGCGGTCCGCGCCGTAGGCCAGGCCGTCGGCCAGGCGCCGGATCGCCACCTCGAACTGGCGGGCGTCGGGGACGCCCTCGCGCGCGAGCTCGAGCTCCACGGCGCGGCTACCGCGCTTCGCCGAGGTCGTCCAACAGCTCGGCCAGGACCTCGCGCCCGGTGCGGCCGTCGGCCAGCGCCTCGTAGGTGAGCCGGATCCGGTGCAGCACCACGTCCTCGGCCAGCGCGAACAGGTCCTCGGGCACCACGTAGTCGCGCCCGTGGATCAGCGCGCGGGCGCGGGCGGCGCGGGTGAGCGCGATCCCGGCCCGCGGGCTGCAGCCGAGGTCGAGGGCCGGGTGCCGGCGGGTGCGGTCGACCAGCTCGACCACGTGGTCGACGAACACGTCGCTGACGTGGACGGCCTGCACCGCCTCCATGGCGAGGACCAGGTCGGCCGCCGAGCCGACGGGCTGGTCGGGGACGGCGTCGAACTCGGTGCGCGCCACGGCGCCCGCGCCCTCCTTGCGCAGGCCGAGCTTGAGGTTCCGCCGCAGCACCTCGCGCTCCTCCTCGCGGGTCGGGTAGTCGAGGCGGTGGCACAGCATGAACCGGTCGAGCTGCGCCTCGGGGAGCTCGAACGTGCCGCTCTGCTCGACGGGGTTCTGCGTCGCGATCACCAGGAACGGGACCGGCAGGCGGAACGTCTCGTCGGCGATCGTGACGTTGCGCTCCTGCATGGCCTCGAGCAGCGCGCCCTGCACCTTGGGGGCGGCGCGGTTGATCTCGTCCGCCAGCAGGATGTTGGTGAACACAGGGCCCTTCACGGTGCGGAACGCGCCGCTCCGCTCGTCGAGCACCTGCGAGCCGAGGATGTCCGAGGGCATCAGGTCGATCGTGAACTGGATCCGGCGGAACTGCAGGTCGATCGCCCGGGCAACCGCGTGGACCAGCAGCGTCTTGGCGAGGCCCGGGATCCCCTGCAGCAGCAGGTGGCCGCTGGTGAGGAGCGCGACGAGCAGGCGCTCGACCACGACCTCCTGACCGACGACGACCTGCGCCACCCGCTCGCGCACGGCGTGCACCAGGGCGATCGCCTCGGGTGGGACGCTCGACGGGTGGCCGTTGGAGGGAGCGGACGCGCTGAGGACCGCGGCGGGGGGCTGGCTCGGCGGGGACATGCGGCTATCCGCCTCCTCGAGATCGATCGGCTGCTCGGCGATCTGGGCTCCCCCCGGCGCGCGCAAGTGTAGCGGGGGAGCGCCTGAATCACCAGACGCTTCTCGGACCATCTCCTCACTCCCGAGGGCCGGCGCGAGTTCCCAGCGGTCGTCCGTGGTGAGCGCGTGACGCGCGCGAGGAGCGTCCGTTACCCTGGTGGGCCTTCAGCGGCAGAGGTGCTCCATGACGGACGGGGAGGCGGTCGCCGACGCGCAACCCGAGGGCGAGGCGCAACCCGAGGGCGAGGCGCGGCCGAGGCGGGTCACCGCGCTCGGGGTCGTGGCCCTGGTCGTGGGCGCGCTCGCGTTCGCCGGGGCGGCGCTGGCGCCCTGGCTGGCCAGCGCGCTGCGGCCCGAGCGCGAGCCGGTCTCGGCGGGCGAGGTCGCGCGCGGCATGGCGCGGCGCGCGCTGTCCTCGCTGCGCGGCGCGCCCGAGCCGGCGCCCGAGCCGGAGGCCCGGCCGGACCGCTGGGTCCCGAGCGTGGTGATCGGGCTGGGCGTCCTGGCGGTGCTCCTGGCCGCGGGCGGGCTCGCGGGCGGCGGCGACCTGCGCCTCGGCGTGAGCGCGATCGGCCTCGGCCTGGCGGGGATCGTGTTCATGTACCTGTGGATGGTCGCCGCCGCGCTGATCGTGGTCGCGATCGTGGTGGCCGCGCTCCTGGCCCTACGCTGACCCGCGTCGCGCGCCACGGCCGGCGGAGCGCTGGCGGCGCGTTAGCATCGGGGCAGGAGGCGCCGTGGACCCGATCACCGCCCGCTCGGTCCCCCAGGGCCTCGTCGACGAGGTGCTCGCGGGGCGGTGTGTGGCGTTCGTGGGGGCCGGCTTCACCGCCCCCGCGATCCGCCCCTGGCTCGAGCTGCTCGAGGCGCTCGCGCGCCGGATCGAGGACGCCACCCGCGCGCGGCCGATCCTGGCCTGGCTGGCCAAGGCCAAGGGCTCGCTCGACATCGAGGGGATCGGCCAGCTCCTGCGCGACGAGCTGATCCGGGAGGCCGGCGGCGACCCGCGCGCCTTCGAGGAGGCGGTGCTCGCCTGCCTGGCGCGCGGCAAGGGCGAGGAGGTGGTCGGGCAGCGGGCGCGCCTGCTCAGCGAGATCCCGTTCGATGCGGTGCTCACCACCAACTACGACCCGTGCCTCGAGGGCGGCGACCCCGACGCGCTGTACCGCGAGGTGCTGCGCGCGCCGCTGCACTGGTGGGAGCGCGTCGACTGGAGCGACCCGGCCTTCCGCCCGCGCGCCCGCGTGATCAAGCTGCACGGCGACGCCAACGGCGACCCCGGGATCAACCCGATCGTGCTCGGGCGCGAGGACTATCGCCGCCGCGTCTACGGCGACCGCCGCTACGCCGACTTCCTGCGGGCGGTGTTCGCCACGCGGACCGTGCTGTTCCTCGGTGTGTCGTTCACCGACGCCTACCTCAACGAGCTGCGCTCCGAGGTGCTCGCGCTGATGGGCGACGCCGACGACGCGCCCCTGTGGTACGCGGTGCACGAGGACAAGGGCCCCGAGTGGCGCGAGTACTTCCGTTGCTCGGAGGGGATCGAGGTGCTGCCGTTCGAGGTGAAGGACGGCAGCTACGCCGGGTTCGACGCCTGGCTGCGCGCGATCCACCGCCGGACCTCGGTCGAGGGGCGCCTGCGCGCGATCCTCCAGGCGCCGGGGCTGCGACGCGGCGACGGCCCGCCCCGGATCGTGTGGGTCGACCCCGACGAGGAGGGGACGCGCTACGGCCTCGAGCGCCTGCGCGCCCTCGGGCTCGAGGTCGAGCGGCTCGCCGCGCCCGAGGCGCTCGACCCCGCGCGCTGGCGCGACGCGCTGCTGATCATCAGCCGCTACGGCTGGCGCGAGGGCGGCGTGCCCGACGCGGTGCGGCTGCTCGAGCGCGTGAACGCCTGGGGCGAGCGCCCGCCCGTGATCGTGTTCGCCGACGCGACCCACGCGACCGAGAACCGCCGCCGCGTCCTGCGCCACGGCGCCTACGAGCTGGCCGCCGACTGGCACGACCTGTTCCGGGCGATCGAGGACCTCTACGGACGCGACCCGAGCGCCTGAGCGGCAGGCGCACGCTCCCTGTCGCCAAGAATCCACGTTCTCGGCCGCGGCGTGATCCTGTAGCCTCCCGCGCTCTCCTGCCCGAGAGCTGCGTCGACCTGCCGTCGGCGCGCGCGGAGGTGCCCGTGATCGCGGCCCGGCCCCTGATCTGTCTGCTCGCGCTCGCCCTCCTGCCCGGCTGCGAGCGCTCGAGCGGCGGCGGGCGCGCGACGGCCGGGTCGACGACCGCCTCCACGACCAGCGCCGCGCCGGCGGCCGCGCCCGCGCCGGTCGCGGGGACGACCCTGCTCATGGACTACACGCTGGCCGGCGGGTTCTACGCGGCGCCGTTCCCCGACGAGAGCCGCCGGCGCGCGGACGGGACGGTCGACCTCGACGCGTTCCCCAACCCTCGCGGCAACGGCACGGTGGCGGCGATCCTCGACGTGCTGCGGCGCGACGCGCGCGGGTTCGGGACGACCTCGGCCATCTACTTCGCGGCCAGCGCGCCGATCGCGCAGGGACGCCTCCCCGCGCTCGCCGACACGCTCGCGCCAGGGTCGCCGCTGTTCCTGATCGGCGTCGACCCGACCGCGCCCGACTACCTGCGCCGTTACCCGGTCGAGGCCGCGTTCCACCCCGACGCCGGCCCGTACGGCGCACCGAACCTGCTCGCGCTGTTGCCGCTGCAGGGCGCCCCCCTGCGCGAGGAGACGCGCTACGCCGCCGTGGTGCTGCGCGCGCTCGCCGACGCGCAGGGCGCGCCGCTCGGCGTCTCGCAGAGCATGGCCGAGCTGGCCGTCGGGCTGCGCCCGGCCGGCATGTCGAGCGCGGCGTTCGTCGAGCACCAGGCCGCGCTCACGGCGCTCCGCGCCGCCGGCGTCGATCCCAGCGACGTGGCGGGCCTCGCGGTGTTCCGCACCGACGCGCCCACGGCCGGGTTCGAGCGCGCGCGGCGCGCCCTGCTCGCCCGTCCGCTCCCGCGGCCGGCCGCGCCGCCGACCCTGGTCGAGAGCTACCCCGACTACTGCGTCTATCGGACCACGATCGAGATGCCCGCCTTCCAGGCCGGCGCGCCGCCCTTCTTGTCGGGCGGGGGCGGCTGGGTGCTCGACGCGACGGGGGCGCCGGTGCTCCAGGCCGCCGAGACCGCCAACCTGTTCGTGACCGTCCCGCGCGCGCCCATGCCGCCGCAGGGCTGGCCGACCGCGGTCGTGATCCGGACCGGCCTCGGCCAGGGCGAGAAGCCGCTGGTCGAGCGCGGCCGCCACCCGGCCGTGGGCGCGCCCGCGGCGCCGGGCAGCGGCCCCGCCCTCGAGCTGGCGCGCGAGGGGTGGGTCGGGGTCTCGGTGGACGGCCCGCACGGCGGGCTGCGCAACGTGACCGGCGGGGACGAGCAGCTCCTGATGTTCAACGTGCTCAACCCGGTCGCCATGCGCGACAACGTGCGCCAGTCCGCCCTCGAGCTGGTCGTGCTCGCCGAGGTGCTCACCACCCTGAGCTTCCCCGCCGACCCCGCCTGCGGCGGGGGGACCGTGCGGCTCGACCCGGCCCGGTTCGCGCTGTTCGGCCACTCCATGGGCGCGACGATCGCGCCGCTGGTCCTCGCCAACCAGCCGCGCTTCCGCGGCGCGATCCTGAGCGGCGCCGGCGGGAGCTGGATCGAGAACGTGGTCCACAAGCAGAAGCCGGTGCCGGTGCGGCCGATCGCCGACGCCATGTTCGGCTACACGTTCCTGCACCGCACCCTGCACGAGCACGACCCGGCGCTCAACCTGCTGCAGTGGGCGGGCGAGCCGGCCGACCCGCCGGTCTACGCCCGCTACGTCACCCACGAGCCGCGCCTGGGCGACCCGCGCCACGTCCTGGTGCTGCAGGGGATCGTCGACAACTACATCCTCCCCCCGATCGCCAACGCGCTCACCCTGGCGCTCGGCCTGGACCTCGCGGGCATGGCGCGCGACGCCTACCACCCGCTGCTGAGCCACCTGACCCCGCTCCACGAGCTGCTGCCCCTGGTCGGCGGGAGCCACCTCAACCTGCCCGTCACCGGCAACCGCCTGTTCGCGGGCCAGCCGACCACCGCGGTGGTCGTGCAGCACCTCGAGGACGGCCTCGAGGACGGCCACGAGGTCGCGTTCCAGCTCGAGGCGACCAAGCTGCAGTACCGCCGGTTCCTGCGCGAGCTGGCGCGGACGGGGTTGCCGACGGTCCCGCGCTGACGACCGCTCCCGGCGCCCGACGCCGCCGGCCAGACGCTCCCTTCGCGCTCGGCCGGCGCGCCGAGCATCGATGGCCGTAGCATCGCGGGAGGAGGCGTCCCGTGGAGAGCTGGTGGTCGTTGTTCGCCGCGAGCTTCGCGGCCGTGTTCGTGGCGGAGCTGGGGGACAAGACTCAGCTGGCGGCCCTGGGGCTCGCCAGCGCGGGGAACCGCCCCTGGGCCGTGTTCGCGGGGTCGGCGTCCGCGCTGGTGCTCGCCTCGGCCCTGGCGGTGGGTCTGGGCGCGGTGCTCGCCAAGCGCGTCGACCCGCGGTGGCTGCACTACGGCGGGGCGGCGATGTTCCTGGTGATCGGGGTGGTGATGCTCGTGCGGGGGCCCGCGGCGGACTGACAGCGGCGCTCGCGTGAAGCGATCGAGCTCCCTGCCCTTGCCCTTGCCCTTGCCCGCCCTCGCCAAGGCGGTCCTGCCAACCAGCGGCAGCAGAGAGCCGGGCAAGGGCAAGGGCAGGGAAAGAGGCATTCACGTCAAGCGAGCGGCGGACTGGCGAGGCCGAATCCCGCAGGCGCGAGCGGGGGAATTCCTCGCGCGGACGGGCGCCCCGGCGAGGGCGGCGCGGGGGCGCGGGATCGCCCGCCTCGCGGTCGGGGATTTCGCTGGCGGGCTCCGGCGGGCGAGCGCTCAACCCGCGCGCGCGTCGGTGCTCGCGGCGGGCACACCCGGTGCGACCGACGCTCGCCGGGTCCGCCACGCGGGCGGACCGGAGCGAGGTCCCCCGCATGAGTCAGGCGCCTTCCGTCGGTTCGCTCGTCCCGGCCGCCGCGGCCGCTCCCGATGCCGCCCGGCCCGAGGCGGCTCCCGCGCGCGCGGCGCGGCCGCCCCGCGCCACGCTCCCGGCCGTGGTGATCGCGCGGGCGCACGGCGCCCCGCGCGCGGCCGCGGTGTTCGCCGGCGATGGGCGCGTGCTGCGCAACCGGGCCCTCGCCGCCGCGGCGGTCGAGGTCGCGCGGGCGCTCCACGCCGAGGTCGAGGGCGCCTCGGGGTCGGTCGTCGCGGTCGCGGCGGTCGACCCGCTCCAGCACTTGATCGGGACGATCGGGGCCTGGCTCGCCGGGGCGGCGGCCCTGCCGATCGATCCGCAGGCGCCCGGGGCCTGGATCACGCGAGTCGTCGCCCACGCCCGACCCGTGGCGGTGCTCGGCGACGGCCCGGGCGTGTGGGCGGCGCGCCGCGACGACCTGCCCGTGGTCGACACCGAGGTGCTGCGCTGGACCAGCGGCAACGGCCCGCTGCCGAGCGAGGAGGAGGTGACGCTGCTGCCTGCGCGGCCGGCCTGCGTGCTCTACCCCCTGGACGGGCCGAGCGACCCCACGGTGCTGTCGCACGCCATGCTGGCCCGGATCGCGCGCAGCCGCCTCACCGCGTACCGCGACCGGCCGGCGCGCTTGCTCTCGCTCGACCCGCTCGGCAGCAAGCCCGGGCTGGCCGCCCTGTCGTGGTCGCTCGCCTGCGGGGGGGCGCTGGTCGCGCTGGCCGACGAGGCGCGGCGCGACCCGTGGGCGGCCTGCGAGGCCCTCACCAAGCTGCGCGTGACCCACCTCAGCGCGGGGGGCGCGGCGTACGAGGCGCTCGTGGAGGCGAGCGCCAGCACGCCCGGCGCGCTGGAGTCGCTGCAGCGGGTCGTGATCTGCGACGAGCTGCTGGACGAGAGCGTCGAGCGCGTGCACCGCACCTGCTTGAGCCAGGTCGAGCTCTCGGTCGAGACCGCGCTCACGCGCCGGCCGAGCTCCGCCACGGCGCGGGTCGCGCGGGGGCGCTCCCCCGCCGCGTTGCGCGGGCCCGAGGAGCGGGCGCTCGCGGCGCTGTGGACCGAGGTGCTCGGCCTCGAGCCCGGCGACGTGTGCCGCGACGACCACTTCTTCCAGCGCGGCGGGGACGCCCTGCGCGCCGATCGCCTGGCCGAGCAGCTGCGCCACCGGCTGGGGCGGATCCTGCCGATCGCGCTGCTCTACCGGCGTCCGGTCCTGGCCGACCTCGCCCGGGAGCTGCCGCGGCTCGAGCCCGCGCCCAAGCCCGCCCCGTCGCGCCGCGTCCCCCCGCCGCGCGCGGAGCGCCCGCGCCCGGCCCTGGCCGAGGAGCCCAGCGCTCCGCGCGCGGAGCGCGCCGCGGCGCCCGCTCGGGTCGAGCCGGCGGGCGACGCGCGCCCCGCGCGCGCGCCGCAGCCGGCGCCTCGCCCGCGCGGCGCCCTGATCGTGGCGCGCCGCGCGCCGCTCGCGCCCGCCCAGCTGGCGTGGTTCGAGCAGGGGCGCCCGGCGGTGATCGAGCCCGCCGAGACGCTGCGCGTGCTCTGCCGGATCGACGGGCCGCTGGACGCGGGCCGGCTCGAGGGCGCGCTGTTCGCCCTCGCGCGGCGCCACGACGCGCTGCGCGTGCGGGTCGAGGCCGCGCCCGGGCAGCAGCGGCCGCACCAGCTCCTCGCGACGCCCGCGCTGCGGCTGATCACCTCCGACGAGCAGCCCGACCCGCCGCTCGACCTCGCCGCCGGCCCGCCGTGGTGGGCTCGTCTGCGCCGCGTGGGCGAGGACGAGCACCGGCTCGAGCTGGCGTTCCACCCCGGCCTGGTCGAGCCGGAGGCGGCGCGGGTCGTGCTGGGCGAGCTGCCGCGCCTGTACGCCGAGGACGACCTCCCGCCGGCCCCGGCGGCCGTCGCGGTCGCCCGGCAGGTGTGGCGCGCGCTGCCGGCCCGGCGCGCCGAGCACGTCGCCTACTGGGCGCAGCGGCTGGCGGGCGCCCCGCCTGCGACCGCGCTCGCCTGGGCCGCCGCGAGCGAGCCGACGAGGGGGCGGCGACGGGGGCAGGTCGCTCGCAGCCTGACCGCGGCCGAGCAGACGGTCCTCGCGGCGCTGGCCGGCCGCGCCGAGGCGAGCGAGCGCGAGGTCGTGCTGGCCGCGCTGCTCGGCGCGCTCGCCCGCCGCGCCGCGGCCCACGAGCTGGTCGTCGGGACCTCGCCCTCGCCCGCGGATCCGGCGCGGGAAGGGCTGGGGCGGGTGCGACCGCTGCTGCCGCTCCGCCTCGCGATCGACCTCGACCGCCCCCTGGTGACCCTCGCGGGGCGCGTCCGCGATCAGCTCGCGGCCGACTCGGAGCACGCCGCGCTCCCGCTGCGCGAGGTGCTCGCCGCAGGCGAGGCGGCGCCGGGGAGCGCGCCGTTCCGCCTGGCGTTCGAGGCGCTCGACCTGCGCACGGCGGAGCCGGCCGGTCGCGAGCCCGTGTTCGAGCCGCTCCTCCCCGAGCACCCGCTGCCCGCGCACGAGGCGACCGTGTTCTTCCACGCGCTCGGCCGCGGGGCGCGGCTCGACGCGGTGTTCGACGCGGCGGCCCTCGACCCCGAGCGCGTGAGCGAGCTGCTGGGCGAGGCGGTGTCGCTGGTCCTGCGCAGCGCGGTCGACCCGAGCCGCTCGCTGGCCGAGGTGGCGCCGCGCGAGGGTTGATCAGCGGGCGCCAGGGAGCTCGAGGCGAGCGCCGCCCGCGTTCGGCTCGAGGACGGTCTCGGCGTCGAGCGACACGGTCACGTGCGGCGTGGTCGCCAGCCCTGCGCCCTTCCCGTCGCGCACGATGACCCGCTCGAGCGTGACGGCCGGGCGCGCGCCGGGTAGCCCGGCGGCCACGACCCCGTGCTGGCCGCTCCGCAGGATCGACGTGTCGCGCAGCTTCAGGAGGGCCGGCCCGAGCGCCAGCACGCCGGCCTGGGCGCTCCGCTCGATCGCGCAGCGCTCGAGCGTCAGCGCGGGCGCCGCGCCGCCGTCGAGCTTCGCGAGGACTCCGTGCCCGCCGGAGTCCGTGACCGTCAGGTCGCGGAGCGCGGCCTTGGACCGGCCGAGCACGATCACCCCGGTCTCGCGCGCGTCCCCGACGCTGCCGCCCTCGACGGTGACGTCGGCCGTGACCGGCACACCGTGGCGCGCCTCGCCTCCGGGGGCGACCCACAGCCCGACCAGGCCCCCGACCGAGCGGCAGCGCACGAGCCTCACCGAGCTGGGCCCGATCACCGAGAACGAGCGCCCCTGGTTCCCGCGCGCCGTCACCTCCTCGAGCAGCACGTCGCGCGTGCTGCTGACCTTCACCCCCTCGCCGCCGTCGCGCAGGACGCAGCGGCGCACGATCGCGCCCGCGGCGGCGCCGCGCACGTGCACCACCGGCCGGATCGGATCACCCTGAGTGACGTCGAGCCGGTGGAGGAGCTCGTCGGGGGCGCGCGGCACGATCCCGCAGCGCGCGAACTCGGTGTCCTCGAGGACCAGCTCGGCGCCGCGGGTCGCGAGCAACGCGACGTTGGTCACCTGCTCGAAGCGACACCGGCGTACGTGTCCGGCCGCCGGGACTCGCTCGCCTGGGTCGCTCTCGAGGAGGAGCCCCTCTGCGAGGGAGCCCTCGATCCGGCACTCCACGAGGTCGAGCGTGCCGCCGCGGACCCTGATGGTGATGCCGGGCGCTCCTCGGAGGACCGAGCGCTCGAGATGCAAGGCCCCGTGCTGGACGCGCACGGTCGGGGACCGCTCCGTGTCGTCGGCGAGCTGCTCGACGGTCTTGGTGATCTGGGCGAGCCCGCCCGCGCCCGTGGTCGTCTCGAGGGTCGCTCCGATCACGTGCGCGCGCGCCCCGGGGCCGACGACGAGGGCTTCGGAGTCTCCACGGACGACCTCCAGGTCGCTCGCGTCCAGCGAGGCCGTGAGGGCGCCGCCGTCCGGCCGCGCGCCGAGCACGATCGCCCGCCGCGCGCCCGGCGACAGGAGTCGACAGCGCGCGAGCGTCAAGTGCCCTCCGTGCACGGTGACCAGGGGCGGGGGCGCAGGCGGGGCGCTGGCGGCCTCACCCTCCTCCGCTGGGCGCGGGTCAGGGTCACCGGGGGGGTGGGGCTCGTCCGCGAGGATCAGGCCGCGTACGAGCACCGAGGTCGCGACCGGCGCGACCGCGGCGTCGTCCGCCAGGCCGGCCTCGAGCGTGACCGAGAGCAGCGGCCCATCGGCTGAGGGCCGCAGCTCCGCGCGTCGCCCGTCGCCGAGCTCGGCGGCGACCAGCGCGAGCGGGCGCCGGGCGTCGAGGCGCAGCGCGCGATGAACGCCCGGGAGGAACACCACGCTGGCGCCTGCCGGCAGCGGTTGGAGGTCCGGCGGCGGCTCGCCGGGGCGGACCACCAGGACGGGCAGGCGCACGCGCGCCTCGTTGCCCGCGGCGTCGCGCGCCACGAGCCGGGCAGCCGCGCTCAGCTCGCCGAGCGGGACGGTCAGGACGACCCGGCCGCCCTCGGTCGGCTCGATCGAGCCGGCGCAGGCCTCCAGCCTGAGCGCGGAGCCGGGCTCGGCCTCCGCGGTCAGACGGACGGTCGGGCCGAACGTCGCCGGCGGCGGACCGAACCGGACCGTCGGCGCCGCGCGGTCGAGCTCGAAGCGCACGGTCTGGGTGTCGCTCTCGCGGCCGCGCAGGTCGATCGCCACGATGCGCACCTCGTGCGCTCCGTCGGCGAGGGCGAGCGCGGCGAGGTCGAGGTCGAGCTCGGGCCCATGCACCGGCACCTCGAGCGCGCGCGCGTCCCCCGCCTCGATCCGCACCGCGCGCAGCCCGTGCCCATCGACCGAGGCGTGCAGGATCGGCGGCGTGCGCACGGGCACCGGCGGCGGCTCGTGCACCGTGAGCTGCGGGCGTGGGAGCAAGGCGACCGTGAGCGCGAGCGTCGAGACCATGGCGAGCGTCGCCGCGGCCGCGGCCAGCCCGGGTCGCCGCCAGGCCCTGCGCCCGAGCCGCGTCACCCACCCGGCCCGCCGCGCCCGGATCGACTCGTCCGCGAGGTAGCGGGCGAGGTCGTCGGCGAGGGCGCGCGCGGTCGGGTAGCGCTCCGCGGGGCGCTTGGCGAGGCAGGTCAGCACGATCGCGTCGAGGTCGCCGTCGAGCCCGGGGCGCAGGCTGCTCGGCGCGGGCGCCTCCTCGGTCACGACCTGCCGGAGCACGTTCGCCACCGACTCGCCGACGAAGGGGGGTCGCCCCGTGAGGAGGTCGAACAGCGTGGCGCCGAGGGCGTAGA
>CAZMSZ010000031.1:22343-34060 GCA_964569055.1 uncultured Planctomycetota bacterium | reverse complement strand
ACCAGCGACAGCTCTTCCTTGGCGCTCTTGGCGCTCTTGGCGGTCGATCCTTCCCCGCGAGGAGTGGCGCAGCCAGCGACAGCTCTTCCGTGGCGGTCGATCCTTCCCGCGAGGAGTGGCGCATCCCTTCGCGGTCGATCCGCGAGGAGTGACGCAATCAGCGACAGCTCTCCCTTGGCGGTCTCTGCGCTTGCTTCTAGCGGGGCTGGGTGCGCGACGCGCCGATCTCTCGGATTGCCTCCGTTCGGCTGAAAAGGCGCAAGGCGCTGCGCGGGCGCGGGTTGAGCGGCGGAGCAGGCGCAGGGCGGCGGGCGCGCGCGCGATTTCGGAGATTGGGAAGGCTCGCGGGGGCGGGTGGACGAAGGGCGTTCGAGTTCCGTTCGGTGCGGTGGTTGCCCTGCGGGCGGGCATGACGAACGTCGAGATCGCGCCGCTCGTGGAGCCGGGCGTTGGGCCTGCTCCGCCATTTGCCTGTTCCGCTGACCTCGCCTTGCTCCGGCTGCGGCTGGCGCGGACGCCGGGGGTCGGGGCTCGCACGGCGCGGCTGCTCGAGGAGCGGGTGGGCTCGCTCGAGGCGCTGTTCGCGCTCTCGGCGAGCGAGCTCGAGGCGGCGGGGGTGCCGGCGCGGTTGGCGTCGGCGCTCGCCGATCCGGGGCCGCTGGCCGCGGCCCGCGCGGAGCGGGCGCGGCTGGGGGAGCTCGGCGCGGGGCTGCTCGCGCTGGGAGGGCTCGCCTAGCCGCGCTCGCTGGCGTCGCTCCCCCCCCCGCCGCAGCGGCTGTCGGTGGTCGGGGCGCTCCCGGCCGCGCCCGCGCTCGGCGTGGCGAGCGTCGGCGCGGGGCGCGCGACGCCGGTGGGGCTGGAGGTCGCGTTCGAGCTGGCCGCTGGGCTGGCGGACGCGGGCTACACGATCGTGAGCGGGCTGGCGCGTGGGATCGATGCGGCGGCGCACCGCGGCGCGCTCGAGGCGGGCGGTCGCACGCTGGCGGTGCTCGCCGGCGGCCTGGCGCGGGTCTACCCGCCGCGGCATCGCGACCTCGCCCGGCAGGTGGCGCGGAGCGGGGCGCTGTTGAGCGAGGGCCCGCCCGACCAGGAGCCGACCCGGTTCAGCTTCCCGCAGCGCAACCGGATCGTGGCCGGGCTGGCGCAGGCCGTGGTCGTGGTGGAGGCCGGGCCGCGCAGCGGGGCGCTGATCACCGCCGAGCTCGCGCTGCAGGAAGGGCGCGAGCTGTTCGCCGTGCCCGGCTCGCCCCGCGCGCCGCTGGCGCAGGGCACCAACAACCTGATCCAGGACGGCGCGCGCCTGGTGACCTGCCCCGAGGACGTGCTCGAAGCGCTCGGCGGGGTGGCGCGCCGCCCGACGCACCCCGACGGCAGCGCCGACGCCGACCCCGCCGCGGCCGCGCTCCGCCGCGCGCTGAGCGAGGCGGGCGCCGCGGTGAGCGCCGAGGCGCTCGCGGCGGCGACGCGTTTGCCGCTCCCCAGGGTGCAGCTCGCGCTGGCGCGCCTCGAGCTCGAGGGGACGGTCCGGCGGCGACCCTGGGGCTACGAGCTCCACGACGTGATGCGGGATCGAGGGACCTGAGGGGAGCGCAGGTGTTGGCGTCCGCGCCGCGTCGGCCGGCGCTGCTGCTCGGCGGCGGGGCGTCCTGTGAGCGCGCCTACTACTCCTCGCCGTCCTCGTCGGCGGCGGACGCGCCGTCCTCCTCCTCCTCGAGGTCGGCGTCGTCGCCCACGTCCTCGGGGACCGAGCTGGCCACCGGGGTCACGGCGGGGGTCGCGCCCTCCTCGTTCTCGTCGACCACGACCCGGGCCACGGCCACGACCTTCTCGCCGGCGTCGACGCGGATCACGCGCACGCCCTGGGTGTTGCGGCCGATCGCGGACACGTCGTCGGCCGAGATCCGGATCAGCTTGCCCGAGGAGGTGATCATCATGGCCTGGTCGCCGGGCTTGACCGCCTGCACCCCGACCACGTAGCCGTTCTTGGCCGTGATCTTGATGTTGATGATCCCCTTGCCGCCGCGGTTGGTCTCGCGGTACTCCTCGACCTCGGTCCGCTTGCCGTAGCCGAGCTCGCAGGCGGTCAGGAGGTAGGGGCCCTCCTCGCCGACCACGACCAGCGACACGACCTCGTCCTCGTCCTCGAGGGCGATCCCCTTGACCCCGCGCGCGCTCCGGCCCATCGGGCGGACCGTCTCCTCCTGGAAGCGGATCGCCTTGCCGCAGCGGGTGGCGAGCACGAGCTGGTTGCTGCCGTCGGTGATCCGCACCCCCACCAGGCGGTCGCCCTCGTCGAGCTTGACGGCCACCACCCCCGCCTTGCGGGGGCGCGCGAAGGAGGAGAGCTGGACCTTCTTGATCACGCCCTTGGCGGTCGCCATCACGAGGTAGTGGTCGTCGTCGAACTCGCCCTGCACCGGGATGAAGCTCGTGACGGTCTCCTTGGGCAGGAGCGCGATCAAGTTGCGGATCCCGCGCCCGCGCGCCGTGCGCGAGCCCTCGGGGACCTGGTGCACCTTGAGCCAGTGCGCGCGCCCCTCGGAGGTGAAGCACAGCACGTAGTCCTTGGTGGACGCCTGGAAGATCCGCTCGACGAAGTCCTCCTCGCTCTTGGCGGCGCCGTACAGGCCGGTGCCGGCGCGGCGCTGCACGCGGTAGGCGTCGAGGGCGGTGCGCTTGATGTAGCCCTGGTGAGTGACCGTGACCACGCAGTCCTCGACGGAGATCAGGTCCTCGTCGTCGATCTCGACCGCCTCGTCCTCCTCGATCCGCGTGCGGCGGGCGTCGCCGTAGCGCCCCTTGAGCTCGTTCATCTCGTCGACGAACACGCCCACCACGCGCTCGCGCCGGGCGAGGATGTCGGCGTAGTCCGCCGCCTGGGCGCGCCGCTCGCGCAGCTCGTCGAGGAGCTTGGTGCGCTCGAGCCCGGTCAGGCGCTGCAGCCGCATGTCGAGGATCGCGTCGGCCTGCCGGCGGTTGACCTCGATCGTGTCCATCAGCCGCTTGCGCGCCTCGTCCGCGTCGGCCGAGCTGCGCACGATCTTGATCACCTCGTCGATCGCGTCGAGCGCCTTCTCGAGGCCCTCGAGGATCTCGATCCGGTCGCGCGTGCGGCGGAGCAGGTACTCCGTCCGGCGGCGGATCACCACGAAGCGGTGGTCGATGAACGCCTGCAGCAGCTCGCGCAGCGCGAACGTGCGCGGCCGCACGCCCTCGCGGTGCTGCTCGAGCGCGATCATGATCACGGAGAACGTGTTCTGCAGCGGGGTGTGCTTGTAGAGCTGGTTGAGGACCACGTGCGGGTCCTCGCCCCGCTTGCACTCGATCACCAGCTCGACGTCCTTCTCGCCGCCGGACTGGTCCTTGAGCGCGGTGATCCCCTGGATCCGCTGGGCCTTGAACGCCTCCTGGATCTTCTCCTTGAGCGCCTCGGTGGTGACCTGGTAGGGCAGCTCGGTGATCTTGATCGTGGCCTTCTCGCCCTTGACGGAGATGTCGACCTTGCCGCGCACCGTGATCGCGCCGCGCCCCGTGGCGTAGGCCTTCCTGATCCCGCTGCGCCCGCAGATCACGCCCCCGGTGGGGAAGTCGGGCGCCGGGATGTGGCGGAGCAGGTCCTTGTCGGTGATCCCCGGGTCCTGCACCAGCACGGTCAGCGCGTCGCACACCTCGTTGAGGTTGTGCGGCGGGATGCTGGTCGCCATGCCGACCGCGATCCCCTGCGAGCCGTTGCAGATCAGGTTGGGGAACTTGGAGGGGAGCACCGAGGGCTCGGTGCGGGTGTTGTCGTAGTTGGGGATCATGTCGACCGTTTCCTGGTCGATGTCCGCCACCATGTCGGCCGCGGCCTGCGCCATGCGGCACTCGGTGTACCGGTAGGCGGCCGGGCTGGGGTCCCCGATCGAGCCCCAGTTCCCCTTGGGGTCCACGAACACGTAGCGGGCCGCGAACGGCTGCGCCATGCGCACCAGGGTCATGTAGATCGCCTGGTCGCCGTGCGGGTGGTAGTTGCCCATGGTGTCGCCGACGACCTTGGCCGACTTGACCCGCTTGGAGCGGGGGCCGAGGTTCAGCTCGTGCATGGCGTAGATCACGCGGCGCTGGCTGGGCTTGAGGCCGTCGCGGATGTCGGGCAGCGCGCGCGACTTGATCACGCTCATGGCGTACTGCATGTAGCTGGACTTCATCTCCTCGGAGATGTCCCGCTCCTCGAGTCGCTCGAGGCCGCCCTCGCCCTGCTGCTCGCTCGTGTCCGCCATGCTGTCCCCGCTCCCAGGGAGGCCGCTCCGGCCGGCGCCCTGGAGGTCCGGCGGGGGCCCGGACGGTCAGGGACGCGGCGGGTCGGCCTCGAGCAGCTCCTCGCGCGCCGTGATCAGGCGAGCCAGGAGCGCGTTGACCGGCGCGGCGCGGCCCGCCTCGGCGGCCGCCCGCGCGACGGCCTCATTTATAGCAAATACCTCCGTCTTCTGGCCGCTTCGGAGGTCCTGGAGGGTCGAGGAGACGTTGTCCGCGGTGCGCTCCGCGACCGCCCGCCAGCGCCGATGCGCCGCCTCCCGCGACCAGTCTCCCGCAATGCCTTGGGCCGCTGCCACTTCGGCCACCTCCTCCGCGGCCTGGTCGGCCAGGGCCAGGGCGGCCTCCGAGCGCAGCAGCGCGCCGTTGCGGCAGTCGAGCAGGGCGGTCAGCGCGTTGATCGCCGCGTTCACCTGCAGCTTGGCCCACACGGCCGCGGCGAGGTCGTCCGTCAGCTCGACCTCGAGGTCGGCCCCGGCCAGGAGCGCGGCCGCCTCGCGGGCGCGCCCCCGACCCGCGCTGAGGAGCGGGGCGACCCGGGTCGGGCCGCGCCCGGCGTGGTGGACCTGCCCCTCGCCCAGCCGGGTGGCCCCCTCCGCGGTCAACACACCGACCACCCGGGTGGGGTCGCCCACCGCGGCGGCCACCGCCTCGGCCCGGCCCAGCCCGTTCTGCAGCACCAGGATCGTGGGGTCCCCGCCCACCTTGGCGGCGGCCGTCGCGGCCGCCTCGGCGTCGCGCGCCTTCACGCACAGCAGCACGACGTCGGCGGCGAGCCGCGCGGGGTCGGTCGCCACCTCCAGCTCGAACCGGCGCGTGGTGGCGTGACCCGGCCCGCTCACCGTCAGGCCGCGTCCGCGCAGGCGCGCGGCCCGCGCCGGGTCCCGGTCGAGCAGCGTGACGCGCACGCCGCCGTCGGTGAGGAGCGTGGCGAGCAGCGTGCCGAGCGCGCCCGGCCCGATCACCACCGCCGCGGCGGTCACTCGTCGAGCGTCGGCGCGACGAGCCCGTCGGCGACGGCCCCGCGCAGCGGCTCCGACAGCGCGTCGCGCAGCTTCTCGGGCTCGCCGTCGCTCATGCTGAAGCCGTGCTCGGGCGCCGGGAACGCGCCGCCGCGCACCTCGTCCACGAACTGGCGCACGGCGTCGACCGCGAGCGCGCCGAGGTCGGCGTAGCGCTTGACGAACCGCGGGGTGTGGCCGCCGCGCAGCAGGCCGAGCACGTCGTGGAACACGAGCACCTGACCGTCGGTGTGCGGCCCCGCGCCGATCCCGATGGTCGGGATCGAGAGGCGCTCGGTGATCTCGCGCGCGACCTCGCTCGGCACGCACTCGAGCACCACCGCGAAGGCGCCCGCGTCCTCCAGGGCCGCGGCCGAGTCGGCCACGTGGCGCGCGGTGAGCGCCGAGGTGCCCTGGACCCGGTAGCCGCCCAGCTTGGAGACCGTCTGCGGGGTCAGCCCCACGTGGCCCATGACCGGGATCCCGGCGCGCACGATCGCGCGCACCGTGTCCTCGACCTCGATCCCGCCCTCGAGCTTGATCGCGTCGGCGCCGGCCTCCTTGAGGAACCGCCCGGCGTTGCGGATCGCGTCGCTGGCGTCCACCGTGTAGCTGAGGAACGGCATGTCGCCGATCACCAGCGCCCGCCCGGTGCCGCGCCGCACCGCGGCGGTGTAGCTGACCATCTGGTCGACCGTGACCGGGAGCGTGGTCTCGTGACCGAGGCACACGTTCGCGACGGAGTCTCCGACCAGGATCATGTCGACCCCGGCCTCGTCCACGATCCGGGCGTGGTCGAAGCCGTAGGCGGTGATCATGGTGAGCGGCTTCTTCCCCTTGCGTCCGAGCACCGCGGGGACGGTGAGCCGCTTGGCTCGCTTCGGCTGATGACTCGACATGGGTCCCTAGTAGTAGAAGACGTCCGCGAGCGCGTTGCGGAGCTTCATGTTGGTGCTGCGGATCCGCGAGCTGAGCACGTTCGCCACGTTGCGCATGATCCGGTAGCCGATCCTGGGGTCCTCTTCCATGAGCCGCTCGAGCGCCTCGTTGGCGAACGCGAGCAGCTCCACCTCCTCGGTCGCGCGGCAGGTCGCGCTCCGCAAGAAGCCGTCGACCAGCGCCAGCTCGCCGAACATCTCGCCGCGCTTGATCGTGGCGAGCTTCTGCGGGCTGCGGCCGGAGAACGGCGGACGGATCTCGATGTCGACCCGCCCCTCGATGATGAAGTAGCAGGTCTTGCCCTGCTGGTCCTCCTCGACGATCACGGTCCCCTCGGGGACGCGCTGCCGCTCGGCGAGGCCGAACACCGCGTCGAGCTGCGGGTCGTCGAGGCCCGCGAAGATGTCGCTGCGCTTGAGCAGCTCCTTGTCCTGTTGGTCGGCCATGGCGGGGACCCTCCGCGGCCTTGGATCCTACCAGGCGCCGCGCCGAGGGCCGCCCTCAGGGCCGCTTGCGCGCCCCCCCGCCCTGGTCCACCCTGGGGCCCTGTCTCCGCCTTGGCCTCCGGAGGACGCATGCCCCCCTGCCCCGGTGCTGGTCCCTGCGGCGGTCGCCGCGCCGAGCCGCGCGTCCGGCTCGCCCCCGCGCTGAGCCTCGCCGTCGGCCTGCTCGTCGCGCTCGGCCCCGCGCCGGCTCGCGCCGACACGCTCCGCTGGAAGCTCGGCCCCGACGAGAAGGTCCGCTACGACCACCGCCCCGCCGAGGGGGGCGCGGAGGACGCGCGGCTCGCGATCGGCGCGGTCGCGCTGGTCGGCGCCACCGACCACCAGGACGGCTGGCGCCCCCGCCGGCCGGTGCGCGGCCTCGGCGACCTCGTGTGGCACTACGCGCTCGCGGCGCCCGAGGGCGAGCTGCCCGCCGCGCGCCGCCCGGCGATCACCGAGGTCGCCGACGTGTTCCCGATCGCCGGCGGCGAGCTCCGCGCCGCCGGGAACCACGCCGTGCGCCGCAAGGGGAGGAAGGTCACCGTCCGCAGCTCGCTGGTGGTCACGACCACGGTCAAGGACCACTGGCTGATCAAGGGCACCCTCGAGCTGACGCGGGTGTTCGACCTCGGGCGCGGACGGCTGCTGCAGGCGACCTACGCCTTCGAGCTGACCACCCGCGGCGAAGGCAGCGAGGTGACCGCGCTCCACCAGGGCACGATCCAGACCGCGCGCGAGCCGATCGAGGTGGACGCGGCCGAGTTCCACGTGGCCGTGCAGCGCGCGATCGAGCGCGGGCGCGGCTGGCTCGAGCAGGAGACCGAGGCCCGCCTGCTCGAGCAGCAGAAGCGGCGCGAGTACGAGCGCTACCAGCTCGGTCACCTCGCGCTGCCTTGCTTCGCGCTGCTCCGCTCGGGGACCGAGCCGCGCGCGCTGGAGCGTCAGTTCGCCTGGATGCGCCAGCAGCCGCTGGTGGAGACCTACTCGGTCGCGCTGTGGGTCATGGCCCTCGAGGCGCGCGCGATCCGGCGCGTCCCCAAGCGGCCCCAGGAGAGGACGCGGAGCGTGGCGCGCTACGAGCGCGGTCCGGCCGCCAAGGAGGACCTCGCGCTCATGGAGCGCGCGGTCGGGTGGCTGGTGGCGGCGCGCAAGGAGGGCGAGGGCTGGTGGAGCTACTTCGGCCCGGCCGAGCCGGGGGCGGGCCCGCGCGGGCACGACGGCGACGCGCCGGCCAAGCACGGCGACCGCTCCAACTCCCAGTTCGCGGTGCTGGCGCTGCACTCCGCGCTCGCGAGCGGCGTCGCGGTGCCGCCGGGGGTGTGGGAGGAGATCGCGCGCGAGGCCGTGGACAGCCAGGAGAAGGGCGGGCCGGAGACGTCGCTCGCGGGCACGCGCTACCTCCGCGGAGCCCCGCTCCAGGAGGACGCGCGCGACGCGCCCCTGCCAGGCCAGACCACCGAGCGCGCCAAGACGACCGCCAGCGCGGTGGAGCGCGAGCGGGCGCGGGCCCGGGGCTGGAGCTACGTCACCGGCACGCGCGGCGGCGCGTACGGCTCCATGACCTGCGCGGGCGCCTCGAGCGTGGCGATCGCCCGTGAGGGCCTGGCGGCGGCGCGGCGGCTGACGGGCGCGCTCGACGCCGCGACCCTCGAGGCGCTGCGCGACGGGCTGGCCTGGCTGCTCACGCGCTACGACGTGGCGCGCAACCCGGCCCACGACAACGAGGGCTGGTACTACTACTACGCCTACAGCCTGGAGAAGGCCATGGACACGGCGGGCGTGGAGCGGCTCGGCGCGCGCGAGTGGTGGCGCGACCTGGCGGCCGAGCTCCTCGCCCGCCAACGAGACGACGGGAGCTGGGGGAACGTGGAGGACACCTCGTTCGCGCTCCTGGTCCTCAACCGCGCGACGCTCCCGGCGCAGCTGCACCTGCGCGCGGCCCAGCGGGTGCGCACCGGCGGGGTCGACCCCGCGGCCTGGGACGTGGTCGTGCTCGAGCGCTCGGGCGAGCGGGTCGAGGTCTCGGTGCGCGAGGCGCTGGCGGCCCTGGCCGACGACCCCGGCGCGACGCCCCTCGAGCTGGCCCAGCAGGCGCTGGCCGCGCTCGACCCGCTCGAGCGCCCGCGCCTCGCGCCCGAGCTGGCGGCGCTCCTCGAGCACCCAGCCCGCGCGGCGCGCCGCTGGGCGCGCGAGACCTGCAAGCTGCTGACGGGCGAGCTGGAGCCCGCGGCCCTGGCGCGGTTCGTCAGGGCCTACGAGGCGATCCGGCGGGTGGAGGGCGGCCGAGTGTTCGAGGAGCTCGAGCAGGTCCGCGCGCCGCTGCGGGCGCGCGACGCCTCGCGGCCGCTGCGGACCCGCGCGCTCACCGCGCTCGTGCGGCTGCGCGCCGTCGAGGCGACCCCCGAGCTGTTCGCCCTGCTGGAGGAGGAGCCCGCCGCCTGGCGGCGCGAGGTGTGGACGCACCTCGTCGCGCTGAGCGGCGCCGAGCCGGCCCCGTTCGACCCGAGCGGCGCGCCGGCCGAGCGGCGCGAGGCGCTCGCCCGGCTGCGCGCCTGGTGGGACGCGGAGGGCCCCGCCCGCGTGCAGGCCGAGCGGATCCAGCGCGCCCTGCGCGACCTCGCCCTCCCGCACCGCGTCGCCGCGGCCGAGCGCGACCTGCGCGCGATCGGCCGCCCCGCCTTGCGGGCGCTGGTGGACGGGCTGCGCAGCGAGACCACACGGGCGCGGGCCCACGCGCTGTTGCAGGAGCTCTCGGGCCTGAAGCACCCGCCCGACGTGGCGGTGTGGCTCGAGGCGCTGGGCGAGTGAGCGCGCGCCGCCGCTACGACCAGTCGCTCGCCGCGTAGTAGGCGGCCGCCGCGCTCCCCACCTTCTCGCGGAGGCGCGCGATCTCGTCGGGGGTGAGCCGCCGCCGCCAGGAGTCGAGGTGGGTGTGGCTGGCGCTCCGCTGCTGGTCGTAGCGCCGCAGCCGCGGCGGCGGCGCGACCTGATCGTCCCCGCTGTGCCAGCGGATCGCCGCCTCCACCTGCTCGTCCCACGGGAGCTGCAGGCGCTCGTAGAGCGCGCGGAACCCGACCACCGGCTCGCGGGCCAGGTCCTCGTGGCGCACGAAGATCCAGTCGGGGTGCCGCTCGCGGAACCGCTCCATGGAGGCGTAGACCATGCGCCACACGAGCGCCGCCTGGTCCACGATCGGCGGCGGGTCGGCCGCGTAGGCCACGATGTCGTGCACGAACGGCCGCAACAGGTCGCGCAGCAGCAGCGGCTGCTCGAGCAGGTGCGCGAACCCGAAGCGGAAGTCGTTCACCTTGAGGCTGCTGGCGAACCCGGCCGGGTGACGCACCAGCACGACCACCTGCATCCCGAACCGGTTGGCCAGCCACTCGGCCGAGAAGGCCGCCAGCGGGTCCTTGACCAGCGCCCGCGCCCGCGCGAGCCGCCGCCGCCAGGCGGCCCCCACGTTCTCGACCAGGCCCGAGAGCGTCCGCGCCCGCACGTGGCGCCGCAGCTCGTCGACCACCGGGTAGCGGAACTCGATCATGTCCCGCAGCGCCTCGACATACCCGTCCTGGTTCTCCGCGCACACGTACGTGTACGGCCGCACGAACCGCAGCCGTCGATCCACCACCGGGTTGAACGGCTCGTGGATGTACCCCACCTCGGGCCGCAGCGCGAGCATACGCCCCGTCCACGTCGTCCCCGTACGGTGCGCGCCGGTCACCAGGATCGGAGGGTGTCTCATGAGAAGCCTCGGGCGAATCAGGGGAGGGATCGATCAACGAGGCACACGCGCGATCATGCGCCCCGCCGCGACAAGGTCAATCGGAGCGCCCTCCGCGCGGCCCAACCCGCGCCCGCGCCCCGCCCGAGTGCGCGCTTCGCCCGCGTGAAGGAGCGCAGGACGCGTCGGCGGTCCGTCGCTCACCCGTCCGCCGGGTAGACCGAGACCGCGCCGCCCGGTACGCTGGAAGCCATGCAGCAGCGCACCGTCAACCTCGCCGACCCGAGTTACGAGCCCACCGACGACGACCTGCGCGCCCTCGCGTCCGAGGCCTTCGCCGACGTGGCGCGCCGCCGCCGCGAGGCGCTCGAGCGCCTCTACCGAGAGATCGCGGTCCTGCGCGAGGCCGCCCTCGCACGGCTCGCCGCCAGCGAGGCCGCCCAGAGTCGTCCGTCCGATCCGCACGCATGAAGCCTGTCCTGCTCGTGATCGCGGGGCCGAACGGCGCGGGCAAGACGACCGTCACGGCGCGTCTGCGCCAGGACCGCTGGAGCGAGGGCGTCGAGTACCTCAACCCGGACGAGATCGCACGGGACCGCTTCGGCGACTGGAACGCGCCCGAAGCCGTGCTCGCGGCAGCGCAATGGACCCAGGCCCGCCGCGAGGAGCTCCTCGAGCAGCGCGCCGGCATCGCCTTCGAGACCGTCTTCTCGGCGCCCGACAAGCTCGACTTCCTGATTCGCGCCAAGGCGCGCGGATACTTCGTGCGGGTGTTCTTCGTGGGCACGAGCGATCCGAGGATCAACGCGGCCCGCGTCGCCGATCGTGTGATGCAAGGCGGGCACACCGTGCCCATCGAGAAGATCATCAGCCGCTACGGTCGTTCCATGGCGAACCTCACCCCCGCGATCCGCGTCGCGGACCGCGTCTACGTCTACGACAACTCGATCGACGACGTCGAGGCCTGCCTCTGCGCCCGCACCGAGGACGGCCAGGTCCGAAAGGTGTACGCCCACCTCGCACCGTGGCTTGCTCAGGTCGTCGAACCACTCTCCCAGCACCCACAGTTCGTCGACCTGCGCCCGTAATCTCCTTGCGCAAGGCGTGGCAGTCGGCGGCCGCCGCCTCAATCTCCTTGCCGCAAGGCGTGGCAGTAGCCCGAGCCCCCGCCCTCAATCTCCTCGCGTCAAGGCGTGGCAGTAGCCCGAGCCACCGCCCTCAATCTCCTCGCGTCAAGGCGTGGCAGTAGCCCGAGCCACCGCCCTCAATCTCCTCGCG
>CAZMSZ010000031.1:0-22243 GCA_964569055.1 uncultured Planctomycetota bacterium | reverse complement strand
CCGCCCTCAATCTCCTCGCGCAAGGCGTGGCAGTAGCCCGAGCCACCGCCTCCTATCTCCTCGCGTCAAGGCGTGGCAGTAACCCGAGCCCCGCCCCCATCCGAGTCTTCGGCGCCCCACACAACACCTGGCGCCATCACACAAGACCAGCCGAAGACTCGGTCAGGCGTCGAGGTCGGTGACCTCCACCGCGTGCTTCTCGATGAACGCGCGGCGCGGCTCGACCTTGGTGCCCATGAGCGTGCTGAACACCTGGTTCGCCTCGAGCATGTTCTCGTTGTCGAGCGAGACCTGCAGCAGGATCCGCTTGCTGGGGTCCATGGTGGTGTCGCGCAGCTCGTCCCAGTCCATCTCGCCCAGGCCCTTGTAGCGCTGGACGTCGACGCCGCGCTCGCCGAGCTTGCGGACCTGCGCGGGGAGCTCGAGGAGGCCCGCCACCTCGAGGTCGTCCTTGCCGCGCGTCAAGTGGAAGCGCGCCGGCGGGTTGGCCCCGGGCTCGGGGGGCGGGGCGGGGAACAGCTCCGCCGCCGTGAACCCGAGCCCCTCGGCCCGGGCCAGCAGCTCCTCGAGCCGCCGCTTGGAGGTGAACACCGTCACCTCGACGTCGGCGCCCTCCCGCTCGCTGAGCGGGTCGCTGCTCCGCCACACCTTGAGGTCGGGGCTCTTCTCGACGGCCTGCGCGAGCCAGGCCTCGAGCTCCTCCTCGGTGTAGATGGCCGGGGCGCGCTTGGCGCCCGTCAGCTGCACCCGCGCGTGGGGGAGCAGGCCGTCCTCCCGGCGCCGGCCCAGGTACTTGTCGAACGGCACGCCCTTGCGCACCACCTCGCGCCCGAGCTGCTCGAGCTCCTCCGCCAGGCGGACGACCTCCTCGAGCGCGCCGCCCTCGAGCGCGTCGCGCTCGCCCCGCTCCAGCCGGCTGCCGTCGAGGCCGAGGCCGAGCATGGCGCCGCGGAAGTCCTGCTCGGTGAGGTGATACACCTCCTCGAACTTGCCCTTGGACCGCTTCTTCTTGCCGTCCTCGCCCTCCTCGCCGTCGGCGCGGCGCCGCTTGACGCGCGTCTTGTACAGCGGCGGCTGCGCGATGTAGACGTGCCCGGCCCGCACGAGCTCGGCCATCTGCCGGAAGAAGAACGTCAGGATCAGCGTGCGGATGTGGCTCCCGTCGACATCCGCGTCGCACATGATGATGATCTTGTGGTACTGGAGCTTGGCCAGGTCGAAGTCGTCGAGGATCCCCGTGCCGAGCACCTGAATGATCGTCGCGATCTCGTTGTGCCCGAGCATGCGGTCGTGGCTCGCCTTCCACACGTTGATGATCTTGCCGCGCAGCGGCAGGATCGCCTGCGTGTGGGAGTCGCGCGCCTTGCCGGCGGTCCCACCTGCGGAGTCACCCTCGACGAGGTACAGCTCGCACTCCTCCGGGTTGGTCGAGTTGCAGTCCTTGAGCTTGGCGACGCCGCCGCCGCGCAGGGCGTCCTTGGCCTTGCGGGCGAGGTCCTTGGCCTTCTTGGCCGCGAGCCGCGCCTTGCGCGCCTCGAGCGCCTTGGAGACCACGCGCTTGGCCTGATCGGGGTTCTGCTCCCACCAGGCCTTCAGGTACTGCCCGACCACGTTCTGGACCACGCCGGCCACGTCGGAGTTGCCGAGCTTGGTCTTGGTCTGCCCCTCGAACTGCGGCTCGGGGACCTTGACGGACACGACCGCGACCAGGCCCTCCTTGTAGTCGTCGCCCGAGGGGCGCTCGTCCTTGCCGAGCTTGAGCAGCTTCTCGTTGTCCTTGAGCCAGTTGTTGAGCGTGCTCGTCAGCGCGGCCCGGAACCCGGTCAGGTGGGTGCCGCCCTCGATCGTGTTGATGTTGTTGGTGTAGCTGAGGATCGTCTCGTTGTAGGTGTCGGTGTACTGCAGCGCGAACTCGACCTCGACCTCGCCGCGCGACTCCTCGCTGAACTGGCTGCGCCGGCTGCTGATCGGCTCGCGCAGCAGCGCGTCCTCGGTGCTGGAGAGGTCCTCGACGAACTCCACGATCCCGCGGGGGAAGTGGAACGTCTCGCTCTGCCCCTCCTCGCGCTCGTCGCGCAGCACGATCTTGAGCCCGGCGTTGAGGTAGGCCAGCTCGCGCAGGCGCTTGGCGATGATCGAGTACTTGAAGGCCTGCGCCTGGCGGAAGATCTCGGGGTCGGGCGCGAAGGTGATCTTGGTGCCGCGCCGCTTGGAGGGGCCGGTCGTCTCGAGCTCGCGGACCGTCTTGCCGCGCTCGAACCGCATGCGATACGCCGAGCCGTCGCGGAACACCTCGGCCTCGAGCCAGGCCGAGAGCGCGTTCACGCACGACACGCCCACGCCGTGCAGGCCGCCCGAGACCTTGTAGCTGTTCTTGTCGAACTTGCCGCCCGCGCCCAGCCGGGTAAGGCAGACCTCGAGGGTCGGCAGCCCGACCTTCTCGTGGATGCCGACCGGGATCCCGCGCCCGTTGTCGAGGATCGAGATCGACCCATCGTCGTGGATCGTGACCTCGATCTCGGTGCAGAAGCCGGCCATGGCCTCGTCGACCGAGTTGTCCACGACCTCGTTCACGAGGTGGTGCAGGCCGCGCTCGTGGACGTCACCGATGTACATCGCGGGCCGCACCCGGACGTGCTCGATGCCCTCCTTGAGCTGGATGCTCCCCGCGCTGTAGTCGTCCGCCGCTGGCGTCGCGACCGCGGAGCCCTCGTGCTCGTGCCTGGTCATCACCATGGCCCTCGTTCCCCCGTAAGCCACTGGAATTACGCCGCTTATTATCCGCTATCCCGACCCTTTTGGGGAGGGCCAGGGTCCGCCGACCTTGCAGCGCAAGTCATGAATCGGCAAGCCCGATCGCTGGCGGAGCCGCTCGACGAGCGCCCGCTTGTGATACACCCCGAGCTCGTGGGCGAGCGCCGCCGAGGCGACCTCCACCACCAGCTCTCCGCCGCGGAGCGCGACCAGGCGGGTCTGCTGCGCGTGCGCCTTGCCGACCGCGTCGACCCACACGGGCTGCAGGCGCTCGAGCTTGCCGCGCCCCTTGAGCCCGGCCCCCTCGACCACCCGCGCGATCAGCTCGCCGATCGGCTGCGGCTCCCGCGCGGTCGCTCCCTGGGGAGGACGCCGCGAGGGGAGGAGCCCTCGCCCCTGCTCATGCCGCTTCATCATGCGCCCTTCGCACACTCCACCGCCGCGCCCTCCCCGTGGAGAGAGAGGGCATCGAGATCGATCCCCGCCCGTCCGCCGTCGCCGCGTCCGTCGCTCAGCCCGCGAGGTTGAGCGGCATGACGAGGTAGACGTAGCCACGGTCGTCGGCTCGCTCGCGGATCACCGCGGCCGAGCGCCCGTCCTTGAGCTCGAGCAGGAACTCCTCGCTCTCGAGCACCTTGAGCACGTCCTGGAAGTACTGCGGATTGAACCCGATCTCCAGCGTGTCGTAGGGGAAGTCGAGCGCGAACGTGATCCGGCTCTCGCCCACCTCGGGCACCCGCGAGGTCAGCTCGAGCCCCTCGCGGCCGAACTGGAACCGGACGGCCTGGCTGTCCTTGGTGCCGAGGAGCGCCGCGCGCCGCAGCGCGAGCAGGAACGCCTCGCGCGCCAGCTTGAGCTGCTTGTCGTGGTCCTTGGGGAGCACCTCCTCGTAGGGCGGGAAGTGACCCTGGATCAGCCGCGCCGACACCACGGCCCGGGCGGTGCGGAAGTGGACCTGCGAGGCCTCGACCGCCACCTCCACCGTCTCGTCGCCGCTCCCGATCACCCGCTGCAGGAGCGTCATGCCCTTGGTCGGCACCACGACGTGCACCGGCTGCTCCGCCTCGAAGTCGAGCGCCCGCTCGCACAGCGCCAGCCGCTTGCCGTCGGTGGCGACGAGGTGGACCCGCGAGCCCTTGAGGTCGAGCAGGATCCCGTTCATGGCGTAGCGGGTCTTCTCGGGGTGCGTCGCGAAGTGCGTGCGCCGGATCATCTCGACCAGGTCGCCGGCCTTGAGCTGGAACGTGCCCTCGGTCGGCCAGGCGGTCAGCTCGGGGAAGTCCTGCGGGTCCTCGCCCATCACCTGGAACCGGGCGTCTCCGGTGGTGATCGTGCAGCCCGCGCGGTCGTCGGTCCGCACCTCGACCTGCTCCCCCGCGAGCTCGCGCAGGATCTGCTGGAAGCGGCCGGCGTTGACGAGCACCTTGCCGTCGGCGCCGATCTCGACGTGCTCGATCCGGACCCGGATCGAGACCTCCATGTCGGACCCGGTGACCTCGAGCACGCCGTCGTGCCCGTGCAGCAGCAGGTTCTGCAGCACCGGGCGGGTGCTCTTGGCCGGCGCCACCGTCGCCGCCAGGCTCACGCTCTCGGCGAGCTCCTTGGCGTCTCCGCGGAACTTGAGGCAGCTCGTCTCGGCAACCACGCTCATGACTCTCTCCCGCTGCGGGTGGATCCCCGCACAGGCCGCCTACTCTACGGGCATCGTCCGACAGGCCGGGGCTCGCCGACGCCGACTCCCGCGCGATGGCCGACGGCCTGCCCTGCTGGGGAGCGTTCCGGTTTCGTTCGGGACCGACGGGCCGGCTCGGGGTCGAGTCGTCGTCGGGTTCGGAGGGGTTCGGAGGGGTTCGGAGTGGGCTCGGACCAGCTTCGCTCAGTCTCGGACGCGCTCTTGGCGCGCCGCGAACGGGCTCGATTGTAGCGGCCTCCCCGCCGCGTCCCAACCCAAAACCATCGCCGAGGCGATGGACGTCTGCCGCTCGATCTCGGCGCTCGGCGCGGCTCGTGGGATGGTCTTCCTTCTTCCCCTCGAAGAGATGTTCCTTCTTCTCTCTTCTCTCTTGGTTCGATCGAAACCGTGGAGAACCATCGCCCCGCGAGCCCTCGCCCCAGGCGTCGCCGTGGCTTGCGCTCGGCGCGCGGGGCCGAGGCGGTCGGAGTCCATCCTGCGTCGCGCGCGAAGAGAGGGGGCCGTTCGTCCACGGCTCTCGACACCGGCGCGGGATGGCCGCTCATCCTTCCCCGCTCCCTCCCGCGTTCTCGAAAGCGGGCAGGTGGCTCTGCACGCGTCTTCCCAGCGGCACTCCCGCGGCGAACGAAACGTGGCCAAGCGGCGACGCACGCGGACATCACGCGCGCTCCACGTCCTTCGAAAAACGGCGCCGGTCATCGAACTGTACGGTCTCGAGCGCGGAGGCGTCGCTCAGCCGCGACGTCGCCACCGGACCGCGCGCGCCCGGCCTGGTCACCTCGCGCTCACCGGTCGACCCAGGGCGGGTGGCGCTCCGCGCGCAGCGCCTTCCAAGCCTGGCTCGGCTCGCCACGTCCACGGCGCGCCTCGAGTCGACCACGGGCTCGCGCGCTCCGTACACGACGAGACCCCGGAGGAGCGCCTCCGGGGCCCGGACGCGGCCGCGCGTGCGGCTCAGCGGCTCTGGTTGCGGACGGTGCGCGCGTCGCGCTTGAGCTCGTCGATCAGCTGGGCGATCTCGGGCTCCTTCTTGACCCGCTCCTCGACCCGCTCGATCGCGTAGATCACGGTGGTGTGGTCGCGGCCGCCGAAGTGGGCGCCGATGTCGGCCAGGGTCAGGTCCGTCAGCTCGCGCGCCAGGAACATGCAGACCTGCCGGGGGAAGGCGATCCGCTTGGTGCGCTTCTTCGACTGCATGTCGGAGAGCTTGACCTTGAGCCGGTTGACCACGGCCTCGCAGATGTCGCCCATCTGCACCCGGGTCAGCTCGCTGCCCACGATGTCGGCCAGGGTCTGCTGGGCGAAGTTGAGGTCGATCGGCCGGTTCATGAGGGAGGCCGTCCCGACCAGCCGGTTGATCGCGCCCTCGATCTCGCGGATGTTCGAGTCGATCCGGGCGGCGAGGAAGTTGACGACGTCGTCGTCGAGGCGATAGCCCTTGGCCTCGCCCTTCTGCTTGATGATCGCGGCGCGGGTCTCGAACTCGGGCGGGTCGATCCGCGCCACCAGGCCCCACTTGAAGCGCGAGACCAGGCGGTCCTCGAGGGTGGGGATCTCGCTGGGGGCGCAGTCGGCGCTGAGGATGATCTGCTTCTGCGAGTTGTAGAGCGTGTTGAAGGTGTGGAAGAACTCCTCCTGGATCCGCTCCTTGTCCGCGAGGAAGTGGATGTCGTCGATCACCAGCACGTCGACGTTGCGGTACTTGTAGCGGAACTGCTCGAGCTCGCCGTCCTTGACCGCCTCGATGAAGCGGTTCACGAAGTCCTCGCACGACAGGTAGAGGATCTTGGCGCGCGGGAGCCCGGGGCGCTTGATCAGCGCGTGGCAGATCGCCTGGAGCAGGTGGGTCTTCCCCAGCCCGACGGCGCTGTGGATGAACAGCGGGTTGTAGGTCTGGCCAGGCGTCTCGGCGACGGCCAGCGCCGCGGCGTGCGCCAGCCGGTTGTTGGGGCCTACGATGTAGTACTCGAAGGTGTAATCGTCCTTGAGCTGGATGCTCGAATCTTGCTCGAGCAGCGGCTCGGCCGCGGGCGGCCGGACCACGGCCGGCGGCTCGGGCGCGGCGGGGAGCGGCGCGGTCTCCTCCGACTCGTCGGCGACCTCGGTCAACACCAGCTCGGGGGTCAGGTCGCGGTCGTACGCGCGGCGGATCGCGTGGGCGAGGGTGTGGATCAGGTCGCTGCTCTCGATCCACTCCTTCACGAAGCGGTTCGGCGTGCCGATCCGGATCACGTCGTCCTCGACCTCGATCAGCTCGAGGTTCCGGAACCACGTCTCGAAGATCGGCTTCTTGGTCTGCTCGCGGACCAGGTCGAGGGCCCGCTGGAACAGCGGCTCGAGCTCCTGCGAAACGGGCAACGGGTCCCCCCGACCGTCGATGGTCTGCTGGGTGGTCTGGCTGGCTCTGCGCGATGCTGGAGCGGCGAAAGCGCGGCGCTCGCGATGGGTCGGCGCGCAGGGTAGCAAAGGCGACGGAGCGGACGCCACTGGTTTTCCCAAGCGCCCATCGCGCGGAAAACCGCATGTACCGTGCCTTCCGAGGCGGTTGCGCCTCAACCCTCGACGGGCTACGATCCGCGGCGCGCGACGCGGGGGCGAGCGCGGCAGGACCTGGAGATGGTGCGGGTCGAGCTCTCGCGGCTGGTCCTCAACGAGCGGTCCGACGAGCAGGTCGTGTGCCTCCGCGAGGTCGACGGCGAGCGGGAGCTCCCCATCGTGATCGGGCTGTTCGAGGCGCTCGCCATCGACCGCGCGCTCAAGGAGCTCGTGTCCGAGCGCCCGCTGACCCACGACCTCCTCGGCGCGCTGTTGACGCAGCTCGAGGCGCACCTCGCCTTCGTGGTGATCGACGACCTGCGCGAGGAGACCTACTTCGCCAAGCTCGCGCTGACGCGCGGCAAGGAGGAGCTGACCGTCGACGCGCGCCCCTCCGACGCGATCGCCCTCGCGCTCAAGCACGAGGTCCCGATCTTCATCGCCGACCGCGTCATGAACGGGGCTTGCTCGACTTAGGCGGTTCTCCCCGCTATTTACATAGCGTGTGGAATATTACTTACGATACGACTGCCCCATGCGGGGGAGCCAGGAGGGTTGGCAGAGCGGTCGAATGCACCTGATTTGAAATCAGGAGGCCCGCAAGGGCTCGGGGGTTCGAATCCCTCACCCTCCGTCTCGCGCGGCGCGCCCGCCGCCTGCGCCTTCCGCCTGCCCGACTTGCGCGTGGGGGCGAGGGGGCTAGAATGCGCCCACCACCCGGGAGAGATGGCAGAGTGGTCGATTGCGATGGCTTGCTAAGCCATTGAGTGGGTATTACCTGCTCCGGGGGTTCGAATCCCCCTCTCTCCGTCGCGCCGCGCGCTCCTTCGCCCCGAAGGTCGCGCGGCGCGTCGTTTTGGTTCCGCCCGTCAGGCCCGCCGCTTAGAGTCGGGGCGCTCGCGGCGGGGATCGCGAGGGAGGACCCGGTGCGCGTCCCTCGGTCGAGTGCCTGGCTCGGGATCGCGGGGTTCCTGAGCGCCCTGTCGAGCGTCGGGTGCGTGGAGCGGTGGCTGCACGTCCGCCCCGACCCGCCGGGCCCGGCCGCCGTCTACGTCGACGGGGCCTACGCGGGCACGACCGCGGGCGACGAGCCGCTGGTCGTCCCGTTCGAGACCTACGGCGCCCGGGTGGTCACCGTCCGCCGGCCGGGCTTCGTCCCGGCCCGCCGCGAGGTCGCGCTCGACCCTCCCTGGTATCAGTATCCGCCGATCGACCTGTTCTCGGACCTCCTGTGGCCGGGCACGATCGAGGACGTGCGCGAGGTGCGGATCCGACTCGAGCCGCGCCCCGAGCCGGCCGACGCGGAGGAGGTGCTGCGCGAGGCGGAGCACTACCGCGAGACCATGGAGCGTCGCCCGTGACGCCCGCGGACCTGCTCGCCGCCGATCGCGCGCGGTTCGCCGGGCGCCGGATCACCGTGTGGGGCCTGGGCGTGTTCGGCGGCGGGGTCGCGGCGGCGCGACACCTCGCGCGCGCGGGCGCGGACGTGCTCGTGATCGACACCAAGCCCGCCGCGGCCCTCGCCGACTCGGTCGCCGCGCTCGAGCGCCTGCCGGGCGTCCGCTTCGGCCTCGGGCGCGCGCACACGGGCGACGACCTGCTCGCGGCCGACCTCGTCGTGAAGAGCCCGGCCGTCCCGCCCAGCAGCCCCTGGCTGGCGCGCCTCGCCGCCGCGGGCGTGCCCTGGACCAGCGCGTTCACGCTCGGCCTGGAGCGGATCGGCTGGCTCGGGCTCCCGTTCGCGGTGGTCACCGGGTCGAAGGGGAAGTCCACCACCGCCAGCCTGGCGGGGGCCATGCTCGCGGGCGAGGGGCCGGTCGCGGTGGCCGGCAACAACGAGCGCCCGGTGCTCGACGCCCTGCTCCCGCCCGGCGGCGGGCCGCCCCCCGAGCGGCTGGTGCTCGAGGTCTCCTCCTTCATGGGCCACGCGGTGGCGGCCGCGCTCGCGGGCGGGTCGCGTCTGCCCGCGCCGGCGGCGGTCGCCTTCACCAGCCTCTCGCCCGAGCACGTCAACTGGCACGGGGCGGTCGAGGAGTACTACGAGGCCAAGCTGGCGCTCCTCGACCTCCAGCCGGCGGCGGTGATCGTCCCCGCCGACGACGCCGAGCTCGCTCGCCGGGTCGGGCCGCGGGCGGGGCGGAGCGCCGAGCGGGTGCTCGCCGGGCCCGCGATCGGCGAGGCGGCGCGCGGCCTCACGCTCGAGGGCACCACCGTGGTCGAGCGCCGCGCCCGCGGGCCGGCGCTCCCGCTGTTCGAGCGCGAGGCGCTGAGGCTCCTCGGCGCGCACAACCTCCAGAACGCGCTGACCGCCGCCGCGGTCGCGCGCGCCCTCGAGGCCTCCCCCCGCGCGATCGCCGCGGGCGCGGCCGCGTTCGAGCCGCTCGAGCACCGCCTGCAGACCGTCGCCCGCCGCGCCGACGGGGTCCGCTTCGTGGACGACTCCACCGCGACCACCCCGGAGGCCGCGGCCGCCGCCCTGGCCGCCGTCGGCGCGCCGACCGTGCTGCTCCTGGGCGGCTCCGACAAGGGCGCCGACTACGCCGAGCTCGGCCGCGCTGCCGCGAGCGCGCACGCCGTGGTGTGCCTGGGCGAGGTCGGCGAGCGGATCGCCGCCGCGGTCGAGGCCGCCCTCGCCGCCGGCCACGGCCAGGCGGCGGTGGCCCGCGTGCCCGGCGGCTTCGAGCAGGCCTTCGCGGAGGCGGTCCGCCGCTGCCCCCCAGGCGGCACCGTCCTGCTCTCGCCCGCCGCCGCCAGCTACGACATGTTCCCCAACTTCAAGGCCCGCGGCGCGCGCTTCCGCGAGCTGGCGCGGGCCGCTTGCGAGGTGGGCTAGCTCAGCGAACGAGGAGCGGAGCGAGGCGATCGCGCAGTTCGCGGAGGTAGTCGGCCAGCCCGCAGCGCACCCCACGTTCCAGGAGCAACTCGAGGTCGGCCTCCAAGCAAGCGGCCTCACGCTCGGGGTCGTCGCCCAGCAGGGCGTGCAGGACGCGTTTCGCACTCCTCAGCGCGTCCTCTTGCTTGGCGGTGAGCAGCTCGGGGGCGGCCGTTGGGTCGAACCCGAGTTGCTGGCGTAGTGCCGCGAGCGTGTCGCGTTCAGCGTCCTCGTGAGGCTGAAACGCGGCGAGAACCCAGCACTCGCGTTTGGTGTTCGCCACCCCAATGACGATCACGGAGACCGGGTCGGATACGCGGGGCTCGTAGTCGGCTCGCGCCTGCTCGAGGCCCAGTCGACGCTCTGGTTGGTCGTCCAGATCACGCAAGAGGACGACACCTCGCGGGCGAGGTTCGAGCCCATGCGCGAGCAGGAGCGCGTAGCGCGCAGCTCTGGCGTCAGGCAGGCCGGGTGATCCGCCGAAGTGACCATGTGCTTTCAGGCCGCGCGCTCGTACCAGCGTCGGGATCTCCCTCCAGGCGACGAAGCCCGTCGCGGGAGCGTAGCCTCGCCACGCCCGCACGCTGTCCAACAGCTCGGGCTCGAGCCACGAGATCTCGTGACAGAGGACCCGATCCGCGAGCGCGCAGCCGGTGCGCTGATCCGCAGCAGCTTCGCAGACCACCAAAACCTCGTCCGTCACCCGGAGAGGCTGCCTGCGCGCTGCTTGAGCCACTCTTCCCCGACGCTGCTCCACAGCTCGCCCGGGGTCATGAGCTCCTTCCAACGTCCGAACTCGGGGTGGTCCGAGAAGCGCGCACACAGCGTTTCGCCCTCGTCGGAGAGGGTCGTCACGAACACCTCGTCGTAAGCGAGGTGGTCAAGGAGGTAAGGGGAGTGCGACGTCGCGATGACCTGGAGGTCGGGAGACTGCTCGAGCAAGCCCCTCAGCACCGTGACGAGATCCCTCTGCGCGAGCGGGTGGAGGCAGCGATCGAGATCGTCGAGCAGGACGAGACGTGGCTGGCCTGGGCCGAGTAGGACCGTGAGGAGCCCGAGGGCGAGCAAGGCCCCCTCGCTCATCGCGTGGGCCGGGACCTCGTCTGCGCCTCTCACGTCGAATACCAACTCGTCGCCCCACGCGGGTCCGGTGCTGAATTCGCCGAGCTCGGCAGGGACCGAACGACGCGCACGGCGGACACGCACGGCCTGGACCGAGGGAACGATCGTCGTGAGCGCTTCCACGAGCTCGCGATGCCGACCGGGCTGATTCTGCGCGAGGAAGCCGACGACCGTAGCGAGGCCGGAGCCGTTCTCGCGCAAGCTCGGCTCGACTTCGTCGAGGTAAGAAACCCGAGCGAGGACTGCGGGATCAAGCCGCAACAGAGTAGCGCGCGCGATGGATTCGCCGACCTCGCGCCGCTGATCCCAGAGCAGGAAGTTGGAGTCTTCGGTCGTCTCGGAGCTTCCCCCCAGCGAAACGGTGAGCCGTCGCTTGAAGCGCTCATAGACCGAGTGCGGCGGCGGTACCGGACGCGACTCCTCGCGCACGATCTCGGTTCGGAGCGATCCTGAGACACCGCTCCACTGCCCGCCGATCTCTACTGCCAACGAGCTCGAACCCCGGCGGAGGAGATCGCGGCATTCGTCGTCCCTGACGAGGTCTCCGAGCTGGACGGTTCCCAGCCGCGCCACGAGCCGCAGCGCTTGCAGCACGCTCGTCTTGCCGCTCCCGTTGGGCCCGACCAGGACGGTCAGCTTGCCGAGCCCGTCCAGGCGCACGTCGCGGAGCGCTTTGAAGTTCGTGAACTCGGCGCGCTCGATCACGCAGCCATCCTAACGCGGAGCCCGCCTCGGCTCACGCCGGGTGCTTGAGGAACTTCTTCCAGCTCTCGGGCTGCGCGCGCGGGAGCGCGGCCAACAGCGGCGACCAGGTCGGGCGGCGCGGCGGGCGGTCGAGCGACAGGCCGCTCTCGCGCGGGGTGCGGTTCGCCTTGCGCGAGTTGCAGCGCACGCAGGCGAGCACGCAGTTCTCCCAGGTCGTCTTGCCGCCGCGGGAGCGCGGGACGACGTGGTCGATCGACAGCTCGTGCGGGGCGCCGGGGCGCTTGCAGTACTGGCAGCGGAAGTCGTCGCGGCGATACAGGTTCCTCCGGCTGAACGCCACCTCGCGCCGGGGAATGCCCGCGTACTCGCGCAGGAGGATCACCTCGGGCTTCTCGATCCACGAGCTCGGCGTGCGGACCAGGCGCTTGCGGTCGAGGGCGGGGAGGCGGTCGATCGTGCGCTCCACCCAGCGGCCGAGCTCGAACAGCTCGTAGGTGTCGGGGCACACCGCGTGGGCCGCGTCGCGGCACAGGAGCACCAGGGCCTGGCGGGCGTGGGTCGTGCTGATGGGCGACCAGTTGCGGTTCAGGACCAGCGTCGGCTCGTGCACGCGTCGCCTCCCCCTCCGCCCTAGATCGTCTGTAACCGCGCCACGAGCGGGAACAGCTCCTGCACCTCGTCGCGCGGCGCCACGACGGGGGCATGGTCGTAGTTGAGCGGCTGCAGCCGCACGCGTCCCTTGGGGTCGAGGTAGAGCTGGCGGAACAGGCTCTGGCCGGGGAGCAGCGCCAGCACGAAGTCCTGGTGGCGCGCCTCGCGGGACGGATCGAACACCAGGATGTCCCCCTCGCGGAACGAGGGCTCCTGCGCCCGCTGCATCGACTCGCCCGCCCAGCGCACGGCGAAGGCGCTGGCGGCGCGCAGCCCCGGGAAGTAGAGGTAGTCGATCACCCGCCCCTCGGGCGCGCCCTGGTCGAAGGCCAGCGGCAGCCCGCCGTCCTCGGCCTCGACCAGCGGCAGCCCGCGCTTGACCGCGCCGTGGCCTTCGAGCTGCAGGTCGCCCAGGGTGCGCTCGGTGTGCGCACGCTCGAGCCGGCGCAGGCTGCGGCGGAGCTCGCGCAGGTCGGCGCGCTGCGCCTCGATCAGCGCCTCGGGGGCGAGCTTGAGCGCGCGCGCGATCTTGAGCAGCGTCTCGCCCGAGACGAGGTCGGTGCGGGCCTCCTCGAGGTCCTGAATGAACGCCTTCCCTTTGCCGACCCGCTGGCCCAGCTCCTCGGCGGTGAGGTGGCGCCGGCGCCGCTCGGCCCGGATCAGGCGCCCCACCTGCGAGGGGACCGCGCTGAGGCTCGCGACGCCGCCCAGCTCCGCTTCGGCGGGGCGCGAGGCCTCGGGCGCGGGCTCTGGCTCGGCTCGCCCCTCGAACCCGGCGAAGAAGTGGCTGGGGTGGACGTCGAGCGCCCGCGCGATCTTGGAGAGCAACAGCGCGTCGACCCGGCGCTGGCCGCTCTCGAGGCGGGACATCTGCGACGGGCTGAGGCCGATCCGCTCGGCCAGGTCCTTGGCGCTGAGGTTGCGCTGCTCGCGCAACAACCTGATCTCCAGCCCGAACTGCTGCTGGCTCACGGGCGGCATCTCACGCCCCCAGCCTAGCACCGACCCCCGATCTTCCGCCCGGGCAGCCCGCCCCGGCGCCCCGCGGGCGGCGTCCGCTCCCCACGCGGCGGCCCCCGCGCAGAGGAACGAGGTGTGCTCCCTCGGGGGCGGGAGGTCTGCGTGACGCCGTTCCAGCTCGCCTTGTTCCTCGGGCTGTTGCGCCACGCCGCGGTGATCGGCGGCCTGGCGCTGCTGCCCGTGGCGTTCCCGGGCTGAGACCGCGCTGGGACGGGGGCGGGACCGGCGCGGGCCGAGGGCCCGGGCGGTTACTCCTCGCCCGCGTCTTCGTCGTCGTGGCCTTCCCCGCGCGGGGGGCGGCCGCCCGCGATCCCGCGCTTGCTCGCGCGCACGAACGCGATCAGCTCACGCGCCTCGGGGCTGGTGCACTCGGCCTCGAGCCGGGGGAGCGCCTCGGGCACCGTGAGGCCCGAGCGGTAGAGCAGCCGGTAGGCGTGCTTCAGCTCGCGGCGCACGTCAGGGGCGACCCCCGCCCGTCGCAGCCCGACCACGTTGAGCGCCTGCGCGCGGGCCGGGCGGCCGCCGTAGGTGAAGAACGGCGGCAGGTCCTTGTTCGAGACCGAGAGCGCCGAGACCATCGCCAGCCGCCCGATCCGGCAGAACTGATGGATCCCGGTGAAGCCCGACATGATCACGCGGTCGCCCACCTCGCAGTGGCCCGGCAGGCTGGCCTGGTTGACCAGGACCACGCGGTCGCCGATCCGGCAGTCGTGCGCCACGTGGCTGAGCGCCATGAACAGGTTGTCGTCGCCGATCTCGGTGGCCTGGCCGGGCTTGGTGGCGCGGTGGACCTGGCAGTGCTCGCGGAACGCGTTGCGGTGGCCGATCCGGGTGAACGTCGGGGTCGCGGGGTCGAACGAGAGGTCCTGCGGCGCGTGGCCCACCACGGCGCCCATGTGGACCTGGTTCCCGTCGCCCATGGTGGTGCCGCGCCCGACGAACGCGTGGGGCCACACCACGTTGTCCGCCCCGAGCACCACGCCGTCCTCGATCACCGCGTAGGCCCCGACCCGGGTGCCCGGGCCGAGGACCACGCCCTCGCCGATCACCGCCGTGGGATGGACGCTCGCCTCGCTCACGCCGCGCCGGCTCCGCTGCCGAGGTAGGCCGGCGCGAGGCAGCGGCCGAGCAGCCTCAGCTTCTGCCCGCCGCTCAGCGCCACGCGCCGCGAGAACACGTCGTAGTCGGCGCGCTCGACCTCGTCGAGCAGGCGCTCGTAGATCGCGGCCAGCGCCAGCGGGCACACGCGCGAGCGGCGGCGGACGGCGGGCGCCAGCCGGCGCCCGCTCGCGAACAGCTCGCGGGCGCGCGCCACCTCGAACGCGAGCAGGGCGCGCCAGCGCTCGTCCACCCGCCCCGCGGCGAGCTGCGCCTCGTCCACGCCGAACCGGGCGAGGTCCTCCTGCGGCAGGTAGATCCGGTCGCGGCCGAGGTCCTCGGCCACGTCGCGGATGATGTTCGTGAGCTGCATGGCGAGGCCGAGGTCGACGGCGCGCGCGCGCAGCTCCTCGCGCTCCCCGCGGTAGCCGAACACCTCCAGGCAGGCCAGCCCGACGGCCGAGGCCACCATGTAGCAGTAGCCGCGCAGCTCCTCCCAGCTCGCGTAGCGCCGCACGGTGAGGTCTTGCTCGCAGCCCTGCGCCACGAGGTCGAGGTCGTGGCGCGCCACGCCGAAGCGGAGCGCCGTGTCGCGCAGCGCGAGCATGAGCAGGTCGAGCTCGCGGTCGGGCGCGAGCGGGTCGCGGCCCTCCGCCTCGGCGCCGGGGAGCGCCGCCCGCAGGCGCGCCCGCAGGTCCGCCAGGCGGCGGGCCCGCTCGCCCTGCGCCAGGCCCTCGTCGTCGGCGAGGTCGTCCGCGATCCGGCAGTAGGCGTAGATCGCCTCCAGGCCGCGGCGGCGCGCCGGCGGGAGCAGCAAGAAGGCGTAGGCGAAGTTCTTGGCCCGCTGGGCGACGACGGCCCGGCAGTGGCGATAGGCGGCCTCGAGCTGGGGGACGTCGCTGGGCATGGTTGGCCGGCGGCACGGTAACCTGGGCCCCTGGAGGGCACCAGCGCGGAGAGGCGCGCGCCTGGCGCCAAGCAAAGGACGTGGACCATGGCCTTGAAGCGCAGCCGGCCCGAGGAGGACGGCGACAGCCCGGGGTTGGTGGTGTTCGTGGCGCGGCGGCCCGAGGAGCTGGCGCGGGCGCGGGCGGCGCTCGCCCAGGCCGGCGTCCCGCTCGCGGTGGCGCCCGAGGCGGAGGCGGCGCTCGCGGCCGGGCGGGCCCTGCCGCTGCGGGTCGCGCCCGCCGACCTGCGCCGCGCGCAGGACGCGCTCGACGAGGCGTTCCCGATCGGCGCGCCCGGCGCCCCGCCCGAGGAGGAGGAGGCGGCCAGCCCCAGCCCGGCCGAGGTCTCCGCGGCGCTCGCGCTCGACTCCGACGACGAGCGCGAGGCGCCGCCCCGCGACGGCCCGCTCCTCGACGAGCCGATCTACGAGTACGACCGCTCGGGCACCCGCGACACCCGGCAGCGCCTCGAGGCGAGCGCGGGCAAGCTCCTGTTCATAGCGGCCGGCAGCCTGGCGGTCCCGGGGATCGGCGCCCTGTTCGGCGGCTTCGCCGCGGCCAGCGCGCCGCTGTTGCTGCGGCGGATCGAGCACGAGCGCGGCCGCCGCCTCGCCTGGGGGGCGCTCGGGATCGGGCTGCTCTCGATCGGCTGGAACGGCTGGCTCGGCTGGATGCTGCTGACCAAGCTCGGGCACCACTCGCTGGGCTGAGCCGGCGAAACGGATCGTGACACGATTGTGGGGCCGGTCTCCGATTTCGGACGGCTCGGCCCGGGGCCGGAGCCCTGCCTCAAGGCCCAGTGTCAAAAGCGCATGAGCGCGGCGCGCGGCGATGGCCTGCCCGTTGCGGCTGAGCCTCTCGACGGCCCGAGACGACACCCCCCTGGGGCCGGGGAGAGACGAAATGAAGCCGCTCGCCACCCGCCTGCTGATCGGCCTGGCCCTCGCCGCCTGCGCGCTGCCCGCCAGCGCCCAGCCCGCCCCGATCCCGCCGTTCCGTGGGCCCGAGATCCATGAGGGGGCCTGGAAGACGGTGCACGCCTGGTCCGATCCCTTCGAGGGCGACCCGGGCCGCGGCTCGTATGCCTACGCCTATCAGACCTGGGCGGAGGAGCGCGCGGGTCGCCACGCCGAGGAGGGGACGCGGCTCGACTGCGCCGACCTCTCGATCGCGCTCCTGTGCGAGTACGGGGCGCTGCACGGCCTGCCGGTGAGGTGGCGGGTCTACAACGCGCCCGAGCGGCGGTTCGTCACGATCGGCAACGAGGACCGCCAGTTCGGCTCGGCCGAGCAGTTCCGCCTGTGGTCGCAGTACTACCTCGGCGCCATGAACCTCGCCGACAACACCGTGGCGATCTCCTACGACGAGTGGGCCGGCGGCGACATGGTCCTCATGGACTGGAACCAGAGCGAGGAGGCGCCCAACTTCGAGGGGCGCGAGGTGTGGCACACCTACCTGATCGGCAAGCCGGGCGAGGTCGTCTACTACGGGAACATCAGCGGCGGCGTGCCGCTGCCCGTCACGCGCGTCACCTCGGGCTCGCGCCTGGAGATGGTCCTCACCCACCCCGACCGCTACGGCGAGAGCCCGCGCCGCTACGCGCTGCTCGCCGACGCGGTGTGGGCTCCGCGCGAGGAGGCGACGACCTTCGCCAAGATCACGAGGGCGACCCGCCTCAACCTGCGCGCCGGCCCTGGGACCGAGCACGCGGTCGTGAGCCAGGGCGCGCGCGGCGACGAGCTGGCGGTGCTCGGGCGCGACGGGGTGTGGGTCCAGCTCCGGCTGGCCGACGGGCGCGAGGTGTGGGCCCACGGCTACTACCTCGAGGTGCGCGACCGCGCGGCCGAGCCGGCCGTCGGGATCGCGGGGGTGCTCGGCTCGGAGCTGTAGAGAGCGCCGCGGACCTGGGGCATACTCCGGAACCCGGACGGCCACTCCGGCCGAAAAATTAAACTGGCGCTTTGCGCCCACCCTCAGGCTTCGATAGGCTTCCCCCCATGTCCGATCCGATCACGCTGTATGGCTTCGAGGTCGCGAGCCCCCCCTGGGCCGGCGCGCGCCACTGGACCGTGTGGGCGCTCGACGCGCTCGGCATGAACGCCCCCTGGGGGAGCGGCAGCCCGAGCCCCGAGCAGCTCAAGGAGGCCCGTCGGCTGATCGCCGAGGAGACCGGCTGCGTGGTCGAGACCGCGGGCGCGCGGAACTTCCTCGCCGCCGCCGACTCGGTCGGCCGCCCCCGCGGCTCGATCGACCCCGAGTGGCGCAACAAGCTCGAGGAGCTGTGCGAGGAGCTCAGCCTCCCCTGGTCCGAGCCCAAGTGGCACGGCGGCGGGGCGTAAGGGCTCGACCCGATCGATCCCGCCGAGGCGCGCCGATACGCCGAGCTCCAGCGCGCGCTCGCTCCCGACGACCTGCGCTGGACCGCCGCGATCGAGGCGCGCCGCGCGGCCGTGAACGCCGCGCGCGAGTGAGCGGTCGCAGCGATTGCTGCGCTCGCCGACGCCGCTATCATGACGCCCTGCGGCAGACGAGCAGGTGGCCGGGCCGCGCGGAGGATCGGTGAGCGACGACGAGATCGAGCGCGACGAGCTGCCCTGCGGTGTGCTGTTCGTGGGGGCGGGCCCGGCCAACCTCGCGGGCGCGATCCGGCTGATGGACCTGATCGCCGCCCACAACGAGGCGGTCGAGAGCGGGGCCGAGCAGGGCTCGAAGATCGACGTCGACGAGGCGCCGATCATGGTCATCGAGAAGGCCTCGGCGGTCGGCGATCACGTCATGTCGGGCGCCGTCATGGACCCGCGCGCGCTCGCCGAGCTGATCCCCGACTTCGCCGAGAAGGAGCCGCCCTTCGAGGGGCCGGCGCTGAAGGACGAGCTGCGCCTGCTGCTCTCGGGCGGCGGCAGCCTCAAGGCGCCGATCCTCCCGCCCACCTTCGACAACCACGGCAACTACATCCTCAGCCTCAACAAGCTGGTGAAGTGGCTGGCCGAGATCGCCGAGGCCAAGGGCGTCATGATCACGCCCGACTTCCCCGGGGCCGAGGTGCTGTTCGACGAGGACGGCGGGGTGCGCGGCGTGCGCACCGTCGACAAGGGCGTCGACAAGCACGGGCAGCGCAAGGACAGCTTCGAGCCCGGCAACGACCTCACCGCGCCGATCACGATCTTCGGCGAGGGCTCGCGCGGCTCGCTCACGCGCCACCTCGTGCGCAAGTTCGAGCTCGACAAGGGGCGCAACCCGCAGATCTACTCCACCGGCTGCAAGGAGGTGTGGAAGGTCCCGGCAGGCCGCCTCGCCCCCGGGCAGGTGATCCACACCGCCGGCGCGCCGCTCGGCCTGTTCGGCCACGAGTTCGGCGGCGGGTTCATCTACGCCTTCCAGGAGGACCACGTCTCGCTCGGGTTCGTGGTCTCGCTCGACTCGCCCGACCCCGCCCTCGACCCGCACCGCCTGTTCAGCGAGTGGAAGAGCCACCCCTTCGTGGCCAAGATCCTCGAGGGCGGCGAGGTGGTGCGCTACGGCGCCAAGACGATCCCCGAGGGCGGCTGGTTCTCGGTGCCGCGCCCCTACATGCCGGGCGCGCTGCTGGTGGGCGACTCGGCCGGCTTCCTGAACATCACCCGACTCAAGGGCATTCACCTCGCCATGAAGTCGGGCATGCTCGCCGCCGAGACCGCGTTCGAGGTGCTGCGCGACGCCGCTCGTAAGGACGAGCCGCCGATCACGGCCAAGGCCTCGCTCGAGCTCACCAAGGGCTACTGGAAGCGGGTCCTCGACTCGTGGCTGTTCGAGGAGCTGTGGAAGGTCCGCAACTTCCGCCAGAGCTTCCACCGCAAGCGGTTCGCGTTCGGCGGGATCAGCGCCGGGCTGCACATTCAGAGCGGCGGGCTGTGGCCCCCCGGCCGCCTGCCGCTCGAGCCCGACTACGCCCACTACGAGCGGATCGGCAACAAGACGGGCGAGGGCACGCCGGGCCCGCTGACCCCGACCGTGAACACCGCCGCCGCCAAGGCGGCCGAGATCAAGGACGGCTTCGCGCAGGTCGCCCCGCTCCAGCCGCCGCGCCCCATGCCCGAGCCCACGATCAAGACGGGCGGGCTGGTGTTCGACAAGGTGACCGACGTGTACCACGCCGGCGCGATCCACGACGAGGACCAGCCGGCGCACCTCGTGATCACCGACTACGCGGTGTGCCACACCCGCTGCACCGAGGAGTACGGCAACCCTTGCCAGTACTTCTGCCCCGCGGGCGTCTACGAAATGGCCGCCACCGACGACGGCAAGGGGCGCACGCTGCGGCTCAACTTCTCGAACTGCGTCCACTGCAAGACCTGCGACATTCGCGATCCGTACCAGGTGATCACCTGGGTCACGCCCGCCGGCGGCGGGCCGGTCTACTCGGGCCTGTAGCGTGGACCCCTGGCGCGCCTGGGGCGAGCTGGCCGAGCGCGCCTGGGCCCACGAGCTCCGCGCCCCCGGCGCCGAGGAGCGCTCCAGCGTCGAGAGCCTGGAGGAGCCGGGGCCCGGCCGCTACGTGTGGGTCAAGGAGAGCGTGCACGCCTTCGCCAGCGGCGCGCTCCTGTTCGTGCGCGCCGAGCGCCACGCCAGCGGCCCCGACGTCCTGACCCCGATCGCCGCCCCCGACCCCGACGCCCTGGTCCGCGCCATCCGCGCCGGGATCGGCATGACGCCCGGCCGGGTCGAGGTGCTCGGCCGCGCCGGGATCGAGATCGGCCTGCTCCCCGACGACGAGATCGAGGGCGACGAGCTGGAGGGACCGATCCCGGAGTGACGGCCGCTCAGCTCGCGCCGATCCGCTCGGCGACCAGCTCGGCCAGGCTGATCGCGTCGATCCCGGCCTCGGTGAGCTGGTGGCGGTCGGTGGCGCAGGCGGTGATCACGCCGGCGGCGCCGGTCTCGCGCGCGAAGGCGGCCAGGCGGGCGGCGCAGCCGCGCGACTCGGCGGGGTGGGTCAGCGGGTAGTTTCCGCCGCCGCCCGAGCACACCGTGCTCTCGCGCGCGTAGGCGAGCTCGAGCGGCGGCGCGCCGAGGGCGGCCGCGATCACCTCGCGCGGCTCCTGCGTGCGCCGGAGGCGGCGGGCCAGGAAGCAGGGGTCGTGGTAGGCGAGCCGCGGCGGCTCGCCCGCGTCCGCGCGGCGGCGCTCGGCGGCGAGCGCGCCGATCCGCCCGGCGTGCGCGGCGAGGCGGTCGACGAAGGGGGTCACCCGGGGCCGCAGCGCGATGCCGACCTCGCGGTAGCGCACCTGCAGGGTCCAGGCGCAGGCGGGCCCGAGGCAGCTCACCTCCTCGAAGCTCGCCAGCGCGTCCGCGACCCGGCGCGCGTGGGCCGCGAACGCGTCGTCGAGCCCGGCGGCGTCGAGCGGGTAGCCGCAGCACGGCGGGCTCGGGAGCGCGAGCGAGGGGTCCTCGCCCAGGCGGCGCAGCACGCGCACGGCGGCGCGCAGCTCGCCGGGCGAGCGGGCGAGCGCGGTGCAGCCCGCGAACACGGCTACTCCGCCGCTGCGCGCGGGGGGCTCGACGCCCGCGAGGGCCTCCTCGGCCGCGGCGCCGAGGTCGCGCGAGTAGGGCGAGCCGTGCGCGGCGAAGCGCTCGGCCAGCTCGGCGATCTCGGGCGGCGCCACGCCCTCGCGCACCGCGACCGCCCGCGCCTCGCGCAGCGAGGTCGAGACGGCGATCCGGTGGCGGCAGGCGTCCACGGTCGCGTGGCAGTCGGTGCACTTGTACAAGACGCGCGCCCGCTCGGCGTCGAGCGGGCGGCGGCCAGTCTGCGCGTCGAGCGCGACCTGCTGCTTGAAGGTGGGGGTCGCGAGCTCGGTCCCCTCGACCACCGCCGTGGGGCAGGCCTGCCGGCACAGCTTGGGGCAGTAGGCGCAGGCGAGCCGGGTGTCTCCGACCGTCGCGAGCTTCAGGGGACGCCGCTAGACGTCGAACGAGCTCCCGCAGCCGCAGGAGCTGCGGGCGTTCGGGTTGCTGAACTTGAACCCCGCCTGGCCGACGTCGTCGACGTAGTCGAGCTGCGCGCCGGCGAGGAACTGCTTGCTCACGGGGTCGATCGCGACGGTCAGCCCGTCGTACTGCTGCAGCGCGTCGTCGTCGCGCTTGGCGTCGATCGACACCTCGTAGCTGAAGCCCGAGCAGCCCCCCGACTTGACCTCGAGGCGCAGCACCTTGGTCTCGGGCTGCTCCTCCTCGGCCAGGTACTTCTTCGCCATGGTCTGGGCGAGCTCGGTCACGATCACGATCTGCTGGGTCTCGGTCTCGGCCATCAGAACCTCCTCGAACTTGGCCCTCACGATACCACGCGCCCTCCAGCGCGCGATTCGCGAGGTCTCCAAGACGGGCGGCGGACCGGGCCGGCTGGCGGGTGCCCGCGCCGAGCGCGGCTCAGGCCAGCGTGATCTGCCGCGGCGCCGCGGCCGCCTCGACGTCCGAGCCGTCGGCGTGGACGGCCTCGGCGATCACCCGCTCCGCGACCTCGTCGAGGTAGGCGCGGAGTGTCTTGTCCAGACCGCAGAACTCGGGCCATAGCACCTCGTCGCAGAACCGCTTCGAGACGCGGGCCATGACCGTGGTCCGGCGCTGACGCGGATAACGGTAGGGACGCAGCCCGTAGCGGCGCAGCAGCGCCACGAACAGCCGCCGCGACCACGCGTTCTCCAGGCTGAAGGAGTACTCGCGGGGCGGATCCTCCCGCGCGCACGCGGCGAGCCGCTCCTCGACTCGGGCCTTGGCGGACTCGGCTGCCGCCCGCTCGCCGTCGGTCGCCGCGCCGTCGACCAGCGCCTGGATCCGGCGCAGCTTCTCGATCAGCTCCTGCTCGTTCAT
>CAZMSZ010000030.1:0-34073 GCA_964569055.1 uncultured Planctomycetota bacterium | reverse complement strand
GAAGATCACGCTGTTCTTCGCCGCGGGCGCGATCTACGTGGCGACCGGGAAGACGCGGGTCAGCGAGCTCGACGGGCTGGGCCGCGCCATGCCGGTCACGTTCGCCTGCTTCGCGCTGGCGGCGCTGAGCATCATCGGCCTCCCGCCGCTGGGCGGGGCCTGGAGCAAGTGGTACCTCGCGCTCGGCGCGCTCGACTCGGCCCACGCCTGGCTGATCGGGGCCTTCCTGCTCAGCTCGCTCCTGAACGTGGCCTACCTGCTCCCGATCCCGATCCGCGCCTTCTTCCTGGAGGACGCGCGGCTCCGCGGGCGCGGCGTCGCCGAGGCGCCGTGGCCGTGCGTGGCCGCGCTGGTCCTGACCGCGCTGGGCGCCCTGCTGCTGTTCTTCTTCCCGGGGCCGATCGTGGCCCTGCTCGAGCGGGTGGTCGCATGAGCGGGCTCCAGATCGGGGGCGCGCGGCGCTGCACCGCGTGCGGTCGGCTGCTGCCGCGGGATCAGGCCGACGAGGTCTGCTCGGAGTGCAGGGCGCTGGCCGAGCACCCGGAGGCGGCGCACCAGATCGGCGGCCCCGCCGCCACCGAGACCGAGGCGGCGGGGGTCGGCCCCTCGATCCCCGCGCACGGCGGCCAGCACGGCCACCGGATCCCGGCGGGCGAGGAGCCGCGCTGGATCGACCGCGCCGAGAACGTGCGGCGCATGATCTGGGTGTTCTGGGGCGTGTGCGCGCTGGTGCTGGCGGTCGACCTGCTCGACCTCGCGGGCGTCCTGTACCACAAGCACCCCCACTTCGGGTGGGAGCGCGTCCCCGGGTTCTACGGCCTGTATGGGTTCGTGGCCTGCGTGGCGCTGGTGCTGCTCGCCAAGCAGCTCCGCAAGCTCGTGATGCGCGGGGAGGGCTACTACGATGCCTGAGCTGCCCCCGGGCCTGATCGCGCTGCTCGGCGCGCTGCTCATCCCGCTGCTGCCGGGCCGGCTGCGCCGGCTGTACATGGTGGCGCTCCCGCTCCTCAGCCTGGGCGCGCTGCTCCAGCTCGACGTCGGCACGTCCTTCGGGTTCGAGCTGCTCGGCTACTCGCTCACCCCGGTGCGGGTCGACGGGCTGAGCCTGGTGTTCGGCTACGTGTTCCACCTCGCGCTGCTGCTGGGGGTGATCTTCGCGCTCCACGTGGACGACCCCGTCCAGCACGTGGCGGCCTTCGTCTACGCCGGCGCGACGATCGGGGCCGTGTTCGCAGGGGACCTGCTCACGCTGTTCCTGTACTGGGAGGTGGTCGCGGTCGCGCCCACCTTCCTGATCTGGGCGCAGCGCACGCCGCGGGCCTGGGGCGCCGGGCAGCGCTACCTCTACTGGCAGATGGCCTCGGGCCTGCTGCTGCTGGCGGGCGTGCTGCTCCACCTGCGCGGCGGGGGCGGGCTGGCGTTCGACCGGATCGGTCTGGACGACGCCGCCGGCTGGCTGATCCTGCTGGCGTTCGGGATCAAGTGCTGCTTCCCGGGCCTGCACACCTGGTTGACGGACGCCTACCCCGAGGCGACCCCGACCGGCGCCGTGTTCCTGAGCGCCTTCACCTCCAAGCTGGCGGTCTACGCGCTCGCGCGCGGGTTCGCCGGCACCGAGGGGCTGATCTGGGTCGGCGCGGTGATGGCGGCCTTCCCGATCTTCTACGCGGTGATCGAGAACGACCTGCGCCGCGTGCTCGCCTACAGCCTGATCAACCAGGTCGGGTTCATGGTGGTGGGGGTCGGGATCGGGACCGAGGCGGCGCTCGACGGCGCCTGCGCGCACGCGTTCGCCGACGTGATCTTCAAGGGCCTGTTGTTCATGTCGATGGGCGCCGTGCTCCACCAGACGGGCCGGATCGGCGGCAACGAGCTGGGCGGGCTGTGGAAGAGCATGCCCTTCACCGCGGTGTGCTGCTGCGTGGGGGCCGCCTCGATCTCGGCCTTCCCGCTGTTCAGCGCCTTCGCCACCAAGTCGATCATCATGGACGCGGTGGCGAGCGAGCACCTCGTCGCGGTGTGGCTGATCCTGTTGTTCGCCGCCGCGGGCGTGTTCCACCACGCCGGGATCAAGATCCCGTTCTTCGCCTTCTTCGCCCACGACTCGGGGCTCCGCCCCGGCGAGCCGCCCTGGAACATGCGCCTGGCCATGGCCCTCGGCGCGCTCCTGTGCGTGGCGATCGGCTGCTGGCCGGCCGCCCTGTACGCGCTCCTGCCCTACCCGCTCGACTACCAGCCCTACACCGCGTTCCACGTGGTGTCGCAGCTGCAGCTCCTGCTGTTCTCGGCGCTGGCCTTCGTGACGCTCATGATCACGGGCCTCTACCCGCCCGAGCTGCGCTCGGTCAACCTCGACGCCGACTGGCTGCTGCGCGGCCCCCTCCGCTGGGGCTGGCGGGAGGCGCACGGGGTCCTCGCTCGCGGCGCGCTGGCGTTCCAGCGCCTGGTGACCGAGACCGGCCCGCGGCTGGCGGCGGCGTTCGTCATGTCCTATGGGCCCGAGCGCGGCCCGCTCAAGGGGAGCCTCCTCATGGGCAGCTCGATCCTGGTCGTGCTGGTCGTGCTGACGTTCTATCTGCTGGTCGGCTACGAGCTGCCGACCGCGACTCGTTGAGCGGAGAGGGATTCGGACCCCCGACATCTTCCGTGTAAAGGAAGCGCTCTACCGCTGAGCTATCCGCCCGTGGCGGCGGATTCTATCCGCCGGGTCCTCACAGGTCTTCGGTCTCGAGGGCGTCGCTCTCGGCGAGCAGGCGCTGGACGTTCCAGGAGCCGGAGCTGGGGTCGAAGAAGGCGGCCGTCTCCGAGACGTCGGGGTCGGGGGTGACCTCTACGTCGTCCACGTCGATCGCCTCGGCGTCGCTGAGCAGCTCGGCCAGGGTGGACTTGTCGAACCGGGCGGTCTGGTCGAAGTGCTCGAGCACCGCCGCGATCTCGGGGTCGGGGGGCGGCTCCTCGTCGTCGGGCTCGTCCTCGGCGCCCTCGAGCGCCGCGAGGTCGGGGTCGTCGAGGTCGGGGTCGTCGAGGTCGACGTCGTCCTCGCCGGGGTCGGGGGCGCGCTCGAGCAGCTCGTCGTCGTCGTCGAGGTCGTCGTCGTGCTCGTCGTCGGGCTCGTCCTCCTCGTCGAGGTCGGCCTGGCTGGCGTCGTCGAGGTCCTCGTCGTCGAGGTCCACGTCGGGTTCGTCGTCCTCGTCCTCGTCGTCGAGCTCGGCCTGGCTCGCCAGCGCGAGCTCCGCGTCGTCCTCCTCGCCCTGCTCCTCGTCCTCGTCGTCCTCGAGCGCCTCGTCCTCGAGCTCGTCGACGTCGTCGTCGGCCGCCGCGTCGACGACGATCGCCTCGTCGGCGTCGGAGAGGACCTCGTCGGCGAGGTCCTCGGGCTCCTCGGCCCCGAACCCGACCCCCTGTGCCGCCGCGGTGAGCGACCAGCTCGCGAACGCGTCCAGCTCCTCGCGCTTGGTGCGCAGCACGCCCTGGAGCTCGCCGGTCTCGGCGAAGCGCCGCGTGGCCGGCGGGACCAGCACCTCGGGCGGGGCGGCGTCGACGAGCGCCCGGACGAGGCGGAGGAAGTTGTCGAGCGTGTGCTCGCCGCGCTCGGGCAGGCCGGCGTAGATGCCCGGCTCGTCGTGCGCGAAGCGGTACAGGTTGTCGTCGACCAGGAGGTCTACCCCGAGCTGGAGCCGGGTCCGCTCGCGCTGCTCGAGCTCGGCCACCGCGTCGACCAGGCGCTGCGCGTCGCCCGTGAGGCCGCTCCCCACCGCGCCCCAGCCCAGCGGCTCGCGCTCGCCGCTCCCCGCGGCGCCGGTCAGCGCGTGCACGTAGAGCGCCCGGACGGCGGGCCAGGGGTGGGCGCGCGCCGGTCGGCTGCGCACCCCGAGGGTCAGCTCCTCGGCGCCGGGCGCGATCGTCGCGAGCCGGCGCGGCCGAGGCGCCTGGCGCAGATCCGCCTCGGGCACGAGGAACGCGCCCAGCTCCAGGGCGGCGAGGCCGCGGATCAGCTGGCGCGCGATCGCGCCCGGCACCGCGCGGACCACGATCCCGCCGCAATAGCGCACCCGCAGCTTGGCGTCCGCGACCGGCTCGCCGAGGACGGTCGCCACCACGCGCGCCACGGGGGTCGCGCGAGGGCCGAGGGCCTCCGGATCCTCGAGGAGCACACTGAACCGCGGCTTCACGAGCCAACCCCCCGCCCGCGGCGCCCCAATCGGGCCGCGGAAGGAGTTTACTGAGCTGCGGGCGCGTAGGCCACCTCAGCCGCGCCCGACGATCAGCTCGATGTAGACCAGCACGTAGATGTCGTAGATCGCGTGGGTGTAGACCGCCACCGCGAACCCCCGCACGCAGTACAGCGCGCAGAACAGGCCGCCGGCGAGGAAGCGGTACACGAAGCTGTGGAGCGCGAAGCTCTCGCTGGGTCCCACGTAGTGCGCCAGCGAGAACAGGACCGACGAGACCACCACCGCGCTGGCCACGGCGCCCGCCTCGCTCATGCCCTTGCGGAGGACCCACGCCAGGCCGGTGTAGATCCCGAGGCGGAACACCAGCTCCTCGTTGACTCCCGCCCCCAGCGACAGGAACAGGCGGTCGAGCACCCCGTATCCGCCGGGCCCGGCCGACATGCCGAGCACCTGCCGCATGAAGGTCGCGATCACGATCCCGAGCAGGAGCGCGTAGACGGTGCTCTCGATCGCCACCGGCACGATGATCCGGGGGTCGAACCGCTTCTCGTGCTCGAGCAGCTTGAGCCCCACGATCCCGGCCACGAACAGGAGGCCGTTGAACACGAGCAGCCCGGTCGTCCCCCATTGGCGCGCCAGGAACACGGTGATGAAGTCGACCCCGTTGAGGGTCGCCCCGCCCGAGAACAGGAGCCCCGCCTCGTAGATCAGGAGGAGCGGGAGCACCAGGATCAGCGAGTTGACGAGGTCGCTCGACTGGTCGAGGTAGCGCTGCAGGCCCGAGCTGCGGTCGGAGGCACCCATGCGCCTGGAGCGTACCCATCTCGGCGCCGATCGTCCACGAGGCCGCGCCGCTCGCTCGGGCGCGAGGTACCATTGCTCTTCGCCATGGACCCGCTCCCAGCCACCGAACGACGCGCCTCGGGCCCGGCCCTCGACCTGCTCGAGCCGGCCGCGCTCGCCGCCCTGTTCGCCGCGCAGGACCGGCGCGCCGTGGAGGCGGTCGCGCGCGCCGGGCGCGAGGTGGCCCGCGCGATCGAGCTGGCCGCCGAGGCGCTCGGCGGCGGGGGACGGCTGATCCTGCTCGGCGCCGGGACGAGCGGACGGCTCGCGGTGATCGAGGCGGCCGAGTGCCTGCCCACCTTCTCGAACGACCGCGTGATCGGCCTGATGGCGGGCGGCCCGGGCGCGTTCCTGCGGGCGCGCGAGGGGGCCGAGGACGACCGCGCGCAGGGACGGGCCGACCTCGCGGCCCTCGAGCCCGGGCCCGCGGACCTCGTGCTCGGCGTGAGCGCCAGCGGACGCACGCCGTGGGTGCTGGGCGCGCTCGAGGCGGCCCGAGGGGCGGGGGCGCCCGCCGCCCTCCTGGCGTGCGCCCCGCCGCCGCCGGCGGAGGCGGCGCCGCTCGCGCTGGTGCTCCTGCTCGACACCGGGCCCGAGGCGCTGAGCGGCTCCACCCGGCTCAAGGCCGGGACCGCGACCAAGTGCGCGCTCAACGCCATCACCACCGGCGCCATGGCGCGCCTGGGTGCGGTCATGGACGACCTCATGGTCGACGTGGCCGCCACCAACGCCAAGCTGCGCGCCCGCGCGGAGCGGATCGTGGCGGCGCTCGTCCCCGCCGAGCCGGCGCGGGCGCGCGCGCTGCTCGAGGCGGCCGGCGGCCAGGCCAAGCCGGCCGTCGTCATGGGGCGCCTCGGCGTCGATGCGGCGACGGCCCGCGCGCGCCTGGCGACGACGGGCGGCCACCTGCGCCGGGCGCTGGGCGAGGGGGCCGGGTGAACCGGGTCGCGGCGCTCGGCCGGCTCGCCGCGCAGGAGCGGCGCACGATCGTCGGGCTCATGAGCGGGACCTCGCTCGACGGGATCGACGCCGCGCTCTGCCGGGTCGAGGGCAGCGGCACGTCGACCCGGGTCGAGCTGCTGGGGTTCCTCACCCGGCCGTTCGCGCCGGGGCTGCGCCGGCGGATCGAGGCGGCGATCGCCGGCGAGGACGGCGCCGAGGCGCTGTGCACGCTCAACTTCGCCCTGGGCGAGGCGCTGGCCGAGGCCGCGGCGGGCGTGTGCGAGGCGGCGGGCGTCCCGCTCGAGGCGGTCGACGCGGTCGGCTCGCACGGGCAGACGATCTGGCACGTGGACCGCGCGCACGGGCCCGAGCCCTCCACCCTGCAGCTGGGCGAGCCGGCGGTGATCGCGGAGCGGACGGGGCGGATCGTGGTCGCGGACTTCCGCACCCGCGACGTGGCCGCCGGCGGCTGCGGCGCGCCGCTGGTCGCCTACGTGGACCACTGCCTGTTCGGCGGGCGCGGGGCGCCGGTGGCGCTGCAGAACGTGGGCGGGATCGCGAACGTGACGGTGGTCACCCCCGACCCCGAGGCCACGATCGCGTTCGACACCGGGCCCGGCAACCTGGTGATCGACGAGGTCGTGCGCGAGCTGACGCACGACGAGCAGGCGTTCGACCAGGACGGGGCCTACTCGCAGCTCGGCGAGGTCGACGCCGCCCTGCTCGAGCGGCTGCTCGAGCACCCCTTCCTGGCGCTGCCGCCGCCCAAGACCACGGGACGCGAGCAGTTCGGCGCCGACTACTCGCGCGCGCTGATCGAGGCCTACGACCCGGGTCGCCTGATCGACCTGCTCGCGACGGTGGTCCGGTTCACCGCCGCCTCGATCGCGCGCGCCTACCGCGAGCACGTGCTCCCGCGCGTCGGCGCCCTGGACGAGGTCGTCGTGTCGGGCGGCGGCGTCCACAACCAGACGCTGATGCGCGCGCTGGCCGAGGAGCTCGCGCCGACCCCGGTGCGGCCGTTCGACGCGCTCGAGCTCGGGTTCTCGGCCGACGCCAAGGAGGCGGTCGCGTTCGCCGTCCTGGCCAACGAGACGCTGCAGGGTCGCCCGAGCAACCTGCCCGCCGCCACCGGCGCGCGCCGGCCGGTCGTGCTCGGCAAGGTCGTGCTCTGATGCTCTCGCTCGAGACGCTGTACGTCGCGAACCAGGCGGCGCGCCGCGGCCTGCTCCCGCCCGACGCGCTGCGCGACCTGCTCCAGCGGCTGGCGCAGCACCCTCAGCCGGTGCAGCTGGTGCGGGTGCTCCACGAGCACAAGGGCGTGCCGCTGGTCGAGGCGCGCGCCCTGCACGAGGCGGCCCAGCGCTACCTGCGCCACCGGTGGGAGGAGCGCTACGTGGCGCTGCTGCGGCGCGCCCGCCTGGTGCCGGACGCGGCGCTCGACCCGCTGCTCCACGCGCAGCAGGCCGCCAACTTCACCTGGGCGCTGGGCGACCGGCTGGTGCGGCAGGGGCAGCTCGCGGGCGAGCAGCACCAGCGGCTGTGCGCCGAGGTGACGCGCCAGCTCGGGGAGGAGGAGCGGCGCCTGATCGAGGCGAACCTGCGCAAGGGGTTCGCGCCCGTGCTGGCGGGGGCCGGCCCGGGGACGGGCACGCGGGGGGCGCCGCGCCCGGCAGGGCTCGACGCGCGCGCCTCGGGTCGGCTGCCGGTCCCCTCGCCGCTGACCGCGCCCGAGGACGTGGGCGGGGCCACGATCAAGCTCTCGCCGGCCGCGGCCAGCGGGCTGTCGGGCGAGTGGGACCCGCGCCAGGCGGCGTCCGCCGCGGCGGCGGACGAGGAGGACGGGTCGCGCACGGTGGTCTTGAACGGTCCGGGCGCCAGCCCCGACGGCGCGACCGACGTGACGATCCGGTTCGACGGGGCGGCTTCGGGCTCCTTGCCGCGCCCCGGCGAGGTGGGGCCCGGCACGCTCGTGGTGCCGCTGGGCGACGCCGGCGCGAGCGCGCCCCTCGCCGCGGGCCCAGCCGCGAAGGGCGCGCCCTCCGCGGGCCTCGTGCCGGGCCGCGTGATCGACGGCAAGTACACCTTGGTCCGCGAGGTCGGCCGCGGAGCGATGGGGGTGGTGTTCTTGGCCCAGGCGGCCGGGCGCCCGCAGCCGGTCGCGCTCAAGGTCGTGCAGGGCCCGGCGACCGAGGAGGTGCGGGGGCGGTTCAAGCGCGAGATCCTGGTCTCCCAGCGGATCCAGCACCCCCACGTGATCTCGGTGCTCGACGCGGGCGAGCTCGAGGACGGCGGGAGCTACATGGTGATGGAGTTCCTCGAGGGCGAGAGCCTCTCGGGGCTCCTCTCGCGCGAAGGGGCGCAGCCGCTCACGCGGGCGCTCGCGCTGCTCGAGCAGCTCCTGGTGGGCCTCGAGGCGGTGCACGGGGCGGGGATCGTGCACCGGGACCTCAAGCCCGAGAACCTGCAGGTCACCCAGGGGCCCGCCGGCGACCACATAAAGATCGTGGACTTCGGGATCTCCCGCTTCCTGGAGCAGGACCCGGGCGCGACCGAGAAGTTGTTCGTGACCATGAAGGGCAAGCTCTCCGGCACTCCGCAGTACGTGGCGCCCGAGGCGGTGCTCGACCCCGACGAGGTGACCAAGGGTCACGACGTCTACGCCTGCGGCGTGATCGCCTACGAGCTGCTGACGGGCGTGCTGCCGTTCCCGCCCTCGCGCTCGCTGCGCGACCTGCTCTCGGACACGGTCAGCTCGCGGCCTCGGGAGATGGACGAGGCGAACCCTGCGGGCGCGCCCTATCCTCAGCCGATCCAGCGGCTGGTCCGGCGCCTGCTCGAGAAGGACCCCGAGCTGCGCCCCGCCGACGCCGCGGCGGCGCGCGCCTTCCTGGCGGAGGTCCGCGCCGAGCTGGAGGGGCGCGCCCCGAGCGCAGCCGCGCCGGCCCAGGAGGGGCGCGGCTTCACCGCGCGGCTGATGCGCGGGTTGACGGGCTTGTTCCGCCGCAGCCGCTGAGCGCGTGGCGGCGGGGCCCCCCGCGCGGCGTGCGCGCCCCGACCGCTGCAGGGTTGGTCACAGAAGCGTGAAGACGCGACGCGCGAGGGCGTGGCGCGTCCGCCCCGGGCGAGGGTGTCTCTCCTCGCGGCGCTAAAGGCTTCCCGCGCAAGCAGCGGGGGATCGCACGCGGGCGGGCCTGACCCTGCGCTGGGGTCACTGGGACGTCGTTGTCCGCTCGTCCGCGTGGCGCGCGCTTCAACCCTAGGCGCCGCCTGAGGCGCGGCGACGGCACCACCCTTGCACAAGGCGCGCGCGGCCAGCGGGGACGACGAGCGGTGAACGCTCCCCCCAGGTTCTCAACAAATTCTCAAGTTCTCCACTCAGAGGAGGCACCGGTGAAGCGTCGTAACGGGGCGGCCGAGGGATTCCGCATGCTCGAGGCGGTCGGCGTGGCCGAGCACGAGGGGTTCGGCGTCGCCGACTGGGACAAGCGGGAGGCCGTCAAGTGCCGCGAGCCGGGCTGCGGCCGCCGCACCAGCCTGCGCAAGCCGGTGTGCAAGCGCCACCTCACGTCGCTCCCCTACCCCGCCATGATCCAGCAGGAGCTCGCCAAGCGCGGCCTGCTCGCCGGCTGACCGTGGTCGCCGGGGCGTGGCCCTCGCCCAGGTAGCCTGGGCGGGTGACCAGCGACCCGTTCGACCTCTCGCGTCCGAGGCTCCTCCACGTCTCCTGCGCGCGCGGCCTCGCGCCTGCGGTGCGCGAAGAGGTGGAGGCCCTCGGATACCGCGTGGAGTCCGAGCGCGCGACCGGGGTCACGCTCCGGGGCGCGCTCCGCGACGCCATGCGGCTGAACCTGCACCTGCGCTGCGCCTTCCGGGTGCTGCTCGAGCTCGACGAGCTGGCGTGCCCCAGCGCGGACGCCCTCTACCGCCGGCTGCGGCAGCTCCCCTGGGAGCGGCTGGTGCCGGCCGACGGCTACCTGACCGTCGACTCGCGGGTCGACACGCCCGCGATCACCAACCCGGTGTTCGCGAACCAGCGGGTCAAGGACGCGGTCGTCGACCGGATCGCGGCCGCGGTGGGGCGGCGCCCCGACGCGGGGACGAAGGGGACGGGCGCCGTCCTGCGGCTGAGCTGGAAGGGAGACCGCGCCTGGATCTCCCTCGACACGACCGGGCCCAAGCTCTCCGACCGCGGCTACCGCAAGCAGCCGCACCGCGCGCCGCTCCGCGAGACGCTCGCGGCGGCGCTGCTGCGCCTCGCCGGCTACGCCGGCGCGGGCCCCGTGGTCAACCCCATGTGCGGCAGCGGGACCCTCGCGATCGAGGCCGCCCTGATCGCGACCGGCCGCGCGCCCGGCCTGCTGCGCACCGCCGAGTTCGCCTTCATGCACGTGCTGCCGTTCGTGCGGCGCGACTGGGAGGCGCTGCGGGAGGAGGCCCGCCGCGAGCGGGTCAAGCGGCCCGACGGGCCGATCGTGGCCACCGATCACGACCCGGCCGCGGTGGCCGCGACCCGCCACAACGCGCGCACCGCGGGGGTCGAGCACCTGCTCGAGCTCGCGGTGTGCGACTTCGCCGACACCGCCGTCCCCGCGCTCGGCCCCGAGGAGCGCGGCCTGGTCGTGATCAACCCGGAGTACGGCAAGCGGCTCGGCGAGCGGGCCGCGCTCGAGGCGACCTACAAGGGCATCGGAGACTTCCTCAAGTTCCGCTGCACCGGCTACACCGGCGCGGTCTTCACCTGCGAGCCCGCCCTCGCCAAGCGGATCGGCCTGCGCAGCCGCCGCCGCCTGACGCTCTACAACGGCGACCTCGAGGGGCGCCTGCTGCTGTACGACCTCTACGCCGGCAGCCGCAAGCGCCGCGGCGAGGAGCCAGCCGACGCGTAGCGGCCTCCCTGCTCGTGCTCGTGCACGAGCACGAGCACGAGGGCTCACACGTCGGGCGGCAGCTCGATCACCAGGCGCCATGCGGCGCGGCGCGCCCCGAGCGCGCGTCCGAGGGGGGCGCGGTAGCGGCCCGCGTCGCCCGAGAAGATCAGCAGCTCGTCCTCCGCGTCCTCGTGCCACTCGGCGTCGCGGGCCGCGATCTCGAGCCCGTAGGGCGAGCGGACCGCGCCGTCGGGCTCGACCGGGTCGGGGTCCCAGGGGCTCGTCCGGTCGGGGAGCGGGTTGGGACGGGTGGCGCTCGCGTCGCCGTCGAGGTGGAGGCCGCCGCGCCAGGCCTTCTTCCACTCGCCGGGCCGCGGCAGGCGCCCGCCGAGCGCCCGCGCGGCCGCGCTCGCGACGGCGCGCCTCGGCTCGGGGCGGGCGAGCGCGCCGATCAAGAGATCGGGGAGCGCGACCGGACGGAGCGGCGCGCGGACGCCGCCGGGGAGGAGCAGGCTGCGCGCGGCGGTCACGCCCTCGGGCCCGTCCTCGAGGAACGCGCCCGCCGGGACGAGCACGAGCTCCTCGTCCCTGCGCGCGAACGCCTCGAACCCCTCGGCGTTCACGCCGAGCGACGAGACCTCCAGGCGCCGGGCGAGCGCGGCGGCGGCTTCGCGCCGGACCGCGTCCGCCGCGGGCTCGCCGGCGTGCCCCCGCGCGGCGGTCAGCGCGCGCGCCGGGCGCCCCGCGCGCAGCCACTCGCGCGCCAGCGCCACCGCGGGAGCCGGGTCGGCCGGCGCGTCGCGCGCCGCGCGCTCGAGCTGTCGGAGGCGCTCGTCCACCGCCGCCGAGCCTACTCCCCATGCGCGGTTCGCGCCCTCGCGTAGGCTCTACCGCACAGGAGGGCGCATGGACTACGACGTGATCGTGATCGGCTGCGGCACGGCCGGCAGCAAGGCCGCCGCCACGGCCCACCGGCTCGGCGCGCGCGTCCTCGCGGTCGACGGCGCCGACGAGCTGGGCGGGCTGTGCATCCTCCGCGGCTGCATGCCGACCAAGACCCTGCTCGAGACCGCGCACCGCCTCCACGACATCCGCGACGCCCGCCGGTTCGGGATTCGGGTCGCCCCGCCCGAGCTCGACTTCGCGGCCCACATGGAGCGCATGCGCCACCTCGTGCGCCGGTTCCAGCGCGCCAAGGTGGGCGGGATCGAGCGGGCGGGCTACGCGCTGGCCCGCGGGCACGTGCGCTTCGTCGACGCCCACACGGTCGAGGGGATCACCGGCGAGCTGGCCGGCCGACGGCTGAGCGCGCGCGCGTTCGTGCTGGCCGTCGGCTCGCGCGCGCGGACGTTTCCGTTGCCGGTCCCCCCAGGGGTCCGCCTCGTCGACAGCGACGCCATGTTCGAGCTCGAGGCGCCGCCCGCGCGCGCGCTGGTGGTCGGCGGCGGGGCCGTGGGGCTCGAGTTCGCCCAGTGGCTGGCCCGGATCGGGACCCGGGTGGTGCTGGTCAGCCGCTCGCCGCTCCTGCACGCCAGCGACCCGGAGGCCGGCGTCGAGCTCAGCCGCGCGCTCGCGCGCGAGCTCGAGCTGTGCGTACCTGCCGAGCCGACCCGGCTCGATCCGCTCCCAGGCGGCGCGGCGCGGGTGACCTGCCGCCGGGCCGACGGCCAGGACACGGTCCACGAGGTCGACCTGGTGCTGAACGCGACCGGGCGGGTGCCGGCCTACGACGGGCTGAACCTCGCCGCCACCGGGGCCAGCTTCGACCGCGACGCGATCGACCTGAGCTTCCGCCTGCAGGCCAGCGCCCCGCACCTGTTCGTCGCCGGGGACGCGACCGGCGGTCGCGAGCTCTTGCACGAGGCCAACCTCGAGGGAGAGGTCGCCGGGCGCAACGCCGCGCACGTGGCGCTCGGCGGCGCGGCGGGCGAGCTCGCGCGCTACGACGCGGCGACCCCCGACCTCGAGGTGATCTTCACCGACCCGCCGGTGGCGAGCGTGGGCGCCACGCCGCTCGAGCTGCGCGCGCGGGGGGCGTCCTTCGTGGAGGCCACCAAGCGGTTCCCCGAGCAGGGGCGCGGGATCGTGGTGGGCGCCGAGCACGGCTTCGTGCGGATCGTGGCCGAGCCCGGGGGCGGCGCGCTGCTCGGTTGCCAGATCATCGGCCCGCGCGCCGACGACCTGATCCACATTCCGGCCGCGGTGCTGCGGCTGCGCGGGACGGTGCGGCAAATGTACCGGATCCCCTGGTACCACCCGACCCTGGCCGAGGCGTTCATCGAGGTCTGCCGCGAGCTGGCGGGCGAGTGAAGCGTGGGGCGCGCCCGTGAGCGGGCGCGCCGCCTCTTGGCAGGCTCTTCGCGGCGCGACCGCGACGACCGCGGGGCCCGGCGCCCACCGCGCAGCCGCGCGGCGGCCGCCACCGGCGAGCGACGCGTGGCGCGCAGCAGCGCCGCATCGAGCGACTCGCCCCGCGCGCGGCAGCGCTCGTACAGCCGGCGCAGCTCGGGCAGCGAGATCAGGCCGGCCCGGTAGGCCAGCGCCGCGAAGGAGACGTCACGCAGCTCCGCCATGGAGGCCTCCTCGTCAGGAAACGTCGTCGCCGGGGGAGAACGGACGAAGGCCCGAACCTTCCTTCGATTCAGCGCGACGACCCTCGTCGACCGTGAGGCTGTCGGGCGGCGCCCGCGGGCTCGAGTCGGACGCGAGGTGTTCCCGGCTGGCGTCAGCTCGTCCCAGATCCGGTTCGTCTCACGGGCGTCTGGGGCGCGGGCGCAGGCTCAGGGTTGTTGTTAATCAATGGCTTGTGCTTTTCTTTCGCTCGGCCGGGGACATGCTGAAAAGAACGCAGGAGGAAGGTGAGGACGTGAGCAACCCGACCTATCTCAGTGACCGTCTGTTCGTCGCGCTCGCCAAGCGGCTCGGCGCGCCCTCCAAGGAGCGCCTGCGCCCGATCCGCGACGAGCAGCAGCGCCTCCTGGCCGAGGGGCTCTCGATCAGCCTGTTCTCCCTCGCTCGCTGGGAGGGCGTGCTGTCGCCGGCCGAGGGGACCCGCTTCCTCACGATCGCCCGGCAGGTCGCGGCGCGCGATCCCGCCTTCCGCGATGACGTGATCGAGCCCGAGCCGGTCCGCTCGACCGAGGCCGAGCCGTTCGAGCCGTGGGCGACCTGCCTGGAGCGCCTCGCCCCCGGTCCTCAGGTCCTTGGGAGCGGCGAGCCGGCGACCCTCGAGGAGCAAGGGCTCGAGCTGATCGAGGAGGGAGACGGCGACCCGCTCGCGGCGATGCTCGAGCTCGAGCCGACGCCGGCGCCGCGTGAGCGCGTCCGGCCCACCAGCGGCGACCCGTTCCTGCGCGACGACTGGGACGATCGGCGCAGCTCCCTGGGCGACTCGGGCGTGCTCGAGGTGGGCTCGAGCAGCGACTGGGAGGTGGACAGCGCGCCGGCCGCCGCAGCGCTCCCCGAGCGCGGCTCCGAGCCGATCGAGGTCGCCGCCCGCTGGGAGCCCCACGTCCCCGACGTGCTCGACTTCGCGCTCGAGAGCACGACCTCCTCCCTCGGCGCGCTCGACCCGGAGCCCGATCTCGAGGCCTCGGGGCTCGACAGCGGCGCCGAGCGACGCGCGCGCCGGCGCCGGCGCGCCTCGCGGCGCGCTCGTCCGGTCGCGGCCTCCTCCTCGACGTTCACGGCCCTGTAGCGAGCCGCGCCCGCGCCGCGCGCAGCCCCGCCTGGAGCTGCGGCTCGTAGACCGCGCCGAGGTAGAGCGCCCACACGGCGGCGTGGAGCAGCGCCATCACGACCAGGCCGCCCAGGCAGCCGAGCCGGCGGCGCTGGCCGTCCCCGCGCCGGCGCCGGCCGAGCGCGAACGCGGCCCCCGTGGCGAGCAGCAGCAGCACGGCCAGCCGTCGTGCGCGGCGCGCGGCGAGGGCGCTGGCGTCCTCGGCCGCGGCCAGCAGGGCGTCGGCCTCGGCGGCGAGCGCCGGCCACTCGGGCGCAGGCGCGCCGGCCGGAGCCGGCGCCGGCAGCAGCTCGAGGTCCGCGAGCACCGCCGGGTGGTCGGAGAGCGGCGCGCGGACGCCCTCGCCGAGGTCCACCGCCTCGGTCAACACCTCCGCCGCCTTCCGCACGCGCACTCGCAGCGCGCCGCCGTCGCGCACCAGGATCCAATCGATCCCGAGGTCCGGGTCCACCGGGCGCAGCGCCGCGCCGCCGAGCACCAGCCGCAGCGGGAGGCTGCCCCAGCGCGAGTTCAAGTCGCCCGTCAGGACGAGCGGCGGCCGCGCCGGGTCCCCCGCCAAGGTCGGCGGGCGTACCCCGAGGTCGCCCACGGCCTCGACCACCTGCAGCGCCTGCGCCGTCTGCACCGGCAGGTACTCGTCGGTCCCGTAGCGGGCGTGCAGGTGCGTGTCCGCGAGCAGCACCACGCCCGCGGGCGTGGTGACCCGCGCCACGACCACCCCCTTGCGCGCGTACCAGTCGCCGTGGAACGGCTTGTGGGGCTTGCCGGTCGCCTCGAACGGCGTGAACCGGGTCGACTCGAGCGGGTAGCGCGAGACCAGCAGCAGCCCCGACCCCAAGAAGCCCTCGTCGACGTGCAGCGCGTGGGTCAGGCCCGCGGCGGCCAGGTCGGCCCGCAGCCGCTCGCCGTCCTCGGCGCGCCACACCTCCTGCAGGAGCACCACGTCCGGGTGGAGCGCCGCGATGGCGGGTCCGATCCGCGCGATGCGCGCCGGCCGGTGCTCCGCCAGCCCGGCGGGGAGCCCCCACACGTTGAACGACACGACCCGCAGGCGGGCAGGGGCGGCCGCGGCGGGCAGGGCGCACGCGAGCCCGAGGGCGCAGGCGAGCAGGACGCGAGGGAGCACGCCGCATGATAGCCGCCGCGGGGCTTCCCGCTCCCGCGGCCAGGGGTCACACTACGCCGCCATGGACCCAGTCGAACCTCCCGCCGCGGCCGGCGAGCCGAGCCCTGGGCGGGTCCCCGGCCGCACCGTCGTGATCGTGCTCGGCGTCGGAGCGGCGCTCGCGATCGGCCTCACGCTGCTCGGGGCCTGGGTGGTGCCGCAGCTCGACCGGCGGCGCCAGCTCCGGGCGCGCGTGGCCTGCGCCGACGCCCTCCGCCGCGTGCATCAGGCCGCGGCCGGCTACGCCGCGGACCACGCCGGCGCCTTCCCTCACGCGCGCGCCCCAGGCGAGCTCGACGGCGCGTTCGCCACCCCCGACGGGCCGCGGGTGTGGCGGCTCCTCCTCAGCGGCGGGTACCTCGACGAGCCCGGCGACCTGCTGTGCCCCTCCATGACCCGTCGGCGCTCGCTCCCGGCCGAGGTCCGCGCCGCGCAGCGCGCCTGGCTGTCGGGCGGCGAGGGCGAGGCGCCGACCGGCATCGAGCTGGAGGACGTCTCCTACGGCTGGACCCGCCGGGCGCTGACCCCGTCCTCACCGGGCGACTGGCCGCTCGCGGCCGACGAGGCCGTCTTGCCGCGCGGCGGGGAGGAGGTCGTCACCGCCCCCGGCAACCACGTCGACGGCTGGAACGTGGCGCGGGTCGACGGAGCGGTCACCTGGGTCGACGCGGCGAGCGACCCCTTTCCGGGCACGTGGCTGACGGCCACCGAGGACCCCGCCCGAGACGGCTACCTCGGGATCCTGCCGCAGCTCGATCCGACCCTGCTCGTGCGCGAGTCGCGCTGAGCTCGTCGGTCCACCCGCCCGTGAAGATCCGACCCGGGGCGCCGCGTCCGCCGGAGGGACGCTCGCGGTGGGGGCAAGGATCTCGGCTGGCGCTGGGACGCGGTGCGCGCCATCCTGGGCGGGGCGTCGGAGAGGAGGCGACTCATGGAGGCTCTGGAGCCCTCGGCGGGCCGCGCGCGGCGCGTGCGCTGGCTGCTCGCGGCGTTGTTGCTGCTCTGCGTCCTCTACCCCGGCTGCGCCGGGCTGCTCCCAGGGACGGAACAGGCGCTGGTCCCCGCGGCCCGCTTCAAGGGGGAGGAGGTGCTGTTCGTGATGTTCATCCTCCTGCCCGCGACGGCCGCGATCGACCTCCTGATCTTGCCGGCGTTCTTCGCCACCCACGACGAGACGTTCTTCTTCCCGATCAGCCGCGCGGTGCTCGACTTCGTGCTCCGCTGACCCTCGCTCGGCGGCGCTCCGACCTGGGTAGCGCCCGTCGCGCGCTACCCAGGGTCGGAGCCGGGGGGCCCGTTTGGGGTGGGGGCGGGTCGCGGTTGCGCGCCGCCGCCGGACCCCGTAGGGTCGCGCCCACACCCGCGAGGTCGGCGAGCTCATGACGCGAGGCCCATTCGCGCCCGCGGCGGCGCTGCTCCTCCTGCTCGCGCCGGGCATGGCGCTCGGTCAGGCGGAGCGGCGCAGCCCGCGCGCCACCGTCCAGACCTTCCAGCGCGCCGCGCGCCAGGCCGAGATCGGGGACGCGGCCAGCCTGGCCCGGGCGCAGGACTGCCTCGACCTGCGGCAGGTCCCCGCCGCGGAGCGCGCCGCCGTCGGCGCGGAGCGCACGCGGCAGCTCGCGGCGCTGCTGGCGCTGGTGCCGATCATCCCCGAGTCGCTCCTCCCCGACGAGCCGACCGGCGACCCGTTCGTCCTGTATCAAGACCCAGACGGCCACGGGCAGGTCGTCCTCGACCGGGTCGATGGCGAGTGGCGGTTCACCGCGGCCACCGTCCGCACCCTGCCGGCCATGCTCGAGGCCGCGCGCGCGCGCAGCCTCGCCGCCGAGGCGGCCGAGACGGGCCAGCCTGGGGCCGCGCCGGGGCCGCGCGCGCCGCCGGTCGCCGCGCCCGCGGCGCCCCCCGAGAAGGACGCCCCTCGGCCCTCGTACGAGCACGTCTCGGACTGGCTGCGCGCCCACATGCCGGCACCCATGCTGCGACAGGCGCTGCTGCTCGAGTACTGGCAGTGGGCCGGCCTCGGCGTGCTGTGCCTGCTCGGGGTGATCCTCGACCGGCTGGTGATCGTGCTGCTCACGTTCTTCATGCTCCGCGCGCTGCGCGGGCAGGGCATGGACGTCGACCCCGAGCTGACTCGCCGCAGCTTGCGACCGTTCGGGCTGCTCGCCATGGCCTGCAGCTGGTGGCTCGCGCTGGGCTGGCTGGGGCTCCCGTCCGAGGTGCTCACGCTGCTCACCGTGGCGGTGAAGACGCTGGCGGCGCTGGCCGGCGTGTGGGGCAGCTACCGCCTGGTCGACATCGTGAGCAGCGCGCTCGCGCGCAAGGCGATCACGACCCACAGCAAGTTCGACGACCTGCTCGTCCCGCTCGTCCGCAAGACGCTCAAGCTGTTCGTGGTCGTGTTCGGGCTGGTGTTCATCGCCGACACCCTCGAGCTCTCGATCAGCAGCGTCCTCGCCGGCCTGGGCCTGGGCGGCCTCGCGTTCGCGCTCGCCGCGCAGGACACGGTCAAGAACCTGTTCGGCTCGCTGACCGTCGTGCTCGACCGCCCGTTCGAGGTGGGCGACTGGGTGATCATCGGCGGGGTCGAGGGCACCGTGGAGGAGGTGGGCTTCCGCTCGACCCGGGTGCGCACGTTCTACAACTCGCTGGTCTCGCTTCCCAACGCGAACCTGCTCACCGCGACGATCGACAACATGGGCAAGCGGCGCTACCGCCGCTGGTCGACCACGTTCACCGTCTCGCGTCGCACGACACCGGATCAGCTGGAGGCGCTGTGCGAGGGGATCCGCGAGCTGGTGCGTCAGCACCCCTGCACGCGCAAGGACTACTACGAGGTGTGGGTCAACGGCCTGAGCGATTCGGCGATCGAGGTGCTCCTGTACGTGTTCTGGCAGACCCCCGACTGGACGGGCGAGCTGCGCGAGAAGCAGCGGCTGATCCTCGACATGCTGCGCCTGTGCGAGCGGCTCGGGGTCGAGCTGGCCTACCCCACCCAGACGGTGCACGTGGTCGATCCCAGCCGCGCCGACGCCGCGCCGGCTCCGGCGCGCCCGGTCACCTCGCCCGAGCACCACGGCCGGGCCGAGGCCCGCACGATCCTCGACACGGCGCGCCGCAGCGCCGCGGTCCGGCCGACCATGCGCTTCGAAGGCGGGCCGTCGCTCCTGGCCGAGGACGGCGACGGGGACGGGGGAGCCTGACGTGCCCTAAGCGACGAGCGTCGCGAACGCGTCGGCCAGGGCGGCCAGGCGCTCGCGCGCGCGGGCGCGCGCCGCCGCGAACGGCTCGCCCGGCGCGACCTCCTCGCGCACGTCGACGTACAGCTTGAGCTTGGGCTCGGTCCCGCTCGGGCGCGCGATCACGCGCTGGCCGCCCGCGAGCTCGAACACCAGCACGTCGCTGCGCGGCAGGTCGAGCGGCTCGCGCGCCCCCTCGGCGGTCACCCGCTCGCCCACCAGGACGTCGCGCAGCGCGAGCACCGCCAGGCCGGCCACCTCGCGCGGCGGCTCGGCCCGCAGGCGCGCCATGAGCGCGCGCATGGTCTCGAGCCCCGCGCTCCCCGGGTAGGTCTTGCTGCGCTGGCCGCTCAGGTAGAGCCCGTAGCGGCGGGCGATCCCCTCGAGCTCGTCGAGGAGCGTCTTCCCCTCCGCCCGGCGGAGCGCCGCCAGCTCGGCGAGGTGGAGGGCCGCCGAGATCCCGTCCTTGTCGCGGACCACCGGGCCGACGCTGTAGCCGAGCGCCTCCTCGTAGCCGAACACGAACCGGGTCCCGTGGGCGCGCTCGAGCTCGAGCGCCCCGTTGGCGATCCACTTGAAGCCGGTCAGCGTCTCGCGGTAGCGCGCGCCGAGGGCGCTGGCCATGGCGCCCAGCAGGGGCGAGGAGACGATCGTCGTCATGACCAGCCGGTCGCCGGCGGCGCCCTCCCCCTCCGTCAGGAGGTAGTGGCCGAGCAGCGCCCCGACCTCGTTGCCGGTCAGGGGCACGTACTCCCCGTCCGGCGCGCGGACGACCACGGCCAGGCGGTCGGCGTCGGGGTCGTTGGCGATGATCAGCGCGGCCTCCCGCTCGCGGGCGAGCTCGAGGGCGAGGTCGAGCGCGCCGGGCTCCTCGGGGTTGGGGAAGGCGACCGTGGGGAAGCGCCCGTCGGGCTCGGCCTGGGCGGCGACCACGTGCAGCGCCGTGAAGCCGGCTCGCCGCAGCGCCTCGCGCAGCAGCGGCAGCCCGACCCCGTGGAGGGGGGTGTAGACCAGCGGCAGGTCGCGGTCGCCGCCGCGCCCGCGGGCGAGGGCCGCGATCGCGGCCAGGTAGCGCTCCTCGAGCGCGTCCCCTTGCCGCGTGAGCAGCCCGTCGCGCTCGGCCTCGGCGAGGGGGAGCAGCGGCACCGCGTCGGCCGTCGGGGCGGCGGCGATCGCGGCCGCGATCCGCTGGTCGATCGGCGGCACGATCTGGGCGCCGTTCGCCCAGTAGGCCTTGTAGCCGTTGTAGTCGGGCGGGTTGTGGCTGGCGGTGATCATGACCCCGGCCGCCGCGCCGAGGTCGGTCACCCCGAACGCCACCAGCGGGGTGGGGCAGGTCCGCTCGGTGAGGTGGACCACGATCCCGAGCGCGGCGAGGACCTCGGCCGCGGCCTCGGCGAACGCGCGGCTCTTGCGGCGCCCGTCGTAGCCGACCACCACCCCGCGGGCCGCGTGGCCGGCGTCCTCGGCGAGGAGCGTCGCGCCGAGCCCGTAGGTCGCGCGCAGCACGACCGCGCGGTTCATGCGCGTCTCGCCCGCGCCGATCAGGCCGCGCAGCCCCGCCGTCCCGAACACGAGCGGCCCGGCGAACCGCTCGGCCAGCTCGGCGACGTCGCCGGCGTCGATCAACCCGCGCAGCTCCGCGCGGGTCTCGGGGTCGGGGTCGTGGGCGAGCCACTCGTGGGCCCGCGCGAGGAGGTCGGCGTCGCTCATGCGCCCGAGCCTACGGCCGGTGCACGGGGCCGCAAGCGTTGCCGGGGTTGTCTTCTTCTCGCACGGGCGCCTCCGACAACGGCCTACGCCTCATCGCACGTGCACCGTGCCCCCGTCCTGCTCGTCGTCCCAGCGGTCGGTGCCGTGGGACTGCGGCGCGCCGACGTAGAGGTCGAACGGACCGACGGTGATCACCTGCCCGATCAGGAGCCGGGTCCAATCGGGGCCGAGCTCGCGCCCGCCGAGGTAGGTGCCGTTGGCGCTGCCGAGGTCGCGGATGGCGAGGCCGTCCTGGGTCCGCCGGATCTCGGCGTGGCGGCGGGAGATCCGCCCGTCGACGAGCACGAAGTCGGCCGTCTCGGGCTTGCGGCCGATCACGATCGTGTGCCCGATCGGGAGCGGCAGCGGGTCGAGGTCGCCGCACACCAGGAGCAGCTCGTCGCCGCGGCGCTCGGGCTCGTTCGCGTTCCAGCGCCGGCGGGTTGGCTTGTCGGTGGTGTCGGTCGCCTCGCCCGTCGTGAGCGCGCCGTGGCGCATGGTCTCGTCGAAGGCGTCGGTGGCCTCGGCGTCGTTCCCCTCCCGCTGCGCGGGACGGGGATGCCGGGCGGTGAGGGTCTTCTTCAGCAGCGTGAAGAAGGTGTCGAGCAGCACGAACTCGAAGCTCGTGTCGGGGCCGAGGCTCAGCGTGGCGCGATCGCCGAGCTCGACGGGGACGTTGGGCTCGAGCTTGGTGCCGCCCAGGAACGTGCCGTTGGTGGACCCGGCGTCGACCAGTCGCCACGGACCCCCGTCGTCCTCGGGCGGGAGCAGCTCGGCGTGCTTGGTCGAGACCAGCCGGTCGCGGATCGGCAGGTGACAGCGGGCGCCGCGGCCGATCGCGAGGGGGTTGCCCTTGGTGCCGCGCACCAGCAGGACACGGCGCGCGCTGGGGTCGGCGAGGAGCTCGGGCCGCTCGAGCAAGAATGGGTGCGGGAAGCGGACCTTGAACTCCGCCTCCTCCAGCCCGCCGAACAGACCGATGAACTCGTCGAGCTTCACGGCCGCTCAGCCTACCGGCGCGCGCCGGGCGCGCAACGCGATTCCGGCCGGCGAGGCGACTCTTCGTCCACCTATCGGGGTCGCCCCGACCCGGCTCGGGCCTCGCCGTAGTGGGTCTGGAGCAGGGCGGTTACCTCGGCCATGGACGGCTCGGGGGTATACCCGAGGTCCCGCTTCGCCGCGGTGATGTCGAACCAGTGGGAGGTCCCGAGCTGGGTCGCCACGAACCGGGTCATGGGCGGCTCGCCGCTCCGGCCGGTCAGGCGCCACACGCCCTCGAGCGCGGCGCCAGCGTGGTAGGCGGCGCGCGCCGAGACGCGCCCGCGCACCGGCGGGATCCCGAGCGCCTCGAGCAGCGCGTTCAGCCACGGCCACAGCTCGACCGGCTCGCCCTGGCTAATGAAGTAGGCCCGCCCGGCCGGCGCCTGGTCGGGCGCAGCGAGCCGGTCGGCCGCCAGGAGGTGGGCCCGGGCGGCGCTCTCGACGTAGGTCAGGTCGACCCGGTTGTCGCCGTCGCCGACCACCTTGAGCTTCCCCGCCCGGGCGCGCGCGAGCACGCGCGGCAAGAGGTGCGGGTCGCCCGGCCCCACGATCAGGTGCGGGCGCAGGGCGCAGGTCGCGAGCGTCGGCCCGTTCGCCGCCAGGACGGCCCGCTCCGATGCCGCCTTGGTGCGCGGGTAGTCGGCGAGGTAGTGCGTCGGGTACGGCGTCGACTCGTCGACCCCCTCGTGGTGCGTGCGCACGTCGGGCGCGGCGACCACGCTGGGCGAGCTGGTGAACACCAGCCGCCCCACGCCGGCGCGCGCGCAGCCCGCGAGCACGCACGCGGTCCCCTCCACGTTGGTCCGCTCGTACGCCGCGCGCGGGCCCCAGGCCCCCGCCAGGGCGGCGGTGTGGAACACCGCGTCCACGCCGGCGCAGGCGCCGGCCACGGCCTCGCCGTCGGCGATGTCGCCGCGGACGCACGCCACGCCCTGCGCGGCGAGGTCGGGGTACTCGCTGCGCCCGAGCACGCGCACCTCGTCGCCGCGCGCGAGGAGCTGGCGCACGATCGCGCGCCCGAGGAAGCCGCCGCCGCCGGTGACCAGCGCCTTCACGCGAGCTGCTTCGCCGCCCACACCGCGAGCTCCTCGCGGCGGATCTTGGCGTTGTGGCGCACGTCGACCGGGAAGGCGCGGTGGACCAGGAACGTCTCGATCGCGGCCGTGTGCGGGTGCGCGGCGCCGAGGGCGCGCAGCTCGGCGAACAGCGCCTCGCGCGCGGCGGCGCCGCGCGGCCAGGCGCCGGGGCGCGGCTCGACCACGATCACCGGGCGCTGCTGCCCGCGCGGCCCGACGCCGACCAGCGCCGCGCGCGCCACGCCGGGGTGCTGGTCGAACACCGCCTCGCAGCACACGGAGAACAGCGTGCCCGCGGCGGCCTCGACCCGGTGCGCCTTGCGCCCACAGAACCACAGCCGGCCCTGCTCGTCGAGGTAGCCGAGGTCGCCCATGCGGTGCCACGTGCGGCCGTCGGGCCCGCGCAGCTTGGCGGCGCGGGTGGCCTCCTCGAGCTCGGCGTAGGCCTTGGTCACGCTCGGCCCCGCGACCACCACCTCGCCCCGCTCGCCCGGGCCGAGCTCGCGCGCCTCGCTCCAGTCGGCGAGGGGCTCGTCGGTGATCGCGATCACGCGCAGCTCCACCCCGGGGAGCGCCCGCCCCACGCAGGTCCCGGCCCCGGCGCGGGTGGCCTCGGCGGTCTCGGCCAGCTCCCGCCCGGTGGCGTTGGCGACGGGGAGCGCCTCGGTCGCGCCGTAGGGCGTGTGCGAGTCGGCCCCGTCCGCGAGGATCCGCCGCAGCCGCTCGTGCAGCAGCGGCGGCACCGGCGCGCCGGCCATCAGCACCCGGCGCAGCGACGGCAGGCGGACGCCGCGCTCCACGCACCAGGCGGTGACCGGCTTCCAGATCGCGGGCGAGCCGAACGAGTAGGTCACCCCGTGGTCCTCGATCGCGCGCACGAACGCCGCGGGGTCGACGCCAGCGGGGCGGACGGGGTCGAGGTCGGGCAGCACGGTGGTGGCGCCGAGCGCGACGGAGAACAGCGCGAACACCGGCAGCCCGGGCAGGTCGACCTCGCCTGGCTCGATCCCGTAGGCCTCGCGCAGCATGCGGACCTGCGCCTCGAACATGCCGTGCTCGTAGACGACGCCCTTGGCGGGGCCGGTGCTCCCGCTGGTGAACAGGATCGCGGCCGTCTCGTCCGCCCGGGTCGGGGCCGGCGTGAACGGGGTGTCGGGCGCGGCCTCGGCCAGGCGATCGAGCGGGACCGCGCCCGCGCCCCAGCCCGCGCCGACCAGCAGCCGGTGCTCGACGGTCGCGAGCGCGCGCCGGCCGGCGATCGCCAGCGCGGTCTGGGCGGCGGCCACGCCTATGAACGCGCGGGGCGCGACCCGCGCGGCGCTGGCCACGAGCTGGCGCAGCCCCATGCCGGGGTCGATGAACACCGGCACCGCGCCCACCTTGAACACGGCGTACATCAGCGCGATCAGCTCGATCCCGGGGCGCACCAGGATCAAGGTCCGCTCGCCGCGCGCCAGGCCGCGCGCGGCGAGGGCGTGGGCGTAGCGGTCGCACAGCGCGTCGAGCTGCGCGAAGGTGGCGTGGGCGTAGGCGACGCGCCCGTCGCGGCCGCGGCCGCGGGGCACCACCACGGCGCGCTGGAACGGGCGCTCGCGCGCCTGGCGCGGCAGGTGGTGCGCGATGTTCAGGACCGTGCCCTCGACGCCCGGCGCGGCGGCCTGGTGCCCTGGAGCGCCGGTCACGCTCAGGCGCCCGCCTCGCGCGCGGCGGGCTCGGCGGCGCGGGCCAAGAAGGCCTCCATGCGCGCGACGACCTCGCGGCCGGCGTCCTCGAGCACGTAGTGCCCGGCCTCGGCGAAGCGGTGGACCTCGGCCTGCGGGAACTTCTCGCGCCAGGTGGCGAGGAACGTGTCGTCGAAGCAGAAGTCGCGCCCGCCCCAGCAGATCAGCATCGGCCGGTCGGCCAGGCGCGGCAGGCCCTCCTCGATCTCGACGATCGCGTCCCAGGAGGGGATCCCCGGGTGCATGGGGATGTCCTGCACGAAGCGCAGGTTCGCCACGCGGTTGGCCCAGCCGTCGTAGGGGGCCACGTAGCCGTAGGCCACGTCGCGCGGCAGGCGCGTGCGCGCGGCGCGGATCACCGCGGCCCGGGCGAAGGCGTTGAAGCCGCGGATGCACAGCGCGCCGAAGCCGGGGATCCGGCAGATGTTGATGCTGAACGGGATCCGGCGCGAGCGGAACGCGGCGGTGTTCAGCACCACCAGGCGCTCGACGGCGTCGAGGTGGCGCAGCGCCCAGCCCATGCCGATCGCGCCGCCCCAGTCGTGCACCACGAGGGTGACGCGCTCGCGCAGGCCGAGGTGCTCGGTGAGCGCGCCCACGTTCTCGACGTGGGTGGCGAGGGTGTAGGGGTAGTCCTGGGGCTTGTCGGAGAGCCCCGCGCCCACGTGGTCGGGCACCACGCAGCGGTAACGCCCGGCGAACGCCGCGACCAGCCCGCGGAAGTAGAAGGACCAGGTCGGGTTCCCGTGCAGCATCAGCAGCGCGGGCGCGTCCTTCGGCCCCTCGTCGAGGTAGCTGATCGTGGGGCCGCTCGGGAGCGTGAAGCGGCGCGGGGTCCAGGGGTAGAGCTCGCGGATGCGCGCGAGGTCCACTCCGCTCACGTCCACTCCGCCCCGAGCATCACGCAGTTGAGCCCGCTGCCGATCCCGAGCATGGCCAGTCGGTCGCCGGCGCGCAGGCGCCCCTCGCGCTCGGCGAGCGCCACCCCGATCGGGAGGCTGACCGAGCCCACGTTGCCCAGGAACTCGAGGGTGGGGTAGTCCTCGTCGGCCTCGAGCTCGAGCGCGTCGAACAGCGCCTTGCGGTAGCTGGCGCCGACCTGGTGGCAGTAGATCCGGTCGGGGGTGCGGTCGCTCCAGCCGAGCTTGTCCTTGAACCGCGTCCAGGTGTCGCTCGCCAGCGCGCAGCCGTTCTCGAGCACCGACTCGGACTCGGTCTCCATGAGCGGGTGCGCCCCGCCGGCGAAGCCCTGGTCGGGCGCGCTGCGGCACAGGCCGGCGTGCTCGGTCGCCTGCGCGAACGCGCCGCCCAGGAGGCGCGCCCCGCCGGGCCCGGCCTGGTCGGCCCGCACCAGGACGGCCGCCACCGAGCCCGACCCGATCGTGAGCGAGGCGAAGGCGGGCTTGAGGTGCTTGCGGTTGATCCCGTTCTTGGCGCGCTCGTTGAGGTCGGCCACGGTGGCGTCGACCAGGCCCTCGCCGGCCTCGGTGGCCACGACCACGCCCGCCTGGATCTGGCCGAGCTCGATCATGTTGGCGATCGTGACCAGCCCGTTCATGAAGCCGAGGCAGGCGTTCGAGATGTCGAACACCATCGCGCTGCGAGGCAGGTCGAGCGCGCCCGCGACCACGCTGGCCGTGGCGGGCTCGAGGTAGTCGCGGCACACGGAGGTGTGGACCAGGGCGCCGAGCCGCTCGACCCCCACGCCCGCTCGCTCGAGCGCGGCGCGGACGGTGCGGACGCTCACGGTGCTCGGGCGGGTGTTCGGCTCCCAGAACCGGCGCTCGCGCACGCCGCTGATCAGCTCCAGCCGCCCCTCCGGCAGGCGCAGCTTCTGATACAGCGGGGACAGCGCGTCCTCGAGCGCGGCCGAGGAGACGACGCGCGGGGGGAGCTCGTGGCCGAAGGCCTGGATGTGGACGTTGGTGTAGCGCATCGCGCCCTCGCGAGGGGCGCGGAGTCTATCGCAGCGGGCGGGGCAGCGAAAGGACCCCCGCCGGATCGGGCGCCGCGCCGCCGCCCGGCCCTCTGTCTAGCACGCCGTCCGCCGAAGATCCGGCCGCCCTCCCCCGGGCGGGCGCCCCCGCCCCGTGTTTCGAGCGCGTCAAGGGCGAGGACTTCGTGTCGCAAGCCTTAGGGGGAAGGACCCTTGGGACGCGGGCTACCAGACGGGCGCGGAGACCGGATTGGGGTTGACGGATTGATGGATCTTTCGTTTGTCGATGCGCGCGCGATGCGATAACGTTCCGCTCTCGTCCGACGGGCCTTACGGCGCGCGGCCCAGGGTGGACCCAGGATGCTAGAGCCCGAGCAACGGATCGTCATCACCGGCCTGGGGCTGACCGCCCCCAACGGCGACAACCTGGCGGACTTCCGCAAGGCGCTGCTGGAGAAGCAGAGCGGCGTCTCGCCCTACGAGATCCGCTACGTCGGCCCGACCCTGGCGGGGATCTGCCGGTTCGACGAGGTGAAGTACCAGAAGCGCAAGGAGCTGCGGAAGGGCACCCGCGCCGGCTCGATCTCGATCTACTGCGCGCACGAGGCGCTGAAGGACTCCGGCCTCGAGCTCGACGCGCTCGACCGCAGCCGGATCGGCGTCTACCTCGGGATCACCGAGCACGGCAACGTCGAGACCGAGAACGAGGTCCACGCGCTCTCGAAGTTCGACCACGACGTCAAGTACTGGTCGCACCACCACAACCCGCGCACGGTCGCCAACAACCCCGCGGGCGAGGTCACGATCAACCTCGGGATCACCGGCCCGCACTACACGATCGGCGCGGCCTGCGCGGCGGGGAACGCCGGCCTGATCCAGGGCCTGCAGCAGCTGCGCATGGGCGAGGTCGACGTGGCGCTCGCGGGCGGCGTGTCCGAGGCGATCCACACCTTCGGGATCTTCGCCAGCTTCCGCGCCCAGGGCGCGCTCGCCGAGCACGCGGACCCGACCAAGGCCTCGCGTCCGTTCGACCTGGCGCGCAACGGGATCGTGGTCTCCGAGGGCGGCGCGATCTACGTGCTCGAGACGCTGGCGCGGGCGAAGGCGCGCGGGGCCTCGATCCTGGGCGAGCTCATCGGCTACGCGATCAACTCCGACGCCACCGACGCGGTGCTCCCCAACTCCGAGCGCCAGGCGGCGTGCATGCGGCTGGCGCTGAAGCGGGCCGGCCTCACGCCGAGCGACGTGGACATCATCAACACGCACGCCACCTCGACCAAGGCGGGCGACATCAAGGAGTGCGCCGCCGTGCGCGAGGTCTTCAGGGACGACCCGAAGGTCCACGTCAACAACACCAAGAGCTACATCGGTCACGCCATGGGGGCGGCCGGGGCGCTCGAGCTGGCGGGGAACCTGCCCAGCTTCGAGGACCGGGTCGTCCACCCCACGATCAACGTCGACGAGCTCGACCCCGAGTGCGAGCTCGCGGGCCTGGTGCTCAACGAGGCGCGCGAGGTCCCGCAGGTGGACGTGATCCTCAACACCAGCTTCGGCATGCTGGGGATCAACTCCGCCGTGATCGTGCGGCGGTTCGCCGAGTAGCCGGATACACGCCAGAGCAGAGCCGCAGGAGATACCCAGTGCAGGCCACCGAGATCAGCGCCGTCATCCTCGAGATCATCGCCGACATCGCCCCCGACGAGGACCTCTCCGCCGTCAAGCCCGACGTCCGGCTGCGCGACCAGCTCGACCTCGACTCGATGGACTTCCTCGACATCGTGATGGAGCTGCGCAAGCGCTACGGCGTCGAGGTCCCCGAGGAGGACTACCCCAAGCTGGCGACGCTCGACTCCTGCGTCGAGTACCTCTCGCCCAAGCTCGCCGACAAGTAACGCGACGCCGGCGCGGCGGGCGCTCCTCGAGGTCGGGAGCGCCCGCGTCGTATCCGGACGCCGGCGCGGAAGCACGCATGGGCTACGACGCGATCATCATCGGGGCGGGCATGTCGGGCCTGGCGGCCGGGATCCGGCTCGCCATGTTCGGCAAGCGGACGCTGATCCTCGAGCGGCACTACCTGCCGGGCGGGCTCAACGGCTACTACCACCGCCACCGGCGCGCGTTCGACGTGGGCCTCCACGCCATGACGAACTACGTGCCGCGCGGGGCGAAGCGCGCGCCGCTGACCAAGCTGCTGCGCCAGCTGCGCATCCCGTACGAGGCGTTCGCGCTGCGCGAGCAGCACGGCTCGGAGGTGCGCTTCCCCGGGGCGCGCCTGCGCTTCGGCAACGACTTCGAGCTGCTCCGGGCGGAGGTGCGCCGCGCCTTCCCCGATCAGATCGACGGCTTCGACCGGCTCACCAAGCTGATCGACGACTACGACGACCTGAGCCTCGACGCCGCGCCGGTCGACTCGCGCCCCGTGATCGAGGAGCTGATCACCGACCCGCTGCTGGTCGAGATGCTCTACTGCCCGCTGATGTACTACGGCTCCGCGCAGGTGAACGCGATGGAGATGGGCCAGTACTGCATCATGTTCAAGGCGCTGTTCAAGGAGGGGTTCGCCCGCCCCGAGGGCGGCGTGCGGACCGTGATCTCGGCGCTGGTCGACAAGTTCCTCGAGCTCGGCGGCGAGCTGCGCTATCAGCGCGGGGTCGAGCGGATCCTGACCCACGAGGGGCGCGTGCGCGGCGTGCTGCTCGAGGCGGTGCGCGGGGTCACCAAGTCGGCCAAGCGGAACACGACCGCCAAGCCCGCGCCGCGCCCGCTCGAGGGCGGCGGCGAGGTGATCGAGGCCCCGGTCGTGCTCTCGACGATCGGCTACCCCGAGACGCTGGCCCGCGCCGACGGCCTGCCGCCGCTCCCCGCCGACGAGGCGCCGATCGGCTCCATGAGCTTCATGGAGTCGATCATGGTGCTCGACGCCGAGCCGCGCGACCTCGGGATCGACCAGACGATCATCTTCTACAACGACTCGCCGCGCTTCGACTACCGCCCGCCCGACGACTTCGCCGACGTGCGCTCGGGCGTGATCTGCGCGCCGAACAACTACCACCACCAGGCGCCGCTGCCCGAGGGCCTGCTGCGGGTCACGAGCATCGCCAACTACGACCGCTGGGCCGCGCTCGCCAAGCCCGAGCCGTACGCCGACGTGAAGGCGGCCTGGTACCGCCGCCAGCAGGAGAAGCTCGTCGAGATGCTCGGCGACTTCCGCCCGCACGTGGTGTGCGACGACGTGTTCACGCCCACGACGGTCCGCTTCTACACGGGCCACCTCAAGGGCGCGATCTACGGCTCGCCCAAGAAGGTCAAGAGCGGCCTGACGCCGATCGAGGGGCTGTACCTCGCCGGCACCGACCAGGGGTTCCTCGGCATCGTGGGCGCGATGCTCTCGGGGATCTCGATCGCCAACGCCCGCGTCCTGCAGGCAGGAGCGTGACATGCCACCTCGCGACCACCTCAAGGGGATCAAGTCGGCCTACGACGTGATCGTGATCGGCTCGGGCCTTGGCGGCCTGACCGCGGCGAACCGCCTCGGCAAGCAGGGCTACTCGGTCTTGCTGCTCGAGCACCACTATCAGCTCGGCGGGCTGGCGACGTTCTTCACCCGGCGCGGCAGGCGGATCTTCGACATCTCGCTCCACGGCTTCCCCTACGGCATGGTCAAGACCTGCCGGAAGTACTGGAGCAAGGAGATCTCGGACGACATCGTGCGCGTCCCCGGGATCCGCTTCGAGAACCCGCAGTACAACCTCGTCACCGACTTCGACAAGACCGACTTCACCCGGCTGATGGTGGAGCACTTCAAGATCGAGCGGACGGTCGTCGACGCGTTCTTCGCCGAGGTGAACGCGATGGACTTCTACGACCGCTCCGACATGACCACGGCGGAGCTGTTCGAGAAGCACTTCCCCGGGCGCAACGACGTGGTCCGGTTCCTGATGGAGCCGATCACCTACGCCAACGGCTCGACGCCCGACGACCCGGCGATCACCTACGGGATCGTGTTCTCCAACTTCATGTCGAAGGGCTGCTACATCTACCGCGGCGGCACCGACAAGCTGCTCCGCCTGATGCGCCGCGAGCTGGAGAAGAACGGCGTCGACGTGCGGATCATGGCCTCGGTCGAGCAGGTGATCGTCGAGGACGGGCAGGCCCGGGGCGTGGTCGTGAACGGGCGCGAGGTGCGCTCGCAGGTGGTGCTCAGCAACGCCAACCTGCTCCAGACGATCCACCAGCTGGTGGGGGACGAGCACTTCGCGCCCGACTTCATCCACGAGGTCGAGAAGGTCCGCCTCAACAACTCCTCGACGCAGGTCTACCTCGGCCTGGCGGACGGGGTCACGATCCCGCGGATCGGCGACCTCCTGTTCACGTCGAGCCACCCGACCTACTGCCCCAAGGCGCTGCTGGCGCAGCCCGCCACCTCGCGCACGTTCTCGGTCTACTACCCCGACATCCGCCCGGGCGTGACCCCCGAGCGCACCGCGATCGTGTCGTCCACCAACGCCTGGTGGGAGGACTGGCAGTTCGAGGACGAGGCCGAGTACGAGGCCGCCAAGGAGAAGCTGATCGCCGAGACGATCGACGTGCTCGAGGAGAAGTACCTCCCCGGGATCCGCGACAAGATCGAGTGGAAGGAGGCCGCGACCCCGCGCACCTTCAAGCGCTACACCCGCCACTGGGGCGGGGCGAGCTTCGGCACCAAGTTCGAGGGGCTCAAGATCAGCATGGACCTGCCCACGCAGATCCGCGGGCTGTACCACGCCGGCTCGGTCGGGATCATCATGTCGGGCTGGCTGGGCACGGTGAACTACGGCGTGATCCAGGCCAACAACGTCGAGCGCTACCTGTGGGGCGCGAAGCAGGAGCTGGCCGCCCGGTGAGCCGCGAGCAGGTCCTGGCGGCGATCCCGCACCGCCCACCCTTCCTGTGGGTGGACGAGGTGCTCGAGCTGACCGAGCGCGCGATCCGGGCGACCAAGCGGGTCGACCCGGCCGAGCCGTTCTTCGCGGGCCACTACCCCGACTTCCCGATCACGCCGGGCGTGCTGGTGTGCGAGGCCATGTTCCAGGCGGGGGCGATCCTGCTGTCGAGCCGCGCCAAGGAGCAGCTCGCGGCGGGGCTGATGCCGGTCATGACCCGGATCAAGGACACCCGCTTCAAGGCCATGGTCCGCCCGGGCGACGTGCTCGAGCTCGAGGTCGAGCTCGAGGACGCGCTCGACAAGCTGTTCCACCTCAAGGGGCGCGCCAAGGTGAACGGCAAGCTGGCGGCCTCGACCAGCTTCGCGTGTGCGCTCGCGCCCAGGCCGACGGAGTAGCGCCGTGCCCGCCGACTTCTTGCAGCTCGAGGGCAAGCGCGTCCTCGTGATGGGCGTCGCCAACAAGAAGAGCGTCGCGTTCCACACCGGCAAGGTCCTGCGCGAGGCCGGGGCCGAGGTGGTGTGGGTGTGCCGCTCCAAGGAGCGCTACGAGCAGCTCCGGGCCAAGGCGATCAAGGACGAGCCGCTGCTCGTGTGCGACGTCGAGCGCCAGGAGGAGATCGATCGCCTGGCGGCCGAGGCAGCGCAGTACGCGCCGCTCCACGGCTTCGTCCACTCGCTCGCCTTCGCCAACTACTCGCAGGGGCTGGTCCCGTTCCACCAGACGGTGCGGGCCGACTTCCTCCAGGCGGTCGACATCTCCTGCTTCTCGCTGGTGGCCTGCGCCAACGCGCTCGCGCCCCACCTCGACCCCGACGCCTCGGTGGTCACGATCGGGATCTCGACCACCGAGATGGCCTCGCAGAACTACGGCTACATGGCGCCGGTCAAGGCCGCCCTCCACTCGGCGGTGGTGTTCCTCGCCAAGAGCTTCTCGCAGGACACCCGCGTGCGCTTCAACTCCGTCCGCGCCGGCCTGCTCAAGACCAGCGCCTCGGCCGGGATCCCCGACTACGTGCCCAACTACCTGTTCGCCGAGCAGGCGACCCTGCGCAAGCAGGCGGTCCAGACCGAGGAGGTGGCGAACGCCGTCGCGTTCCTGCTCTCCCCCCGCTCGAGCGGGATCAACGCGCAGGGGCTGGTGATCGACGCCGGCATGCGGACGAACTACTTCGACAAGGAGATCGTGTCCCGGGCCACCCGGGCCGACCGCTGAACGACGGAGCGAGCCATGGCTGAGAAGCGGCGAATGATCGGCGACATCTACGGCCTCAAGGGCACCTTCCAGTACGGCGAGGTGGTCGACCACATCCCCCGCGGCGCCGTGGTCGAGCTCGACCACGACGAGCGCGGCTACCCCCTCCTGCGCGCCTACGGCCGCACCTACCCGCTCACGGCCTCGCTGGAGTACGACGTCCGCCGGCGCTCCGAGCCCCTGCGGGGCTGAGCGGGCGGCCGGCGCGCGACCGCTGCTGAGGCGGGCTCGCTAGACTGCGCGCGATGCCCGACCTGCGGCTCCGACTGCGCAGCGATCGCTCCGCTCAGTGCCCCTACTGCCACGAGGAGGTGGAGCACCGCGAGCGCAACCGACGCTGCGCGGGGTGCGACGCAATCCAGCACGCCGAGTGCTGGACCGAGGCGGAGGCCTGCGCCGCCTGCGGCCGAGCCGAACGGCCGCTACCGCTCCTGGTCCGGTTGAGCGGCGCGCTCGCCTGGGACCGCCGAGCGCAGTTCGCGCTCAGGTTGGTGCTCGCCGCCGCCTTCGGGCACTACATCTGGCACCGGACGGACGATCTGTGGGGTGCGATCGGCGCCGGAGCGGTCGCGGTCGCCTTCCTCGAGTGGGCTCGTCTCGGTCACCTCGAGTTCATACAGCCGGAGTACGGCGCCTCGTTCCAGCGGGGGTACGAGCTCCTGGAGGCTGGCGAGCCGGCCGATGCGATCGGGTATCTCCGCAGGGCGATCCGCGAGCGCGAGCTCGCGGCGAACGCACGGGTTTGCCTGATGCACGCGCTGTTCGACCTCGGACGGATCGATGCTGCGGACGAGGAAGCCGGCCTGCTGCTCGAGGAGCCCGAGGGCCAGTTCGCCGACGTGGCCCGGACGTATCGAGCGCTCTGCGCGGCGTTCCGCGGCGACCGCGAGGCCGCTCGAGAGCTCCTTCGCGGCACGAGCGAGCCCGAGCTGCAGGTCTGGCTCGCGCTCCTCGGCGAGCCACCCGGGCCGCCGAACGACTCCGCCGGCGACGCGTACGGCGCGATTGCTGGCTGGGCGCGCGGAGAGGCGTCTTTCGACGAGCTGCGCGAGCGAGTCGGAGCGATGGCGCCCGAGACGCTCGGCTACCTCGGCTTCTACGCCGCGCTGCAACGCGACCTGGCGGAAGGCCCTGCGGCCGCTGAAGCGGCCTACCAGCGCGCGCTCGAGGCTGCGCCACCCTCGCCTTGGGACTACCGCCTCAGCTGGGCCCGCGCGAGGCTCCGGCGCTAGTCGCTGTCGCAGGCGCGAGGGCGCCCGGTGCGCGGCGGGCAAGGAGGGGAGCGGTCGTCCTGCGACGGCTCGCTGGTGGTGCGGGCCAGGAAGGGAGCTGTCGCACGTGCGACGGCGCGCTGAAGAGACGGGCAAGGAAGTGAGCTGTCGTCCTGCAACGGCTCG
>CAZMSZ010000029.1:21074-34074 GCA_964569055.1 uncultured Planctomycetota bacterium | reverse complement strand
CACCCGCAGCAAGCGGCAAGGAGTGGCAGTCCGCAGGTCACTCCGGACTCGGACTTGGACTCGGACTCGGAGCCGGAATCGGATTCGGATTCGGAGTCGGAGTCGGAGTCGGAGTCGGAGTCGGAGTCGGAGTCCGAGTCCGAATCCGCCTCCAGCCGGCCCCCGCTCCTTGCCGAAGAGGGGATGTCTGCATCTCCGAGGAGGGCCCCGTGACCGACCCCGCTCCGACCCGCACCGTCACCGTCGCGCCCGAGGAGCGGATCGCCTGGGCGCGCCGGGTGACCGCCGGGGAGCTGTCGCTCGAGCGGGCCGCGGCGCGGGCGGGGGTGGCGCCCGCGGAGGTGGAGAACTGGGTGGCGCTGTTCCGGGCGGGGTTCGCGGCTGCGCCGACGCGGCGGCGGGCCTACGACTCGGTGCTGGAGGCCGTGGGCGAGACCCCGCTGGTGCGGCTGCGCAACGTGGTCGCGGGGCTGCCCGGGACGGCGTTCGCCAAGCTCGAGCTGATGAACCCGACCGGGAGCAGCAAGGACCGGGTCGCGCGGCACATGCTGCGCGAAGCGGCGCGGGCCGGGCTGCTGCGGCCCGGGGACGTGGTGGTCGAGGCCTCCTCGGGCAACACCGCGCTCGGCCTCGGCATGGTGGCGGCCCAGGAGGGGTATCGCTGCAAGGTCGTGGTGCGCGATCGGACCAGCCCCGACAAGGTGCGCGCGCTCGAGGCGCTCGGGGTCGCCGTGGAGCGGGTGAACGGGGCGCTGCCGCCCGAGCACCCCGAGAGCTACGGGCGCGTGATGGAGCGCGTGGTCCAGGAGACGCCCGACTGCTACTTCCCCGACCAACACAACAACCGCGCCAACAACGCGGCCCACTACGCCACCACCGGCCCCGAGCTGTGGGATCAGGTGGAGGGGCGGCTCGACGTGCTGGTGTGCGGCGTGGGGACCGGCGGCACCCTGGGCGGCGTGGCGCGCTACCTCAAGGAGCGCGACCCCGGGCTGCGGGTGGTCGGCGTCGACTCCGAGGGCTCGATCTTCAGCCACTACTTCCGCACCGGCCGCCCCGGGCGGGCGCGCCCGTACCTGCTGGAGGGGCTGGGCGACGAGGAGCCGGTGGGCTGCGTCGAGTGGGAGCTGATCGACGACTTCGTGCAGGTCACCGATCGCGAGGCGTTCCTCGCCGCGCGCGAGCTGGCGCGCCGGGAGGGGATCTTCGCGGGGGGATCGAGCGGGGCCTGCCTTGTGGCGCTGCGGCGCGTGCTCGCCGCGCTCGGGCCCGAGGCCCGGGTCGCCACGATCTTCCCCGACTCGGGCCACCGCTACCTCTCGACGATCTACGACGACCCGTGGATGCGCGAGCGCGGCTTCCTCGAGGGACCCGGGACCCGCCGCGTTGCTTGACGGTGGTAACCTCGGGGCCTGCGAGGAGGCCCCGTGGCCCGGCTCAAGGACCTGATCGATCGCTACGGCTGGGTCGCGCTCGGCACCTGGATGGCGCTGTTCGTCCTGACCTGGAGCGCGGTCACCCTCGCGATCGTCGCCGGCGTGGAAGTGAACGGCGCCAGGAACGAGGCCGGCACCATCGCCGGCGCGGTCGGCCTGGCCTACGGGATCACCTACGCGAGCAAGCCCTTGCGGCTCGCGGCCACCCTGGCCCTGACGCCCATGGTCGCGGCCGTGCTGCGGCGCACGCCGGCGACCCCGGACGTGGCGCAGCCGGCCGGGCCCGACGCCGAGCACGACGCGGCCTCCGTGGCGGAGCCCGCCCCGTCCGAGGGCTGAGTGCGGATCGGGCCGGACGGGGCGGAGCGGATCGCCGCGGCGGTCGAGCGCGCGGAGGCGCACACCGGCGCCGAGCTGGTGCTGGTCGCCGAGCCGTTCGCGGGCTCCTACGCCCTGGCGGAGGCGGCGTTCGGCGGGGTGTGCGCGCTCGCGTTCCTGGCCTGGGCGCTGTTCTCCGACCACGCCGTGGCCCCGGTCGCGGTGCTCCCGTCGGCGCTGCTGGCCCTCGTCCTCGGCGCGGCCTTCTGCCGGGTGAGCCCCCACCTGCGCCGGCTGTTCACGCTCCCCGCCGGCCGGCGAGCGGGGCTGCTGCGCGAGGCGCGCCTCGCCTTCCTCGAGCACGGGATCGACGGCACGAGCGGCCGCACGGGCGTGCTGATCTACTGCGCGTTCCTCGAGCGCGACGCCGCCCTGATCGCCGACCGCGCCGTGCGCGAGCGGTTCGCGCCCGAGGAGCTGGCCGCGCTCGAGCGCCCGTTCGCGGCGGCGCTGCGCGGGCCCGGCGACCCGACCGAGGGCTGGTGCGAGGCGCTCGAGGCGCTGGGCCGCGCGCTCGGCGAGCGCCTCCCCCGCGACGAGCACGACGTCGACGAGCTGGCGAACGCGCCCCGGTTCGGGGAGCGCCTCACGGGAGGCGCGGCGTGAGCGGGCGCCGGCTCCTGCTGCTGGCGCTGGCCCTGGCCTTCCTGGCCCTGGGCTGCGACGAGGCCCTGGCGCGGGTCGGCGGAGGCGGCAGCTTCGGCGGCGGCGGAGGCGGAGGCGGAGGCGGCGGCGGCGGCGGCGGCGGCGGCGGCGGTGACGGCGAGCTGCTGTTCGTGCTGATCGAGCTCGTGATCCGCCTGGTGATCTACTACCCCAAGGTCGGCGTCCCGCTCGTCGGCGGGCTCGTGCTGTACGGCGTCTACTACAAGCTGAGCGAGTCGAAGCAGCGCGTCAGCGTCGAGCGCCACAGGGCGCCGATCCGCCGCGCCCCGCCGGTCGCGAGCGCGGCCTCGTGGGAGGCGCTCCGCGAGGCGGACCCCGACTTCTCGCGGGTCGTGTTGATCACGCTCCTCGGCCGGCTGTTCACGCGCGTGACGGCGCTGCGCGGCGAGGGTGACCTCGCGCTCCTGCGCCCCTACCTCAAGCCCGAGGCGCTCGCCTGGCTCGAGCGTGAGCAGCGCGCCAGCCAGGCGGCCGAGCGGCGCTACGAGCAGGTCGTGATCGGGGCGCTCGACGTGACCGGCGTCACGGTGGAGCCCGGGGGCACGCAGCGGCTCGACGTCCGCTTCGAGTACAACCACACCGAGGTGAGCGACGGCCCGCGCCCGGCGCGCCCGCGCTACGGGGTGCAGCGCTGGACGCTGACCCGGCCGCCCGGCGCGACCTCACCCACGCCCGAGACCGTGCAGAGCCTGGGCTGCCCCAGCTGCGGCGCGCCGGTCGACCTCGCGGGCGAGGGGCGCTGCAGCTACTGCGACACCGTGATCGACGCGGGCGCCTCGTCGTGGGCCGTGGCCAAGGTCCGGGTCGAGCGCGAGGTCGACCGCCCCGACACCAACCTGAAGCTCGGCGGCGGGCTCGAGCAAGGCACGACCGACCCCGACGTGCGCGCGCCCGACCTCGACGCGCAGCGGCGCGCCTTCGCGGCCGACGAGCCGAGCTTCGAGGCCGACCTCGACAAGCGGGCGCGCGCCGTGTTCCTGGCCCTGCAGCACGCCTGGAACGACCGGGACTGGCAGCGGGCCCGCCCCTACGAGACCGACGACCTGTTCAACGCCCACCTCGCGCACCTCGCCGACCTCGAGCGGCGCGGGCTGACCAACCGCTTCGAGAAGCCCAAGATCGGCGCGATGCGCCTGGTGAGGCTCGAGCGCGACCGGCACTACGACGCCGCCACCGTGCGGATCTTCGCCAACGGGTTCGAGGTCTACCGCGACGCCAAGGGCAAGCTCGTGGGTGGCTCGGACCGCGTCCCGCGCATGTTCTCGGAGTACTGGACGTTCATTCGCCGCCGCGGCCAGCCCGCCGAGAAGGTGGCGGTCGGCGAGGGCTGCCCCAACTGCGGCGCCCCGCTCGATGGCATCAACCAGGCCGGCGTGTGCTCCTACTGCGACAGCGTGGTCACCTCGGGCCAGTTCGGCTGGGTCGCGGCGCTGATCCAGCAGGACGAGACGTACCGCGGCTAAGCCGCAAGCTGCGCCGGCGAAGCCCGGCGCAGCTTGCGGCTTAGCTTTCGTGCTCGTGCTCGTGCTCGTGCTCGGTCGCACGAGCACGAGCGCGAGCACGAGGTGACAGCCCTACACCCGCCGCACCTTGCGCAGCGCACCCGCCTCCATGAGCTGGGCCAGCGTCTCGCCCACCACCAGGCGGGAGTGGCCGGAGGCGCGCACCAGGTCGTCCAGGGTGAGGCGGCCGTCGACCAGGGTCAGCCAGTCCGCCACGTCGCGGACCGCCTGCAGCTTGCGCGGGGCGCTCGCGAACTGGAGCACGGCCGCGTTCCCGCCGGTGGCGCGGCGGACCCAGTCCCAGCGGGTCATCTGCCCGATCGCCTCGTAGAGGAAGCGCTCGGTGTGGAGCGCGACCTTGGTCACGTCCATGGGCGTGAGGAAGAACTCGCTCGGCAGCTCGCCCAGGCGGAACGCGAACTCGGCGTCGTCGAAGAACAACAGGTCGAGGATCGCCTCCTTCATCTCGCGCTGCTCGTCGCTCGAGAGCGAAGCCTCGGCCACCTGCGGCGCCAGCTCCCAAATCCCCGACTGGGCCAGGTCGTTGACGGCGCGCGCGCCCGACTCGCCCAGGAAGAAGGCCACGAACTCGTCGCCGTCGTTGCGCCGCGCGCGCAGCAAGAACGCCTCGCCGCTGGAGAACAGCACGCGCTCGGTGCGGCCGCCGGCGCGGATCTCGAGGGTCCCGGTGTGGCGGTTGTCGCGCAGCGCCTGCAGCACCGCGGCCAGGCCGATCCCCTCGAGGTCTCCGGCGAGCAGCCGCGCGTCGGCGCTCGGCCCGGAGGGGGACTCGGCCTCGCCGAGCCGCGGGACCACGCGGGTGTCGTCCTTGGCGGGCTTGGCCTCGGGCGCGCGGCGGCGGCGCGGGCGGACCGGGTAGCGGCGCACCTCGTCGGCGCGGCGCGCGAGCTCCATCAGCAGCGCGGTGGTGTCGAGGCACAGCGTCTTCCCCGACGCGACGCCCCGCCGCACGTCGAACGACACCTTGCCCGGCTCGAACGTGAACCGGGCCTCGCTCCAGCGAAACAGCTCCTCCACCTCCTCGGTGAGCTGCGACCGCTTGCGCGCCGCCTCGACGTCCTGCGCGCGCGCCATCAGCTCGCCCAGCGCCTTGCGCGACAGCTTGCCCGAGTCGCGTGGCGGCGGGGCCGCGCCGGTCGACACGGCCGTGGCCCGCCCGAGCAGCTCGTGCAGCGCGCTCCGGCGCATGCGCCCCGAGGCCGGGCGGCGGTTGCGCGGCGATGACGGCTCCTCGCCGCGCAACTGCTTGGCGCGCGCTCGGAGCGCGGCGAGGTCGCCGGCCGGGAGCCGCCCGCTGTCGGGCCGGCGCGCGATCGGGAACAGGATGCGGCCCTCGTCGAAGAACAGCTCGAAGCGGGCCTCGTCGCTGGTGACGATCAACACCCCGTCGAGGGCGTTCTTCGCCAGGAACCCGATCACCTGATCGAGGCCCATCGCCGAGACGCTGCCGCTGAACGCCATGCAGCAGCCACTCTAGCGGGCTCGGCCGCCCGAGGCACCCCGCCCCGGGCGCGCGCGTCCTCAGCCCACCAGGCGAGCGTGGGCCAGCGCGCGCTCGTAGACCGCGAGCAGCCGGTCGAAGCTGCGCTCCCAGGGGAAGCGCTCCTCCACGAACCGGCGGCACACCGCAGGCGGGATCCGCCGCGCCGCCAGCGCCTCGATCTGGAGCGCGAGGTCGGCCGGATCGCCGGGGTTGGCCAGGGCGCCGACCTCCTCGGAGACGAGGTCCTGCGGCCCGCCCTGGCGGATCGCCACCACCGGGAGGCCCGAGGCGAGCCCCTCCAGCACGGTCAGGTTGAACGTCTCGTTGGGGCTGGGCTGGACGAGGAGGTCCGCGGCCGAGTACAGCGCGGCCAGCCCCTCGCCGTAGGGCTGCATGCCGAGGAACCGCACCCGCGGGTCGCCGTCCGCCTGCGCCTCGAGGTCGGCCCGCACCGGGCCGTCGCCCACCACGGTCAGCCGCCAGCGCGCGGGGTCCGGCAGCAGCGCGAAGGCCGCGAGCAACGTGGCGAGGTCCTTCTCGCGGCTGAGCCGGCCGACGTAGAGCAGCTCGGTCGGACGACCCTCGCGGACCGGGGCGGCGTCCGCGCGCGGGCGGAACAGCTCGAGGTTGACGCCGAGCGGGACCAGCTCGAGCCGCCCGTCGAAGCCGGCGCGCGCCAGGCGGCGGTACATGTCGTGGGAGGTCACCACCAGCCGGTCGCAGGCGCGGTTGCAGTAGTCCACGTAGCGCCAGGTGGCCCGCTCGGCCGCGCCGGCGAACAGCCAGCCGAACCGCGAGGCGCGCGGGCGCGCGATGAACGTGGGGAGGTGCACGTGGTAGAAGCCGATCACCGGGGCGTCGGTCAGCGCGCGGGTCGCCACCTGCCCGAGCAGGTAGGCGCAGTCGACCTCGACGATGTCGGGGGACTCGGCGCGCAGGATCCGTCGCACCTCGGCGAAGCGCGTCAGCACGCGGTGCTGCGGGTTGCTCGGCAAGCTCGGGCTGCGGAGCGTGTAGACGACGCTCCCGAACAGCTCGCGCCGCTCGTCGCGCTCGCCCGGCACGACCGCGATGTGGCTCGCGCCCGGACGCGCCTGCAGGTAGCGGGCCTTCTCGAGCAGATAGGTGTTGACGCCCCCTTCGCCGCCGTCGATGTAGAGGGTCGTCAGGTCGCAGATGCGCATGAGGGATCGACCCAGGGGACGCGTGGACGGACGGGGCGATTCGTCGTTGGCGCGACGATACCACGCGCCACCATCGCTCAGGGCGTTGGTGGTCGAGCGCAAGGCGCTCGGGGCTCAGGGATTGGGGGCGTGCCGCGCCGCGCCATCAGCGGCGTCGTCGATCCCTCCCACGGTGATCGAGCCTTCGGCCACGCGCTCCTGCCCGACCCGCGCGGTCACGGCGAACAGCGCCGCGGACCCGAGCCGCCGCTCGAGGCGGGCGTGCAGCCGCAGCGTCTCCCCGGGCCCCACCTTGCGGAAGAACCGCAGCCGCGACACCCCGGCCAGGTAGCCGCGCAGCCGGCCGCCGGACGCGAGGTCGCGCGGGGCGAGCACCAGGCCCGAGAGCTGCGCCAGGGCCTCGATCACGATCACGCCCGGGACGATCGGCTCGCCCGGCAGGTGGCCGGCGAAGATCGGGTCGCCGGGCGGGAACGTCTTCTCGGCCTCCGCTTCGCGCGGCGGATCGTGGCGCACGACCACGTCGAGGAAGCGGAACGGCGGCTCCTGCGGCAGCCGCGCGATCAGCGGGTCGACGCTCACGCCCAGCCCCGCGCGGCCAGCCCGCACAGCGTGAAGTCGGGGTAGGCCCGGACCGCCTCGGCCATGTCCCCCGGCAGGAGGTCGACCTCGGCGAACCCGGCGGCTCGCAGGAGCGGCTCCCAGGAGCACCAGGGGAAGAAGCCCGCGAACCGGTCGCTGAGCTGGAACACGAGCTCGAAGGCGACCGGTCGCGCGGGCGCGGCCCGGACCGCCTCGCCGAGCACCAGGGCGCCGTCGGGCGCGAGGACCTCGCCCAGCCAGCGCAGGCTCGCCTCGGGGGCGCGCGCGGCGTGCGCCGTGTTGACGCCGAGCACCACGTCGACGCTCCGCGGCGCGACCCCCTGCGCCACGAGCGAGCGGTCGAGGTCGAGCCGCCGAGCCTCGAGCGCGAGCGCGGGGAAGGCGGCGGCCACGGCCCGCCGTCCACGGGCGAGCAGGATCGGGGCGTTGTCCGACAGCGTGAGGTGCGCCAGGCGAGGGCCGAGCGCCTCCACGAGGGCGAGCGCGCTGCTGCCGCAGCCGCTCCCCACCTCGAGCACGCTCAGCGGGCGGCGCGGCGCGACGCGCTCCGCCAGCGCCGCCGCCAGCGCGTTGACCGCGGCGGTCACCGGCGTGGCGTTGTCGAAGTAGGCCGCCCACAGCGGGAGCGAGTCGGCCGAGAACAGCACCCGGGCGCCGAGCCGCTCGCCCCGCAGCACCGCGGGGTAATGCGCCGCGGCGCGCTCCACCAGCGCGACGCTCGAGCCGGCGGCGCCCTCGGCCTCGGCGAGCGCGGCCGCGAGCGTCTCGCGCGGCCAGGGAGCGGGATCGAGCCGCGCGAACGCGTCGCCCGCCCCGCGGTGCAGCAGGCCGCGGCTCTCGAGCAGCGCCAGCAGCCAGTCGAACGAGGCGCGCCGGTCGGGGTGCACGCCCGCTCGCGCGGCGAGCGCGTCGCCGCTCGCGTCGAGCGGGCCGGGGCCCACTCCCAGGGCGGCGAGGATGTCGAGGGCGCGCTCGCAGACCAGCGCCCCGAGCAGCGCGTTGACCTCGAGCAGCGCGCGCGAGCGCGCCGCCACGGGCAGCTCGCGGAACGGGGCCAGGTCGCTCGGCCGTGAGGCCCCGAAGCGGTCGGGCGCCGCCCCGGCGGATGGGCTCCACGGCTCGAGGTCGACCGCCACGGGCTACAGCTTGCCCTTGCCAATCAGGAACTCGGCCAGGGTGGCGACGTCGGCCATGGCGGCGCGGGCCTCGTCCTCGTTGGTGAACGCGTAGCCGAACTGCTGCTCGATCCCGGCCACGACCTCGATCGCGTCCACCGAGTCGAGCCCCAGCCCCTCCTCGCCGAACAGGGCGATCGTGTCGCCGATGTCCTCGGGCGCCATTCGCATCTGCAGGTTCTCGACCAGCATCTGCTTGATCCGCAGCTTCTGCTCGTCGCTCGCCACCGCTGCCTCCTTCAGCGCCCCACCACCCGCGCCGCGGCGGCGTCCCCGAACCACGGGTCGCGGTGGCGCAGCAACCACTCCCCGCTCCGTTCGCTCGCGCGCGCCACGACCGCCAGGGTGGGCGCGGCGAGGACACGGTAACCCGAAGCGATGTCCCCTGACAGCGCCTCCGCGGGCAGACGCGCCGGCTCGCCGGGCCAGGGCTCGGCCCCGGGCGGGGCGGTCTCCACCTCCAGCCGCGGGCCCGCGGGGCCGCTCGCGCGCGCCACCACCAGCGCGGCGGCGAGGCGCAGCGGCGCCGCCTCGCCGAAGGCCGCGGTGATCGTCGGGTCGACCGCGCTCAGGCCGGCCACCAGCGCGCGCGCGAGGCGGCCGGTGCGGACGAGGTCGGCGGCGTGCGCCAGCGCCGCCAGCCCGGCGCCCGCGCCGGTGTGCACGGTCGCCTGCGTCTCGCTCAGGCCGAACAAGATCCCCAGCGTGGCGGCCGGCGTGGAGGGGAGCGAGTGGAGGAAGTCCGAGGGGCGCGGCCTCCCGGCCGCGCGCGCGAACCGCAGCGCCGGACCCCACCCGTGGTGATCGACCGCGACCACCAGGCCGCCCTCCACCGGCGCGGAGCGCTCGCCCGGGCGCCACAGGTCCGCCGCCTCGAGCGCCGCCGCGGCGGCGGCGACCAGCGGGCGCAGGTCGGCGTGCAGGGCGCGCTTGGGGTCCCAGCGCCCGGGGAACCAGTCCTCGAGGTCGCGCGGGCCCTCCGTCCGCACGGCCGACCCGAGGAGCGCGAGCGGAGCGCTCACGAGGGGTCCGCCGCGCCGACCAGGGTGGCGCCGTTGAGGCCCCCGAAGCCCACCGTCAGGACCAGCGCGGCCGCGCCGCCTCGCGCCCCGAGCAGGCGCGCCGCGTGCGCGATCCCGACCGGTCCCGAGGCGCCCAGGAGGTGCCCGGTCGCGTCCTCCCAGGAGGTCGCGCGCGCGCGCCAGTCCGGGCCGAACGCCGGGGCGAGGGCGCGCGCGTACAGCTCGCGGTACGCGGGGGAGCCTGGGGCCGTCAACGTGACCCAGGCGACGCTCTCCGCAGCGCGACCGCCGAGCGCCGCCCCGATCGCCGCGCGCATGCCCTCGCCTTCCAGCGCAGGTGAGGTCAGGTGGACCGCGTCGGCCCGCAGCGCGTGGCCGAGGAGCCGCGCCAGCGGCCGAGCCCCACGGGCGCGCGCCGCGCCTTCGCGCTCGAGGACCAGCGCGCAGGCCGCCTCGCCGAGCACGATCCCGTCGGTCGGGCTGGGGAGCTCGGGCCCCGCCGTGCGCGAGAGCGCCTCGAGGGCGCAGAACCCGGCCTGGATCGTGCGACTCAGCGTCTCGAGCCCGAGCACCAGCACCGCGTCGGCGCGCCCGAGCTCGAGGTCGCACAGCGCCTGCTCGAGCGCGAGCAGCCCCGAGACGCAGGTCACCGCGAACGTGCGGCGCGGGCCGCCCAGGCCGCGCTCGCCCCACAGCGCCGCGGTGAGCGCGTGGGGGTGGAGCGCCGCCAGCGTCGCCGCGTCGCCGAGCGCGCCCGCCGCGAGCGCGGCCTCGGTCCGCTCCATGGTCCCGAGCCCCGAGCCGAGCACCAGGCCGGTCCGAGCCGGGTCGAGCGACGGCCCGGCCTGGGCGAGCGCCTCGTCGAGCGCGGGGCGCGCGAAGGCCAGGGCGCGCTCGCCGGGCGTGGGCGGCTCGAGGGCGGCGGGGACGCGCCCGCCGAAGTCGAGCGGCAGGCCGCCCGCGACCTCGGGCGGGAGCGGCCCCAGGCACGTGCGTCCCTCGGCCAGCGCGGCGTCGAGCGCGGCGAAGCCGGCGCCGGCCGGGGAGACCAGGCCCGCGCCCGTGAGGACGACGTGCTCGGCCACGCTCAGCCTCGGCCGAGCACGACCGCCGCGGCCGCGCCGGGGTCGCTGGTGGCCAGCACCAGGCAGCGCTCGAGCGGCGCGGGGCGCGCGCCCTCGGCGCACCCGAGCGCGGCCGGCCAGTCGGCCGGGGGGACGGCGCCGGGGCAGCCGGGCGGGATCACGCCGCCCGCGAGCGCCCGCGCGGCGACCACGGGGAGCGCGGCCGAGGCGAAGGCGAACCCCTCGCCCCACTGGGCCTGCGGCGCGCACAGCCAGCGCTCGCGCGCCGGCGCCTCGGCGAACAGCGCCGCGAGCGCGGCCAGCTCCACCCGGCTGCGTCGGCCCCCGGCCCCGCCCGCGACCACCAGATCGAGGTCGTCGGGCGCGATCCCCGCGTCGGCGCAGGCCGCGCGCGCCGCGCGGACCGCCGCGCGCGCCCCCGCCGCCTCGCCGTCGCGCAGGAGCGGCCGGGCGCGTCCGGCCCCGCGCACCGTGGCCAGCACCCGCACCCCGCGCGCGCGCGCCGCGGCGGCCTCCTCGAGGACCAGCGCCGCCGCGCCCTCGGCGAAGGGGCCGGGCATGGGGCCCAGCCCGCCCGCGGCGTCGCGGGCCGCGCGCCCCTCGCTCAGGAGCGAGGCGTGGACCAGGTCGGCGTACTCCTCCACCCCGCCCGCGATCGCGGCGCGGGCGGCCCCGAGCCGCAGCCGGTCGTGGGCCAGGATCAGCGCCGACAGGCCGCTCTCCTCGCCGCCCGCCACCGCCAGGCTGGCGCCGTGCAGGCGGTGGTCCATGCTGACGTGGCCGGCGGGGGCGTTGAACACGCTCTCGGTGAACAGCACGGCGTTGGCGGCGGCCGGGCCCCGCTCCAGCACCCGCTCGTGGAACTTGAGGTAGTAGCCGTTCGAGCCGAAGCAGGTGCCGAGGACCACGCTGGTCTGCGCGCGCAGCTCGGCGTCCTCGGGGAAGCTGGCGTCCGCGACCGCGAGGCGCGCCGCCACCACCGCCAGGCGGGTCGCGCCCGAGGCCTTGCGCACGCGCCGCGGGTCGGCCCAGCGCTCCGCGGGGAGCTCCTCGCCGAACGCGCAGGCCGCGGGCAGCGCCAGCCCGGGCCGCGCCGGCCCCGCCGCGAGCGGCGGCGGCGCGCCGGCCAGCAGGCGCTCCCACAGCGCGTCCGCGCCGATCCCGCCGGGCGAGACCGTCGCCAGCCCGGTGATCGCGACCTCCCTCACGGCCGCTCCTCGTCGGCGCGCGCCAGCAGGAGGCTGGCGTTGCAGCCGCCGAACCCGAACGAGTTGCTGAGCGCGGTGCGCGCGGCCGTGGCGCGCGGCGCGCCCACGAGGTCGAGCGGCCCGCACTCGGGGTCCCGCTCCCAGGCGCCGGGCACCGGCGGCAGCACGCCCTCGCGGAGCGCGTGGAGCGCGATCACGGCCTCGACCGCGCCGGACCCGCCGAGCGCGTGCCCCACGGCGGGCTTGCTGGCGGTGAGCGGCACCGCGGCCAGGCGCTCGCCGAGCACACGCCGCATGGCGCGGGCCTCGGCCAGGTCGTTGCTCGGGGTCGCGGTGCCGTGGACGTTGATCGTGTCGACGAGCGCCGGGTCCGCCCCCGCGAGCGCGAGCGCGCGCTCCATGGCGAGCGCCGCCCCGCCGCCCTCGGGGTCGGGCTGGGTGAGGTGGTGCGCGTCGGCCGACTCGCCGTAGCCGAGCAGCCGCCCGAGGGCGGGCCGGCCCGCCGCGCGCGCCGGCGCCTCGGGCTCGAGGAGCAGCGCGGCGAACCCATCGCCGAGCTGCATGCCGCCGCGCTCGCGCCCGAACGGGCGCACCTCGGGGGCGAGGGCCTTGATCGCCGCGAACCCGCTCAGCGTGTGGACGTCGAGCGCGTCGTAGCCGCAGGCGATCACCAGGTCGGCGCGCCCCAGCCGGAGGAGGTCCGCCCCGACCGCCACCGCGGTCGCGCCCGCGGCGCAGGCGTTGGACACCAGCAGCGCCTCCCCGCCCACCTCGAGCCGCTCGCACAGGTCCGCCAGGCGCAGCTCGACGTCGTAGCTGCGCAGGGCCGCGTAGTCGGCCTCGGCCGCGCCGCGCGCGAAGTACGAGCGCCAGAACCGCGGGGCGGAGGCCTGCGCGGCCAGCGAGGAGCCCACCACCAGCGCGGTCCGCTCGGGGTCGGGCGCCCGCTCGAGCCCGGCCATGGCCAGGGCCTCGCGGCACACCTCGAGCAGGTAGCGGTGCGCGCGCTCGCGGCGGTCGTCGTCGGGCCCGGCGCCCTCGAGGGGCGGGGCCTCGCCGCCCGAGGGCACGAGGTGCTTCGAGGCGTCGAACGAGCTGATCGGCCGCAGCCCCGAGGCGCCGCCCCTCAACAGCTCCCAGTTGGCGGCGACCCCGCGTCCGAGCGCGGTGGTCAGCCCGTAGCCGGTGATCGCGATGGGCTGCATGGGCGGCCACGATACCCGCCCGGGCGAAGGCG
>CAZMSZ010000029.1:12534-20974 GCA_964569055.1 uncultured Planctomycetota bacterium | reverse complement strand
TCCAGCGTACTCGCGCGGCGCGAGTCGAGGAGGGCCAGCGCGGCCGGGACGACGGTGACCGACGCCAGCAGGCAGGCGCCCATGCCGGCCGCGGCCAGCACGCCGACCGAGGCGATCCCGACGTTGCGCGACCCCGCCAGCCCGCCGAACGCGACCATGGTGGTCAGCGAGGTCAGGAGCACCCCCGTCATGGTGGCGCGCAGCCCCGGACCGTCGAAGTCGCCGGCGTGGTGGCGATAGACGAGGTGGATCCCGTCGTCCACCCCGAGCGCCAGGATCATGGGCAGCACGCCGAGGTTCATGAGGTTGAGCTGCCAGCCGCAGAGGCCGAGCAGCGCCCCGCTCCACAGCGTCCCGAGCGCCGCCGGCGTCAGCGCGATCGCGGCGGGGAGCGCGGCCCGGAACCGCAGCAGCAGCACCAGCACCACCCCCACCGCGGTCAGGAGCGACACGCGCGAGAACGCGCTGGCCACCCGCTCCGCCGACTCGGCGGACACGATCGGCACGCCGGACAGCGCCGCGTCGACCTGCGCGGCGGCGAGCGCCTCGCCCACGCGCCCCACCAGCCGCGCGCGCTCGGCGGACTCCCACACGTCGCCCGCCGGCTGGAGCAGGACCAGCGCGTAGCCGCGCCCGTCGGCGCCGCGCGTCACGAGCCGGTCCACCGCCGCCCCCAGGCCGCGCTCCCGCACCGTGGCCAGGTCGAGGGGGGCGCGCAGCGCAGCGGCCGCGGCCACTCCGTCGAGGTAGTCGCCGTAGGCCGACGGGTCGAACCCGACCTCCTCGAAGGCGCGGACCGCGTCGGCGCGCACCCGCGCGGGGTCGAGCGCGCCGAGCGCCGCCAGCGCTCGCTCCTGCTCGACTGGCCCGGGGAGGAACGCCGCGGCAGAGTTGCGCGCCGCCAGCGTCCCGTCGCGCACCATGGCGAGGAGGTGCTCGTCGAGGCGCTGCGCGGCGGCGAGCGCCTGCTCCTCGCTGGGCGCGTCGATCAGCAGGACCAGCGGGTCGCGCCCTCCGCCGAAGGTCTCGGCGATCCGCGCCTGGGCCGCGAGCGGGGCCGAGTCGCGCGCCTGCAGGTCGCGCAGGTCGTTCTCGAGCCCGGGGGGGCGCCACACGAGCAGCGCCACCGCCGCGGCGCTCGCGAGCGCGGCGCTCGCGAGGGTGAGGCCCGGCCGCCGCCGGCAGCCGCGCGCCAGGGCGGTCGCGCCCAGGTCGCGGGTGGGGGCGGGCTCCCCCTTGACCCTCGCCTCGGGCAGGAGCGCCGCCAGGAGCGGCGGCACGAACAGGAGCGCACCCAGGAGGCAGGTGAGCAGCCCGCACGCCGTGAGCAGGCCCATGTCGACCAAGAACCGCTGCTCGGCCACCAAGAAGGCCAGGAACGCGCCGAACGAGGTCATGGTCGCCAAGACCAGCGGCCCGCGCGTCTCGGCCACGGCAGCCCGGGCGGCCTCGAGCGGCCCGAGCCCAGCCGCCCGCGCGGCGCGCGCCGCGGCGGTCAGGTGGATCGTGAAGTCGACCCCCAGCCCCACCAGGGTGGCCGAGCAGCCGAGCGCCATCGCGACCACGCTGGGGCGGAGCAGCGCGTACAGCCCGATCCCGGCGGCGACGCCCCACAAGGTCGGCAGCATGAGCAGCGCCACCCGGTGCAGCCCGAGGCGCAGCCCGAAGGCCAGCAGCAGCAGCGCGAGGACGACCGAGGAGGTGAAGCTCCGCACGACGTCGTCGGCGATGATCCGGGCGCTCTCCGCGGCCAGCAGCGGGCCGCCCGCCAGGTGCGCGGTCAGCCCGCGCGCCCAGGGCTCCGCGCGGGCGGCGGCGACCGCGCCCTGGAGCGCGGCCGTGAGCGCTTTGGCCTGGGCGAGGTCGCCCGCGCCCTGCGCGCCGACGACCGTCACGAGCAGCGCGCGGCGGTCCGCGGAGAGGGTGAAGGGCGAGTCGGGCGCGAACCGCAGGCTGCCGCGCAGCGTCGAGACCCGCTCCACCAGCGGGCGGTGCAGCTCGAGCGGGTCGCGCTCCACCCACACCTCGGCCTCGCCCAGGCCCAACAGGCCGAGGCGCGCGATCTGCCGCTCGAGCGTGGCGCGCATCCCCTCCGGCGAGAGGCGATAGGCGAGCGCCTCGGGCTCGAAGTACAGGGCGCCGTAGGGGAGCACCAGCCGCTCGACCACCTCCTCGGGCGAGACCGGGAGGCCGTACTCCACGGCCGCCACCGCGGGCGCGTCGGCGAGGCGCGCCTCGAGCGCCTGCGCGAAGCGGAGGAGGTCGCGCTCGCGGGCCTCCTCGGCCTCGACCAGCACGTAGGCGCGCTCGCCCAGGCCGAACAGGTCGCTGGCCCGCTCGAGCGTGCTCAGGGCGGGGCTGCTGACGACGTCCTCGGGGTCGGTCAGGAGCTCGAGCCGCGAGGCGGCGAGGCCGGCCAGGGCCAGCGCCACCAGCGCGAGCGCCAGGGCGCGGCGCGGACGGACGAGGAGGGCCTCGGACAGGCGGCCGAGCGCGGCGCTCACCGACCGGCCTCGCGCCCGCTGGCGGGGAGCTCGAGGTCGGCGGGCTCGAGCGGCGGGTCGAGCTCGAGCTGGCGCACGACCACCTCGATCCGCACGCCGTCGCCCGGGTCCTCGAATCGGACCGCGCCCGGAATGAACCGCGCGCCGTGGCGGCGGTAGTCGCCGTAGTGGATCCGCAGGCGCCGCCCGCCGGGGGCGTCCACGTCGGCGCGCGTGACCTCCAGGGTGGGGCGGCGGGCGGTCCAGCGCACGGCCGCGCCGCTGGCGAGGGTGGCGGCCACGACCACCTCGTCCCCTTCGTCGGCGACGACGTGCGCGCCCTCGCCGCCGCCCGGCAGGAACAGCGCCTCGCCCGCCCAGTGGAAGCCCGCGAACCGCGGATGGTCGCGCGGGAGCGCCTCGGCCGCGCCCTCGAACCGCCGCGGCTCGCCGGCGTCCTCGGGGTCGTACTCCAGCGCGTAGCCAGCGGGCCCGAGGGCGAGGTCGAAGATGTCGTGGGTGGCGAGCACGAGGTCCTTGAAGGCCGTGAACCGCAGCCGGCGGGGCGCCTGATACAGGGCCACCGCGTCGAACGTGCCCCGCACGGCGGGCCCGTCGTAGGTCATGCGCACGGCGCCGGCCAGCGACCCGACCTTCACCCGGGCGGCCAGGACCTCGACGACCTCGGCCGGGCTCTCGGCCTGCACCACCGGGAGCGGGGAGCGGGGCGGCGTCGCCGTGCAGCCCAGGAGCGGGAGCACGGCGAGCGCGAGCGCCGCCGCTGGGGCGCTCCTCGCGCCACGGGTAGAGTGGGCCCCGCGCGCCGCGCGCGCGGAGGGGGCGGGCTGGCCATGTCGAGCGAGGCGAGCGCCCCGGCGGCCGTCCCGCCGGGGCCGCGCGGGCTCCCGATCGTGGGCGTCCTCCCGCGGATCTGGCGCGACCCGCTGCGGTTCTTCGAGGAGGTGGCCCGCGACCACGGCGGGCTGGCCCGCGTCGGCCTCGGCAAGTTCACGCTGTATCTGGTGAGCGACCCGGCTCATGTGCGGCACATTCTGCAGGACAACGCGCGAAATTACTGGAAAGGATCCGGGCTCGCCGCGATCGAGCCGGTGATGGGGCGCGGGCTGGCGGTCAACGACGGCGAGCCCTGGCTGCGCCAGCGGCGCCTGATGCAGCCCGCTTTCCAGCGCGCGCGTCTGCTGGCGGCCGCCCCGGCGATCCTAGCGGCGATCGACCAGGCCCTGGGGCCCCTCGACGAGGCGGCGCGGCGGGACCGCCCGATCGACGTGGCGCCCCTGGCGAGCGCGCTGGTGCAGCGCGTGATCTTCACGGCGCTGTTCGGCGAGCACCTCGAGCGCGACCCGGCCACGGTCGGACGCGCGCTGGTCGAGGTCAACGCGTGGGTCGATCACGCCGCCTGGAGCCTGATCCGGCTGCCCGAGGCGATCCCCACGCCGCGGCGGGTCCGCTTCCGGCGGGCACAGGCGGCGCTCGACGAGCTGGTCTACGGCCTGATCGCGCGCCGGCGCGCGGCGGGGGTGGGCGAGGCGGAGGCCGACCTCCTGGCGCGCCTGCTCCACGCCCGCGACCCCGAGACGGGCGAGGGCATGAGCGACCGGCAGGTGCGCGACGAGGTGATGACCCTGTTCGTGGCCGGGCACGACACCACCGCCAGCGCCCTCGCCTGGACCGTGCACGCGCTGGGCGGCGCGCCCGAGGTCCGCGCGCGCCTCGAGGCCGAGGTGGACGAGGTCCTCGTCGGGCGCGACCCGGGGCCCGGCGACCTCGAGCGCCTCGGCGGGCTCGAGCGCGCCCTGCGCGAGTCGATGCGCCTCCACCCGCCCGCCTGGGTGATCGTGCGCACGCCCCGCGAGGAGGACGCCCTCGGCGGCTACCCGATCCCGCCCGGCGCGCCGCTCCTGCTCAGCCAGTGGGTGGTGCACCGCCACCCCGCGCTGTGGCCCGACCCGCTGCGGTTCGACCCCGACCGGTTCCTCCCCGAGCAGGTGGCCGCCCGCCCGCGCTTCGCCTACTTCCCCTACGGCGGCGGCCAGCGCCTGTGCATTGGCTACCTGCTGGCCGACGTCACCCTGCTGCTCGCCCTGGCGCGGATCCTCCAGCGCTACCGCCTCGACCCCGTCCCGGGGCATCGCGTGGTCCCGCAGCCGCTCACGACCTTGCGCCCGCGCTACGGGGTGAAGGTGCTGGTGCGGCGGCGGTGACTGAATCTAGTCCAGCAGGACCTGATACAGGCCCGAGTCCGCCGAGTACTTGCCCGTGCCGTGGTGCGCCAGGCGGTCGAGGCGGTCGAACACGATCACGATCACGCTGTCGACCTCCTTGCCGTCGTCGTAGGTGAACACCCGCGCGCCGCCGTAGCCGGTGATCTGCAGCCGGCGATAGCGGCGGTACTCGTGGCGGTAGACGACCCACAGGTCCTCGCCCATCCGCTCGATCTCGTCGGGCGGGCCGAGGTCGGCCACGACGTCCTGCAGGGTGGTCTCGCCCGCGCGCCACTCGAGCGCCTCGCCGATCCCGCGCTCGCCCGCCGCGAGGGTCTGCCGGACGATCGTCTCGTCGCCGCGCCACTCGGTGGTGATCGTGCAGCCGAGGAGCGCGAGCAGCGGCAGCAGCGCCGCGCGCCTCACTCCCCCGCCTCGGCCGGCGCGGCCGTCTCGGCCTCGACGTCGATCTCGCGGTCGGGGTCGTTCTTGAACCACGACACGAGCCGGTCCTCGGCGTCGAAGAACAGGATCGTCTTGTAGGGGCGGACCGCCCGGTAGTTCCAGCGGAAGGTGAGCGAGCTCAGCCCCGGGATCGGGTTGAAGTTGTCCACGAACGGCGGCATGCCGAGGTAGAACGCGAAGAACGTCTCGAGCTCCGCCTTGTAGGCCATGATGCTGCCGCCCGTCCGGCGCAGCCACAGGTTGGGGGTCCCGAGCGCCTCGAGGGCCTCCTGGGCGCTGATCCCCGGGGCGAGGCGCCCGACCCGCTCGGGGGGGAGCGGCGTGCCCGTGCGCGACTCACCCCACACCACGAACGAGATGCCGCGGATGAACGCGACCATGCCCTGGACGATGTTCCAGTAGCGCAGCGGACGACCGCGGTCGGGCAGGTCGGGGGGCAGCGGCCTGAAGGTCGGCTCGTTGCTCACGTCGCCGCTGACGCCCTGGTAGGTCACGGTGAACTCGGCCCCGATCGCGGCCGGGTGGATCCGGCCGAGCGGGCTGATCGGGCCGAGCATCTTGTCGTGGATCAGCGCGAGCACCCCGCATCCACCGAGGTGGAGCGGGGCGAGCAGCGCGAGCAGCAGGAGGCCGGCGGCCCGCGCGCTCACTCGTCCTCGGGGCGCTCGAACTCGGTGTCGGTCTGCTTGGCGAACGCGAGGTACTTGACCACGTCGTTCGGGCCGAAGAACACCATCAGCCGGTCGGTCAGCGTGTCGCGGCTGAAGTAGGTGAACAGGAACAGGCTGAAGAAGCTCTCCTCCTCCTCGCGGTACTCGTAGACGAACACGTCCTCGGCCGCCTTGGCCGCCTCGATCGGGAAGCGCGCCCGCCACTCCTGGTCGGTGGTCTGCAGCGCCATGTCGGCCGTGGCCGGGATGCGCGAGTAGCTCGTCGGCGGACCGAACAGGTCCAGCACGTCCTGCTTGGTCGAGGTCCCGATCTTGACCTGCGGGATCAAGGCCGGGTCGAGGACCACCCCGAACCGCTGATCGCCGATGGCGCAGCCCGCGGCCAAGGGCCCGGCCGCGACCGCGAGGGTCCACACCGCCAAGGCGCCCAGCGCCGAGCTCCACCGCGGAAGAAAGGACATGAGTGTGCTCCAAAACAGGAGTTACGTCGCGAGGGGAAGGTAGCGGAGGCGCCGGGGACTGTCAACGAACCGCAGGACGGCCGGCGCGCCCCACCAGTGGGAGCCGCGCCCCCACCCGAGGTTCCTCGCGCCGTGGACCCGACGCTGGTCGGCTCGGGTCGAGCGAGGGATCCTCGGGCCGAGCGGAGGTGCCCGTGCGCGTGCGACGCCATCTGCCCGGAGTGGAGCGCTCCGCCGGCTGCACCGAGCCCGGCGCGATCGCGCTGGCGGCGGCGGCCGCGGCCGCGCTCCTCGAGGGACCGATCGAGGAGGTCGAGGTCCGCTGCGACCCGAGCACCTACAAGAACGCCGTCGGCGCCGGGCTGCCCGGCCCCGCCGCGGGCCGCGCCGGGGCAGCCCTGGCGGCGGCCCTCGGCGCCGCGGCCCGCGCCCCCGTGGCGGCGATCGAGTTGCTCGCGCGCGCCAGCGGCTCGCACCTCGCCGAGGCCGAGGCGCTCCTCGCCCGCGGGGCGGTCCGGGTCGAGGCGCGGCCGGCGTCCGGCCCGCCGAGGATCCGGATCGAAGCGCGCGTGCGGAGCGCCGGCAGCACGGCCCGCGCCGTCCTCGACGGCGCGCACACCCGGCTGACGCAGCTCGAGGTCGACGGCGCCCCGCGTCCGCTGCCGCCGCCGCGCGAGACCGACGCCGGGGCCGCGCCGCCGATCGCCGAGACCTCGCTCGCGGAGCTGTTCGCCCTCGCCGCGACCTGCGACGCGGACGACGCCGAGTTCCTGCGGGCTGGTCTCGAGCTCAACCTGGCCGCGGCGCGCGCCGAGCTGGGCGCCGGCTGGCGCGCGCCCGAGGACGCCGCGCTCGAGGCGGAGCTCCTGGCCATGGCCGCGTCCCGCGCGCGCATGAGCGGAGTCGGGCCCGCGGTCACCACGAGCGGGTTCTCGGGGAACCAGGGGATCGTGGCCACGATCCCGGTGGGGGTCGTGGCGCGGCGGACCGGGGCGAGCGAGGCCGCGCTGGCGGCGGCCCTGGCCACGAGCCACCTCGTGGGTCGACGCGTCCGCGCCGCGACCGGGCTGCTGTCCCCGCTGTGCAACGCCCTCCACGCCGCCAGCGTGGGGGCGGCGGCGGGCTGCGCGCGTCTGCTGGGCGGGGACGCGGAGGCGGCGGGCCGGAGCGGGGACCTCGTGCTGGCCAGCGTGGCGGGCGCGCTGTGCGACGGGGCCAAGCCGGGCTGCGCGTTCAAGGTGGGGCTGGCTGCGCAGCGGAGCGTCCGCTGCGCCGAGCTGGCGCTCGCCGGGGTGGCCGCGACCGCGCGCGACGGGGTGGTCGGGCGGACGCCCGAGGAGACGATCGCGCACCTCGGCCGCCTGGCGCACCCCGCCCTGGCGCCGGCCGACGAGGAGCTGCTCCGGATCGTGGCGGACAAGGCGTAGCTGGAGCGGCGCGCTGCGTCGCTCCGGCGCAGCGAAGGCCCACCCCGCCCGCCGACGGCGGCGCGCGGCGGCGGCCTGCTGCTTGCAACGCGCCGGGTGCACCGAGGAGGCACCCATGCTGGACCACGCCGTGACGCTCGAGCGCCCCGACCGCCACCGCGAGCGAGCTCCCGAGCCGCTCCACCCCGAGCTGCTGCTCCACTACGTCGAGGGCGCCCAAAAGACCGCCGAGTCGATCGACCAGCTCGGGAACTTCTTGATGGGCCTCGGGGCGCTCACGCTCGGCTACCTGCTCCAGACCGACCTCGCCCCGCTCCTCGCCGCCGCGCGAGCCGACGTCCCGGCCGCCGCGATCGGGCTCCTGAGCTGGGCCGCGGCGGTCGTCCTCCTGCTGGCGTTCGCCGCGGTCTACATCTTCCGCATGCTGGCCGGCCGACGGGTCCACGCCCCCGCCGACGACCCGCGCGCCCTGGGCGAGGTCCTCGAGGTCCCCGCCGACCTCGACTGGGCCGGGTTCGTGAAGGGCCAGGAGACGTGGCGCGCGTTCTTGCGCCATCACTACGACGCCGAAGCCCTGCGCAGCCGCGAGGCGCTCCTCTACGCCCGCTGGAGCGCGCTCCGCTTCATGACCCTCCGCAAGCTAGCCGACATGCAGCGCATGCGCCGCCTCCTCGCGGGCGCCCTGGTCGCCCTGGTCGCCTTCAAGCTCGC
>CAZMSZ010000029.1:0-12434 GCA_964569055.1 uncultured Planctomycetota bacterium | reverse complement strand
TGCTCAGAGCTCCCGCCGCGACCCGTTCAACTGCGCCGTGCAGCGCTCCAGACGGCGGCGGACCTGCGCGACCTCCTCGGCGGGGGCGGCGGACGGCGCCGCCAAGAACCGCTCGTAGGCCGCGCGCGCGCCGGCCCACTCGCGGCGGCGGTAGAGCGCGTCGCCGCGGATCCGGGCCGCGAGCTCGGGCTGGAAGCCGCCGCCGCGGCGCTCGGCCTCCTCCACGTCGGCGAGCGCCTCGTCCCAGCGGCACGCGCGCCAGCGCGTCATGGCCCGCAGGAAGTACACGTCCCCCGACACCCGCGGCCGGCGCGTGAGGAAGGCGTCGAGGTCGGCCAGCGCCTGGCCGAGGTCGGCGGGCGCGAGGGCCAGGCACACGCGAGCGCGGTCGTAGCGCGCCTCCACCAGCCGCTCGTCGACGTGGATCGCCCAGTCGAGGTCTCGCCGCGCCTCGAGCAGCTCGCCGCGCCGCAGGTGCAGCCGTCCGCGCAGCGCGAACACCAGCGCGCGGCGGGGCAGGACCTCGGCCGCCCGGTCGAGGTCGGCCAGCACCGCCTCGTCGGCGCGCCCTTGCGCCACCAGGAGCCGCGCTCGCAGCGCCAGGGCCCGCGCCCGCAGCACCTGGTCGGGTCCGGCCGCATCGACCGCCGGCTCGAGCAGCCGCAGCGCCTGCGGGCTGTCGCCCGCGGCCGCGGCCAGCTCCGCCAGCACCAGCGCCGCGAGCGGATCGCCCGGGTCGGCGACGCGGGCCCGCTCGGCGTCGCGGCGCGCCGCGGCGCGCGCGGCCTCGTCGGCGCTCAGGCCGCCCTCGGGCGCCCGGGTCAGCGCGAGGTCCGCCCGCATCGCCAGCGCGCGCGGCTCCTCGGGCGAGCGCTCCAGCGCCTGCTCCACCGCGCGGCGCAGCTCCTCGCCCTCATGACCGAGGGCCCGCCGCGCCCGCGCGATCACGACGTACGGCGCCGCGGCGTCGGGGTCCTGCTTGCGCGCCCACTCCGCCTCCCGCAGCGCCTCGCGCGCCTCGCCGAGCGCGAGGTGCGCGCGGGCGCACCCGAGCCGCGCTCCGGGCCAGGCAGGGTCTTGCCGCACCGCGTCCACGAAGGCGAGCAGCGCGTCGCTCGGCGCGCCCGCCGCCTCCGCTTGCAGCCCGCGGGCCATCGCGAGCAACGGACCCTCGCCCAGCGCGACCGCCCGCTCCAGATCGGCGAGCCCGGCCTGCAAATCGCCGAGCTCGAGGTACAGCGCCCCGCGCTCGAGGTAGCCCTCGGCCGCCTCGGGCTCGTGGTGCACCGCCGCGTGCAGGTCCGCCAGGGCCTGCTGGATCCGCTCGCGCCGCTCCTCGGGGCGCGCCCGGCGCGCCAGGCGCGCGCGCGCGTCGGCGCGGGCGCGGTACGCGGCGCCGAGGTCGGGGACCCGCGCGATCACCCCGTCGAGCGCGGCCAGACGGGCGGTGAGGTCGCGCAGCGTGCGCGCGCGACGCAGCGCTGCCTCCGCATCCGCGCGCGCGGCCTGACTCGCCTGCTCGTCCTCGAGCCGCGCCACCAGCGCCGCCACCTCGGGGTCCGAGCGGGTCGCCGGGGTGAGCCGCGCCGCCCGCGTCAGGACCTCGTCGGCGTCGAGCGTCGCGGCCGCGCTCAGGAACGCGTCACGCTCGGCCCGCTGCGCGTCGCGCTCGATCACGACCAGGCCCACCGCCGCGATCGCCGCCACCACCACCAGGCACACCGTGGCCACCAGCGCCGGGTGCGTGCGGCGGCGGGGCGCGACCGGCGGCGCGCCGGCGGTCGAGTCGCCGCCCAGCGACTCGCCCGGCCCGGCCGGCCTGCCCAGCCGGCCGAGGCAACCGGGGGCGGGACAGCGGCGGTCCGCCGCGGCGCACGCGGCGTGGACCCGCTGCCCGCAGGCCGCGCAGCGCGGGTCGTCAGCCGCCGCGGCCTCGACGAGCGGCGCCGCGCACACCGGGCAATCGGGCGCGGGGGCGGCCGGCGGCGCGGGCAGCGCAGGGCGCTCGCGCGGCGGCTCGACGCGCGCGGCGCGCGAGCGCTCGCCTCCGGCCAGGGCGCGCACGGCGCCCACCTTGACGCGCGCGGTGGTGGCCGGCTCGCTCGGCGCGTTCGCGCCCGCGGCGGCCGACGCCGGCGCCGCCTCCGCGTCGGCGAACGGGTCGCGCTCGAGCTCGACCCCGGTCGGCGGGGGAGCGTCGCCGAGCGCGTCGCCCGCGAACGGGTCGACGTCGGCCAACCCCGTCACCCCGAGCGTCCGCCGGGCTTCCCGGTCGCCGCCCGGGGCGCGCTCCGTCGAGGGCGCGCTCGCTGCGCCGTCGTCGGCGGTCTCCTGCGCGCGATCCGTCGGTGACGGGCTCGCCTCCTCGTCGGGAGCCGCGGCCGTCGCGCCGTCGGCCCGCGCGGCGCTCGCCTCGCCGCCGTCGTCGGCGGCCGCGGGCGCGTCCTTCGCGGCGGGCGCGCCGCTCGCGTCGGCGGCCGTCGCGGGGCTCGCGCCGTCGTCGGCAGGTGCGGCGCCGGCCTCCGCGGTGAGGTCCGCCGCGGCGGGCTCGGTAGGCTCGTTCGCCAGGGCCCCGTCCGCGGGCGCGTCGGCCTCGCCGCTCGGCGCGACGGCGGCGGGCGCGGCCGCCTCGTCCGAGCCAGGCGCGCACGCGGCCGCGGCGGCCGCGACCGAGGCGAACGGGTCGGACGCCAGCTCGGCCGGCTGCGGGGCCGGCGCCTCGGCCAGGCCGTCGCGCGCGAACGGGTCGTCGCTCGGCGCCGCGGCGGCGGGCGCGGGCTCGGCGAAGGGGTCGCCCGCGACCTCGGCCGGGGCCGGCGCCACGCCGGCGAGGGAGTCGCCGGCGAAGGGGTCCTGAGCCGCGCCCGCTGGACGCGCGGGCGTGGACGGCGCGCGCCGAGCGCGCTCGGCGCCGACCGGCGCGATCAAGTCGGAGTCGGAGTCGTCCGGGGCGGACGGCTCACCGGTCGGGGGCGTCACGCGCGCTCACTGCCCCTGCAGCTTCGCGGTGCACTCGGCGATCCGCGCGCGGATCTTGCCGATCGCCGAGCTCCCCGGCGGGGCGTCCTTGATGTAGCGGGTGTAGGCCTCGAGCGCCTTCTGCCACTCCTCGCGGCGGTAGTGGCAGTGGCCCCGGATCATGTACAGGTCGCACTCGGCGAAGTCGACGCCGGCGATTCCCTTCGTGCGGAGCGACTCGGCGGTCTCGAGGTCCGCGAGCGCATCGGAGAAGCGCTGCGAGTCCTGGTAGGCCGCTGCCCGGTAGAAGTACGCGTTGGCGTAGCCGGGCATGAGGCCGAGCGCCTCGGAGAAGTCCTCGATCGCCTTGCGCAGCGCCTGCGGCTTGGCCTTGTAGTGGAGCAGGCCGCGGGTGAACCACGCGAAGCCCAGGCGCTTGTCGGCGTCGAGCGCCCGGTCCAGCAGGATGCGCGCCGTCTCGGTGTCGTTGCGCTGGAGCAGGATGCTCGCCTTCATGGTCAGCGCGCGCGGGTGGTCGGGCTCGAGCTGCAGGACCTGCTCGAAGTCGTCGAGCGCGTTGTCGAGGAACTTGTCGCGGACCCGCAGGCGCCCCCGCACGAGGTAGGGCTCGGCCCAGCGGTAGCTGCTCTCCACCGCCTTGGTCGCGTGGTGGAGCGCCGTCGAGAGGTTGCCCTCGGTGCCGAGCTCCGCGAGCGCGAGGTGCGCCACGGCCTGGCCGTCGTCGAGCGCGATCGCCTGCGTCGCGTCCTGCTCCGAGGCGGCGCGCGCCTCCTCGGGCGAGAGGAGCTCGCCCTGCGCGTCGCGCTCGAGCCGGACGTAGGCGCGCCAGGCGAGCGCCGCGATCTGGGTCGGGTCGAGCTCTAGGGCCTGATCGAGGTCGCGCATGGCGCCCAGGCGGTCGGCGTTCTGACGGAAGCGGGCCTCGGCGCGGAGCGTGAGCGCCTCGGCCGAGGTCTTGTCGATCCCGGTGGCCTGGTTGGCGTCGCTGAGCGCGCCCGCGATGTCCTTGCCCTCGCGCAGGCGCGCCTCGGCCCGGGCGAGGTAGCCGTCGAGCACGCGCGGGTCGGCGTCGATCGCCTGGCTGAACAGCTTGATCGCGTCCGCGAAGCGCCGGCGCAGCATCTCGAGCCGGCCCTTGGCCAACAGCGCGAGCTGTCCCCCGGCCTCGAGCTCCTGGACCTTCTCGAGGTCCTTGACCGCGCGCCCGCGCGCGTCGGGGTCGCGGGCGTTCTCGAGCATGATCATGGCGCGCACGTAGTAGGGCCACGGCGAGGACTCGTCGTTCTCCATCGCCAGGCGCAGGTCCTCGAGCGCCGGCCGCGCGATCGCGGTCAGGTCGGCCTGGCGCGAGCCCAGCGCCTTGCGCTTGGCGAGCGCGTACTGCACGCGCGCGCGCGCCACGTAGGCCTTGGCGAAGTGCTCGTCGGCCGCGATCGCCTCGGTGCAGATCGCGAGCCGCCGCTCGAGGTCCTCGACCTCGGCCAGCCCGGCCAGGATCCGCTCCGCCTCCGCGCGCGCCTTGGCCGCGGCCACCACGCCGCGCAGTCGCTCGAGCTCGGCCGCGACCTCGGGGTCCTCGACCACCTCGGGGTCGAGCGCCTCTCCGATCGCGAGCGCCTCCTCCGCCGGCTTCTCCTTGGCCGCAGCCAGGAAGTCGGCCTTGGCGCGCGCGATCGCGCGCGAGTGGAGGATCTGCGACGACACCAGCCCGATCAGGAGCACGACCGCGATCCCGACCCCGAGCAAGAGCCCCATCGGGACCCGCTTGGGCTCCGCGATCGGCGAGGAGGCGCGCCGCGCGCGCTTGCGCTGCTTGAGCGCGGCGCCCTGGGTCGAGCTCTCGATGTTGGTCTCGTCGTGCTCCTCGTCCTCCTCGTCGTCGGCGATCGGGATCGCCGCGGCGGCGGGCAGGTCGATCTTGGGCTTCTGCTTGGTGCCGAACGCGGAGCCGGCGGGGTTGCTCCCGAAGGCGGAGCCGAAGCCCGTGCTCGGGCTGGCGCCGAAGCCGGCCAGGCCGCCGCCGGTCTGGTAGGGGTGCGTCCCGCCTGGCCCGCGCGCGGCCGCGCCCGGGTGCGTCCCGCCCGGGTGCGTCCCGCCGGGTCCATGGCTGGCGCCGGGGTGGGTGGAGCCGGGCCCCCCCCACCCGGCCGGGCCCGGGTGCGTCGAGCCGGGGCCGCGCGAGGCCGCGCCGGGGTGCGTCGAGCCCGGGCCGTGCGAGGCGCCGGGGTGCGTCGAGCCCGGACCGTGGGTCGCGCCGGGTCCGCGCTGGAACTGGGTTCCGCCCGGGCCCGCGCGCCCCCGATCGATGATGGTGGCCCCCTCGGCGGGGACCGGGCGCCCGGCGAGGGTGACCCCCTCGGGGTCGATCGGCGCGTAGTCCGGCCGCTCGGCGGGGGACAGCTCGACGGTCTTGAAGCCGAACCGCTCGCCCGCGGGCCCGCCCTCGCCCGCCTTGAAGCGCTGGAACGCGGCCCGCAGCGTCTCCTTGCCGCACATCTCGTGGCGGGCGAGGACCTGCGCGAGGTTGACGGTGGGGACGGTGGCCCGGTACCCGACCAGCAGCTTGTAGGCCTCGCGCACCTGATCGGCGTTCACGATCCCGTTCGCGATCAGGAACTTCCCGAACGCGACGTCCTGATCCTCGGCGCTCGATGCGGGCATGGTCATGGGCTGCGCGTGACCTCCACGAGCGGGCGCGCGAGGCCCCGCCGTCCTGCGTCAGCGTGACCGCAACCTCCCGCCCGGTCAAGACATCCCCGCGACCGCCGAGTACGATCCCGCCGTGTCGACCGCACCTCCGAGCCCGTGGCGGGTCGCCCTGGCGTTGCGCTGGCGGATCTGGCGCCGCCGCTACGTCTCGCCGCTCGAGGCGGTGGTCCTGGCGGTCCTGTCCGGGCTGGCGTTCCTGGTTGGCCGCGCCGCCGCGGAGCAGCTCGAGCGCGGCCTGATCGCGGCGGCGGCCACGCTGGCCGTGCTCGTGGCCCTCGGCGCCGCGACCTCGCTGGCGCGCCGCGCGCTGTTCCGCAGCCGCGAGCTGGCGCTCCTCCTGGTGAACGGCCTGCCGCCGCGCGACCTGGTGCGGCTGCGCGCGCTCGAGCTCTCGGCCGCGCTCGCCGCGGCGACGGTGCCGCTCCTGGCGGCCGCGGGCGGCTGGGCGCAGGCGAGCGGCGCGCGGCCGACGGCGGCCCTCGCCCTGGGCCTGTTCGTGCTGCCGCCCGCGCTGAGCGGGCTGGCGCTCCTGGCCGGCTGGGGCCTGGCTCGCGCCGGCCGCCCGGCGCGGCTCCTGCTCGCGGCCGCGCTGCTGCTCGCGCTCGCCGCCGCCGCCGTCGCGCCGGCCGCGGCGCGGGCGGCGCTTGGCCACCCCCTCGCGCCGGGCGGCGCGCTGCTCGACCTCGCGAGCGGCCGGGTGGGGCCCGGCCTGCTCGCCCTGGCGGCGCTCGGCCTGCTCGCCCTGCCCCTGGCCGACCGCCTCGTGCCGCGCGGGTTCGGCGCCACCCTCGACCGGGCCGTCCCGCGCCGGCGCCCGGGCAGCCGCGGCGTCTGGCGCCTCCTGGGCTGGCTGTCGCGCCCCCTCGGCCGCCAGGCCGGCGCGCTCGTCCAGCGCGACCTCGCGCTGCTCGGGCGCGGCGGGTTCGTGCGCGGCCTGCTGATCCTGGCCGCCCTCCCGGGCTCCCTCGGGATCGTGCACCTCGTGCAGCAGGACCGGCAGCTCCAGCCCTGGCACCTCGTGCTGGTCGGGTTGCTCGTGACGGGCGTGGTGGGCGCGGCGGCGGGCTTCCTGTTCGGGGTCGACTTCCCCCGCGCGCGCCGCGGCTGCCTGGTGCTCGAGCGGACCCAGCCGCTGCGCGCGCGCGCCGTGCTCCTGTCGCGCTGGGTCCCGGCCGCGCTGTACGCGGGGGCGGTCGCGGGCGGCGCCGCCCTGGTGATGCTCGGCGCCCCGCGCCCCCAGCTCGCGGCGCAGGCCCTGGTGTTCCTCCCGGGCGGGCTCCTGATCGCCGCGATCACCAGCCATCACGCGGTCGCCTACGGCATGCGCGGCGAGGCCCAGCTCGACCCGGCCGAGGCGGCGGCCTACCCCTTCAACGGCGCGGTGGTCGTGATCCTGTTCGCGGTCGGGCTGGTGATCCACCCGCTGGCCGCGCTCGGCTACGTGCTGTGGGCCGGGTTCGTCACGGGGGCGCTGCGGCGCTGGGAGCGGGCGGAGGTCGAGACCTCCCACGGAGCGGCGGCGTGATCGAGGTGGCGGGCGTCGAGAAGAGCTACGGCGAGCTGCGCGCCCTGCAGGGCGTGAGCTTCACGGTCCAGCCGGGCGAGACGTTCGGCCTGCTCGGTCACAACGGCGCGGGGAAGTCGACGCTCGCCAAGATCCTCTCGGGCCTGCTGCGCCCCGACGCGGGCGCGGCCCGCGTGTGCGGGGTCGACGTGGCGGAGGACCCCCAGGCGGTGCGTCGGCGGTTCGGCTACCTGCCCGAGGAGAGCATCCTCTACGACGAGCTGTCGGCGCGCGAGCACCTCGAGCTGTTCGCGGCGCTCCGGGGGGTGGCGCGCCAGGCCGCGGTCGAGCGGATCGAGCGGCTGCTGGCGTTCTTCGACCTCGAGCCCGCGGCCGACCGCGCGGTCGGCTCGTACTCGCGCGGCATGCGGCGCAAGACGGCGATCGCGGTCAGCGTGATCGGCGACCCCGAGGCGCTCCTGTTCGACGAGCCCACCGGCGGGCTCGACCCCGACGGCGCGCACCGCTTCGCCGAGCTGCTCGGCGAGCTCAAGCGGCGCGAGCGCACGGTCGTGATCCAGTCGCACATCCTGGGGCTGGTCGCCAAGCGCTGCGACCGGGTGGGGATCCTCGACCACGGCCGGCTGGTCGCCTGCGGGACGCTCGACGAGCTGCGCGCGCAGGCGGGCATGCCCGAGGCCGACCTCGAGGACCTGTTCTTGCACCTGACCGGGCAGGAGCGCCGCGACGCGACCGGGCTGCTCGGCTGAGCTCGGGCCGAGCGTCGCGGGCGCTACTCGGGGCTGCCCTCGCCGTCCGGCGTCGCCGGCGTCACGTCGCAGATCCACCCGTGCTCCCCGACGGCGAGGCACGTGACCCCGGGCGCGGGCTCACCCGCCGCGCCCGCGCGGAGCGCCGCCCGGTAGCCCTCGCCCTCCTCCTCGGCCAGGAGCTCGAGCGCGCGCTGGTTCGCGAGCTCGACCCGCCCCTCGCGGTCGAGCACCACGCGCGGGGTCGGCGCCTCGTCGAGGAGGCGCAGCAGCGCGCGGCGCAGCAGCTCCTCGTCGCGATCCGGCTCGGCGGCGGCGCCGCGCGCGATGTGCGCGTCGATCAGGCCGTCGAGCGCGCGGGCCACGACCTGCAGCTCCGGCGGGGCAGGGAGGTGGCCCGTGCGGCGGAACGGATCGCCGCGCTCGAGCGCGAGGGCCGCGTCGTGGAGGTCCGCGAGCGGGAGCGCGATCCGATCGGTGAGGCGCCGCAGCACCAGCACGCCGAAGAAGAACCCGCTCGACGCCAGGAGCACCGCGGCCCAGGCCCCGGCCGACCCCAGCCGCTGCGCGCGGGCGTCGGCCTCGGCGGCCGAGGCGTGGTTCACCCACGACAGCTCGAGGATCGCGGCCACCGCGCGGGCCCGCGCGCTCGCGTCGCCGCCGAGGGCGTCGTCGCTCCAGCGCTCGACCGTCTCGAGCAACCCGAGCTCGGCCGGCTCGGTCACGTTGGCGCGGGCGCGCGCGAGCGCCGCGTGGAACGATGCCCGGCGCGCGTCGAGCGGCCCCGTGGGCGGCTCGGCGAGCGCCGCGAGCATCCGCTCGCCCGCCTCGATCGAGACCAGGTTCTCGCCGCGCACGCGCGCGATCGCGGGCGCCATGCGGCTGAGCAGCGCGATCGCCGCGAAGCTGGTCACGACCTGGATCGCGAGCAGCGCGCCGACTCCCAGGGACAGCTCGAGCCGGAGCCTCATCGGTCGAGCCGCTCCAGCAGCGACTCCACCGAGGTGGAGGCCGCCACGATCAGGACCTGGTCGCCGTCGCGCAGCTCCGAGCTCGCCTCGGGCCGCTGCAGGTGCGCGCGCCCGTCGGACCCGAGCCGGCGGATCCCCAGCACGGTCACGCCGTAGCGGCGCGGCAGCTCGAGCTGATCCAGCCGCCGCCCGACGAAGGCCCGCGGCGTGCGGACCTCGGTGATCACCAGCCCGTCGCCGAGGGGGATCAGGTCGATCACCCCCTCGTGGAGCAGGCGCGTCGCCAGCCGCTCGCCGAAGGCGCGCTCGGGGTTGACCACCTCGTGCGCGCCCACCAGGTACAGGATCCGCTCCAGCAGGTCGTCGGTCGCGCGCGCGACGACGCGGCGGGCGCCCAGCTTGCGGAGCAGCGCGGTGACCAGGATCGCGCCCTCGCGCGAGTCGTCGCCGATCGCGACCACGCACACGTCGCGCTCGTCGGGGTGCGTCCGGCCGAGCGCCTCCTCGTCGATGGCGTCGAACGCGAGCGCCTCCGCCGCGACCTGCGCCACGGCCTGCACCTGCGCCGGCCTGCGATCGACCGCGATCACGTCCATGCCGCTCGCGGTCAGCGAGCGGACGAGGGCCGTCCCGAACTGGCCGAGCCCGATCACCAGGGCTTGTCTGCGCGCCACGCCGCCTCCTCAACCGACCGGGAGCTGCCCCTCGGGCCGGGTCCAGCGCGAGCCGCCGTCCTCGCGCATGAGCAACACGAACAGGGTGAGCGGGCCGACGCGGCCGGCGAGCATCGCGGCGGCGACCACGAGCTTGCCCACGTCGTCCAGGGCGCCGGTCGCCCCGACCGTCAGGCCGACGGTGCCGACCGCGGAGAACGCCTCGAACAGCGTCGCCTCGAACGGGATCGCCTGGGTCAGCTCGAGCGCGAGGAACACGCCGATCACCGTGAGCCCACCCGCGACGGTGATCGCGAGCGCGCGGTACACCGTGCGGGAGGACAGCGAGTAGCCGCCGACCGTGGGGTGCTCCCGCCCCCGGAGTGCGGCCAGGCAGGCGAGCAGCAGCACCGCGAAGGTGGTGGTCTTGATCCCGCCGGCGGTCGAGCCCGGGCTCCCCCCGATGAACATGAGCACCATCATGATGGTGAGGGTGGCCGGGCGCAGGTCGGTCAGGTCGATCGAGGCGAACCCTGCGGTGCGGAGGCTGACCGACTGGAACCAGGCGTTGTGCAGCCGGTCGAGCGGGTCGAGCCCGGCGAGCGCGTTGGTCCACTCGCTCATGGCGATGAACGCGGCGCCGCCCAGGAGGAGCGCCGCGCTCACGCCCACGGCCACGCGCACGTGGAGCGTGACGCGCCGGCGCGTCGCCGCCCGGGGGGCTGCCGCGATCACCACGGGGCCGAGCCCGCCGAGCACGATCAGGAGCGCCACCACGTGGAGCACCAGCGGGGAGCGCTGGAACGGGACCAGGTTCTGGCTGTGGAGCGCGAACCCGGCGTTGCAGAAGGCGGAGATCGCGGTGAAGCCGCCATGGACCACGGCCTCGCCGAGCGAGAACCCGTGGCGCCAGAACAACGCGGTCAGGAGCAGCGCCCCGGCGCTCTCGACGGCGAACGTGATCCGCAAGACGTCCCGGAGCGCGCTCCGCAGCGAGGCGCGCTCCTCGTACCCCAGGACCTCGGCCGCGGCGCGCTCGTGACGCACCGTCACCCGCTGGCCGAGCAGGACCAGCGCGGCGGTCGAGATCGTCATGATCCCCAGGCCGCCGATCTGGATCAGGGCCAGGATCACGCCTTGCCCCAGGGCGCTGAAGTCGCGCGCGGTGTCGAGGACCGTGAGGCCCGTCACGCAGCAGGCGCTGAACGCGGTGAACACCGCGTCCACCCAGCCGATCCCGCGGCCCGTGGCGCTGCAGGCCGGCAGGGCGAGGACCGAGGCGCCGACGAGCCCCGTGCCGAGGAACGTCAGCACGACCGCGCGGGCCGGGTCGGAGGCGACCACCACCCACCACGGGTCGGCGCGCTCACGCCGGGCGCGGCGCCGCTCGAGCCCCAGCGTGGCGGCGCCCGCGGCGAGCAGGACCGGGCCCAGCGCTCGGCCGGCCGAGGCGAGCCCTCCCCACAGCCCCACGGCGAGCGGGACCGCGAGCGCGGCGCCCGCGGCCGCGCGCGCCAGCCCGCCCCCGCGCCAGGCGCGGGCCGCCGCCAGCGCGAGCGGCACGCCGAGCGCGGCGCAGAGCGCGGCCCACTGGAGCGGGCGCGTGGCGATCCCCGTGGGGACGACGACCAGCCACAGCGCGAGCCCCCACCCGGCGCTGCCCCAGGCGAAGGCGTCGCGGGGCCGGCGAGCCTGGGTGTGCGCGGCGAGCCGGGGCTCCTCGAGGACCGACCACGCCAGCAGCGCGCCCGCGCCGAGCAGCAAGGCCAGGGCGAGCGCCGGTCGGGTGGTCAGCGCGGGAGCGACGAGGAGCGCCGCCACGGCGAGGGCGAGGGCCACCGCGACGTCGGCCACCCCGCGGGGGAGCCGCGGCCCGAGCGTGCCCACGATCACCAGGGCCGCCACCGCCGCGGCGAGCATGCCGCCAGCGCGCGGCAGCTCCCCGAGCTGCCCGGCGAGGATCCCGTCCACGACCAGCGGGAGCGCCAGCCCGAGGCCGAGGGTCACCCCGTGGCGAGCTCCGGGTCTCGTGCGCGCGGCGCTGCTCACTCGATCCTCCCGGACGGTCGCCGCGGGGCAGGCACGTTAACCGGATCGGGGCCCGCATGCGCGACCCGCGAGGGCGCCCAGGCCGCAGCGCGCGGGACCGCCCCCTACCGCGCGTCGAGCTCGCTCAGGATCCGCGCCCGCGCCCGCGCCAGCTCCTCGGCCAGCTCCGCGCTCGGCGCGAGCGCCTCGGCCTCCTCGAGGACCTCGAGCGCCCGGTCGTAGCGGCGGTTCTCGGCGTAGCCGATCGCGAGCGCGAGCTTGCTGCGCGCCTTCTCGTCGGGCGTCCGCTCGCGGCGCGCCGGCGCGGCCTCCGGCCCGGCGTCGGCGGCGGCCTCGGGCGTCTCGGTCGCCGCCTCCGGCGCGGGCGGTCGCTCGCGCGTCGGCGCCTCGGGACGCGTCTCGGGCTCGGGGTCCCCCCGCGCCGGCCCCCGCGGCGCGGGCGCGGCAGGCTCGCTCGGGGCGACCTCGCGGAGCGCATCCCGCAGCGCGGGCGGCGCGCCCCCATAGACGAGATGAACGTAGTAGCCGCCGCCCGCGAGCGCGGCGAGCGCCACGAGGGCCTTCCACCGGGTGATGCTCAGCTCCATGCCCCCAGCATGACCGCTCCGCGCCGCGAGCGCGAGCACGTCGGAGGGCGGGGGCCGACTCCGACTCCGAGAGGCTGTCGCGTAAGACGTCCAGTCAGGAACGAAGCGCAAAGGGCGCGGAGGACGCAGAGATTCTCTGCGCTCACTGCGCCCTCTGCGCTTCGTACTCCTCTTCGCTAGCCGAGGCGGCGTGCAAGGCGACAGCCTCCCGA
>CAZMSZ010000028.1:30222-34815 GCA_964569055.1 uncultured Planctomycetota bacterium | reverse complement strand
TGGCGCGGCTCGGCGTGAGCGGGCGGGATCGGTGGACCCGGAGGAGGGCGGGGGGCGCCGTGCTCAAACAGCGTGCGCGCTGCCACGAGTTGGCGATCGCCCCGGGCAATCGGACGAACCGCGCGCCCGAACTGCGCGCGGCGCCCCCCCGCCCTCCTCCTGACCCGGGGATCGGATGCTCGATCCACCGTGTTCGACCATCGGCACCAGAGTCAGGCAGGCCTGAGCGTCTCGGCGCGTGCCAAGGAAAGTGGCCCTGCGCGTGCCCGCGAGAGCGGCCCCCGGGCAGGTGTCCGATCCGAGAGGGTTGGGGTTACCGTACGCGACAGCTGCTCGGCCCCGCTCAGGGTCCGTCGAGCAGGTCGTCCAGCAGCCGGTCCTCCTTGACCCGCTTGAGCTTCTTCGACCCCTCGCTCGTCCCGTCGCTGGTGTAGAGCACGAACCGCCCGCCGCGCAGCTTGAGGAGCTCTCGGAAGGCGTCCTTGCCCGTCAGGCCGGTGTTGGTCTCGGCATCCTCGAACTTGCCCCGGTAGAACGAGATCCAGCCCTCGAGCGCTTCGCTCGTCACCTCGAGCAGCCCGCTGGCGCGGCGGAAGGTGGGGATGAAGCTCTCGAGCGAGACGCCTGCCAGCTCGCGCTTGAGGATGTGGGCCGTGGGCTCGGTGGTGCGGCCCCGGGGCGGGAGGGGGCGCTCGGCCAGGCCGAACGCCACCAGGCCGACCTCGATCACGCTCCCGACCGGGAGCTGCAACGGCGCCTCACCCAGGCGGCGCTCGTCGATGAACGTGCCGTTGGTGCTGCCGAGGTCGCGGACCCACACCGTTCCGTCCGCCCGGCGCTCCACCTCGGCGTGGCGGCGGGAGAGGGAGTGGTGCTGCACGACCACGTCGGCGTCGCGGGTGCGGCCGATCACGACCTTGGTCCCGGGCTCGAGCCGAATGATTGGGAGGTCGGACCCCGAGAGGAACAGCGCGCCGCTCGGCTCGCTCATGGCGTGTGACTGCCTCCGCCGCCTCAGCCTAGCGTCCTCGCCGGCGTTCGCGGAGTGTGGCGCCAAAGAAGGCTATCCTTGCCGCCCATGGAGCTGCGCGAGCGGGTGGGCGGGCCGGTCCGCTGCCCCTACTGCCACGACGACGTCGAGCCGACGACGGCCCGCGTGTGCGCCGCGTGCGCTGCCCCGCACCATCGCGCCTGCTGGCTGGTGCTGGGCGCCTGCAGCGCGTGCGTGGTGGGGACGGCGCGCCGATCGGACCCGCGCACGGCGCCGGCACCCGTCCTCACCGACCCCATGGAGCGCCGCGCCGCGACCCGAGCCGCCCTCGAGCGCGCGCGGCGGGCGGCGCTGCGGAGCGCGCTCAGGTGGGCCGCGGCGAGTGCGCTCACCTTCGGGGTCGTCTTGGGGCCGCCGGTGACTGTCGACCGGCTCTCCGATGCGCTGGCCATCCTTTGGTGCTCCCTCTCGTTCCCGTGCGCGACGGCCGGGCTCTACGCCTGCGGGGAGGTGCTCACGCGGCTCGCGGCCGTCCGAGAGGCTGCGGAGCGGCTGCGCTTGTTCGACGAGGTCGACGCCGCCGAGGCCGCCATGCGGTGGAGGTCCCGCAAGGGAGGTGACCTGCAATGACCCGCAACTCGGACCCAGCGACGGTTCGCGGACCGTCGCGCCGGAGCGGCTATCCTGGCGCTCGCATGGAGCTGCGCGAGCGGGTGGGCGGGCCGGTCCGCTGCCCCTACTGCCACGACGATGTCGAGCCGGCGACCGCCCGCGTGTGCGCCGCGTGCGCTGCCCCCCACCATCGCGCCTGCTGGCTGGTGCTGGGCGCCTGCAGCGCCTGCGCCGTCGGGACGGCGCGCCGGTCGGACCCGCGCACGGCGCCGGCGCCCGTCCTCACCGACCCCGTCCAGCGCCGCGCCGCCACGCGGGCCGCCCTCGAGCGCGCGCGCGACGCGGCGCGGCAGAGCGCGCTCGGCTGGGTGGAAGCAGCCGCGATCGCCGCGCTGGTCGCCGCCGCTTGGCCGGTGGCGTTCGTGGCCCGGGACAGCCTGTACGACGGGCCGGGGGTGCTCGGCACCGGCCTGGTCCTGCTGGCGCTGCTCTCGGTCCCGAGCGTCATGTTCGCTGCGCTCGCGTTCGGCCAGGCCATCGCGCGGTTCTCCGCCGCGCGCGAGGCCGCGCGGCGGCTGCGTCTGTTCGACGACGTCGACGCCGCCGAGGCAGCGCTGCGCGAGACGGGCTCCAAGGGGGACTCCGCGAATGACGAGCAGCCCTGACCCGGCCACCGCGCCCTTGCAAGCCGCCCTGGTCGGCCCACCCGACCCCGAGCTGGTCGCGCTCGAGGCGCGCCTGCGGGCGGCGCAGCTCGCGGCCGACGTGGCCGCGCTCGACGCGCTGATCGCCGAGGAGCTGCTGTTCACCGGGCCCGACGGGCGGCTCGCCACCAAGGCGCAGGACCTCGCCGCCCACGGCTCGGGGCTGGTGCGGTTCCTGGCGCACGAGCCCGAGGAGCTGCGGATCCGGCGGGTGGGGGACCGGGTCGCGATCTGCGCGCTGCGGGCGCGGGTCGTCGTGCAGGTGGCGGGCGCGCGGATCGAGGAGACGGTGCGCTACACGCGGGTGTGGGCGCGCGAGGAGGACGACGGCTGGCGGGTGGCCGGGGGGCACGTGAGCCCCGTGGCGAGCCGCGCCGGGGGCTGAGGCGTCCCCTCTCACGCGTCGAGCGCGCGCCGCCGAGGGCCGCAGCGCAGGTCTATACTGAGCACGTGGACGACTTCACCGCGACCGCGCTCCCCGCGCTCGAGCCCCCCTTCAGCGCGCAGGCGCTGCAGATCCTCCGCGCGCGTTACCTCCTCAAGGGACCCGGCGGCGAGCCGCGCGAGACGCCCGCCCAGCTCCTGTGGCGGGTCGCCTCGGCGCTGGCCGCCGTCGAGCAGCGCTGGGGGGCCGATCCCGCGGCGCGCGCCCGCGAGGCGTACGAGCTGCTCGCCCGGCTCGAGTTCCTGCCCAACTCGCCCACCCTCATGAACGCCGGCAAGGCGCGCGGGCAGCTCAGCGCCTGCTTCGTGCTCCCGGTCGAGGACACGCTCGACGCGATCTTCGAGACGATCAAGGACGCGGCGCGGATCCACAGCACCGGCGGCGGGACCGGCTTCGCGTTCTCCCGCCTGCGCCCGCGCGACGACGAGGTGGCGGGGGGCGGGCGCGCCTCGGGCCCGGTCGCGTTCCTGCGCGTGTTCGACGCCGCCACCGCCGCCGTCCACCAGGGCGGCGTCCGGCGCGGCGCCAACATGGGGATCCTGCGGGTCGACCACCCCGACATCCTCGAGTTCGTGGACGCCAAGCGCGACCCGCGCGAGCTGACCCACTTCAACGTCTCGGTGGCCGCGACCGACGCCTTCATGGAGGCGGTGGAGCGCGGCGCCGCCTACGACCTGATCAACCCCCGCACCGGCGCCGCGGTCGCCTCCCTCGACGCGCGCGCGGTGTGGGACCGGATCGTGCAGGCCGCCTGGAAGACCGGCGACCCGGGGCTGGTGTTCGTCGACCGGATCAACGCGGTCAACCCCACGCCGGACCTGGGCGGCATGGAGAGCACGAATCCTTGTGGTGAGCTCCCGTTGATTGCATACGAATCTTGCAATCTTGGCAGTTTGAATGTTGGCAAGCACGTCAACGAGGCGGGCGACGACCTGGACTGGGAGCGGCTGCGCGCCAACGTGCACCACGCCGTGCGGCTGCTGGACGACGTGATCGAGGCCAACGCCTTCCCGCTCCCCGCGATCGCCGAGGTCACCCGGCGCAACCGCAAGATCGGGCTCGGGGTGATGGGCTTCGCCGACCTCCTGATCGAGCTCGGGGTCCCGTACGCATCCGAGCAGGCCCTCGCGCTCGCCGAGCGGCTGATGGGCTTCGTCGCGGCCGAGGCGATCGCGGCCTCGCAGGCGCTGGCCCGCGAGCGGGGGCCGTTCCCCGGCTGGCCCGGGTCGCGCTGGGCCGCGCGGGATGAGCCGCCGCGGCGCAACGCCACGGTGACGACCGTGGCCCCGACCGGCACGATCGCGCTCCTCGCCGGCTGCTCGAGCGGGATCGAGCCGCTGTACGCGGTGGCCTACGTGCGGCGCGCCCTCGACGGGACGGCCCTGCTGCCCTTCTTCCACCCGGCCCTGGAGCGGATCGGCCGCGAGCGCGGCTTCTGGAGCGAGCGGCTGGCGGCGCACGTGGCCCGCACCGGGAGCCTGGCCGGGCTGGACGAGGTCCCCGCCGACGTGCGGGCCCTGTTCCAGACCGCGCACGAGATCCCGCCCGAGTGGCACGTCCGCATGCAGGCCGCCTTCCAGCGCCACGTCGAGAACGCGGTCAGCAAGACCTGCAACCTGCCGCGCCAGGCCACCCCCGAGGACGTGGCGCGGATCTACCGCCTGGCCTACGAGCTCGGCTGCAAGGGGATCACGGTCTACCGCGACGGCAGCCGCCAGGGCCAGATCCTCGCCGCGCGCAGCGACGACGACGACGCGGCGGTCGCCGATCCCCCGCTGCAGGTCGAGTGCGGCGAGTGCGTCGGCCTGAGCGAGTGAGCGGGCGCGCCGGGCGGCCCTGCT
>CAZMSZ010000028.1:27979-30122 GCA_964569055.1 uncultured Planctomycetota bacterium | reverse complement strand
CGTCGCCTTCCCGCGGCCCGAGACCGTGGCCGAGCGCGACCCGGCGGGCTACCCGGTGTTGACGCTGCGCGCGCTGATCGAGCTGAAGCTCGCCAGCGGGATCAGCGCGGCGCACCGCCTGGAGGACCTCGCCGACGTGATCCAGTTGATCCGCGTCAACCGGCTCGGGCGCGAGTACGGCGACGCGCTCGACCCGTACGTCCGCGCCAAGTTCCTCGAGCTGTGGACCTCGGCCCAAGCGAACGACGAGGCCTGAAATCCGAGCCCGAGCTCGACCTGAAAGCCTCAGGCCGCCGCGCGGCGGCGCAGCTCGCTCAGGATCGCGCCGATCCGCTCGGCCAGGCCGGCGAGCACGTTCTCCGCGGCCGGGCCGGCCTGCTGCTCGAGCACGGCGATCACCAGCGGGCCGCCGGCGTAGTCGACGCGGACGCCGCGCAGGCGCGCGCCCGGGGCCTCGCGCACGAAGCTCGCGCCGCGGCGGACCTCGTCGGCGGCGTGGGCCGCGGCGCGGCGGGCGGGGCGGTCCTCGCGCGAGCCGGCGACGAGCACCCCGTCCGCGGTCGAGATCACGGCCAGGCCCAGGCCGTGGCGCTCGGCCCGGACGCGGAGCAGGTTGCGGAGCGAGGCGTGCGGGTCGGTGCGCGGGTCGCGACGGCGGTCGAGCATGGGGGGTCCTCCGCTCCTCCTTCGGCTCGGGGGCGTCCCAAACCGCAGCCCCCCTTCGTGCGGGCGTACGACGTCGTTGCGCCGAGCGAATCGTGCCCGTCCGTGTGCGTAATCCACACATCCTGCGCCAAACGTGCCCGCGCCCGCGCCCGTACCCGTTCCCGTCCCCGTGGCCCGTCCCACTTGGTGATGGCGGTGGAGCGCAGCAGGCGCGGCGCAATGCGTCGCCTCTGCGGCAAGCGGCACGCGCACGGGTCACGTGCAGGGCCCACGGGCACGGGCACGGGCACGGGCACGGGCCGAGATCGTTCGCCGGCGCCCGGGAGCGCCCGGGGCGGGGCGACGCGCACCGCAGCGGCGGCTACGATCGAGGCGTGAGGCGGACCCGCTCGCTCGCCGCGCTCCTGTTGCTCGCAGCCCTGGCCCCGGGGATCGGCGCCCAGGACGCCGCCCCACAGCCGGCGGCCGACTACGCCCGCCTGGAGCAGCTCGTGCGCGAGCTGCGCGAGACGCCGCCCGACCAGCGGGCCGCCCTGCTCGATCGGCTCTACCAGGAGAGCGGCGCCTTCCTCGACGCGCACATGGAGCAGGCCACCCCCGCGCAGCTCGCGCTGGCGGCCACGACCTGGCTCCAGCTCGCCCGCCGGGCGGGCGACGAGCAAGCGCTGCGAGAGCGGCTCGAGCGGCTGGAGCGCGAGGCGGCGCGCCTGCCGGCGACCCTGCGCCGACAGCTCCGCCTCCAGCGCGGTGAGCTCGCCGTCCGGCCGGGGGAGGTGGCGCCGGTGTGGAGCGCGCTCGACGTGCGCGGCGGCGGCTCGCTCCTCTCCTCGGAGCTGCGCGGCAAGCTCGCGCTGCTCCACTTCTGGTCGCCGCGCCATCCGGCCGCGCGCGGCTTCGTCGAGCGCAAGCTCGCGCCGCTGGTCGCGCGCTGGCAGGGCGACCCGCGCCTGGCGGTGGTCGCCCTGGCCGAGCTCGAGGGCGAGCCCGACCTGCGCGCCGGGCTGCTGCGGGCCGCGCGCTCCCACGGGGTCACCTGGCGGCTCGCGCTCGACCCGGACGGCGGGTTCGCCCTCGACCACGGGGCGAGCACCCATCCCTACCTGTGCCTCATCGACCCCGAAGGGAAGGTGCTCGCGGTCGGCCACGGCTGGCGGGTGATCGACGAGATCGAGCGCCTGCTGTCCGAGCGTCTGAGCAAGCCCGCCGCCGCGCCGTCCACGGCCCCGCCCAAGCTGCCGCCCGAGGGGCCGCCGCCGCGCGAGGGGTAGCTCAGCCGAGCGTCACGAACAGCGCGATCCACACCCCGGCCAGGGCGGCGAACACCGAGTAGAGCACGCCGAGCAGCACGATCGCCTGGCGGTCGGAGCGCGCGTCGTCTTGGATCGAGCGGTGGGGTCGATCGTCCATGGGGCCCCGGGCGCGGCGCGGTTCGTCCGCCCCACACGAGTTATCGGCAGCAGCGCGGTCGGACCGGAGC
>CAZMSZ010000028.1:11768-27879 GCA_964569055.1 uncultured Planctomycetota bacterium | reverse complement strand
TCAGAAGTCGAGCTGGGCCCCCACGATCAGCTGGGCCAGGGCGCCGCGGTCGGCCGTGTCGCGCGCGACCCGATACCCGTGGCCGGGGAAGAACAGCGCCCCCCGGGCGAAGGCCTTGAAGCCCTGCAGCAGCTGGTAGCCGACGTTGAGGTCGAGCTCGAACCCGAGGTCGCGCGCGTCGTGCTTGCTCGCGAGCGCGTTGTCGCTCACGTCGTGGTCGGCCGTGTACCAGGCCCACAGCGCCACCAGCTCGAGGTCGAGCCCCTCGCTCGGCGAGCCGCGCAGCACCAGCGTGGTGTGGGCGGTCCCCGACAGGCTGGAGCCGGTGGCGTTGAAGCCGCCGAAGTTGGCGTACACGATCCCGCTCACGCCGTAGAACGGCGCGATCGTGGGGAACGCCTCGTCGGCCGTGGCGCTGCCGGGCCGGTCGCCCGAGGCGATCGCGAAGATCGCCTCGGCCGTGACGAAGGGCAGCTCGAGCTGGAGCCGCGTGTCGAGCGCGTAGCCGCGGATCGTGACCCCCGGGCTGCCCGACGTGGAGCGGCGCCCGTAGGCGAACACCGCGGTGCTCGCCAGCCGCGCCCGGCCCAGCCGCGTCCGCCCCGTGAGCCCGCCCCAGAACACCTCGCGCTCGGTGTCCGCCGCGGCCGGGGAGTCGAGCCGGTCGTCGAGGTCGGCCACGAAGAACGCCTCGAGCGGCAGGTGCTGCAGCCAGCGGCTCGTCACCCCGGCCAGGATCAGGGTGCGGTCGTTGTAGTCGTTGTCGATCAGCCCGTCGCCGTCGAGGTCGACCCGAGAGGTCTCGGTCGCCTTGATCACGTCGCCCCACAGCTCGGTCCCCGTCCCGAGCAGCTCGACCCGCCCCGAGAGGCCGGCCACGTCCTCCGAGAGGATCAGCCCGTAGGGGTCGCTCTCCCGCGGGTAGAGCCCGGCCTTGACCCGGAACGAATAGCGGACCGGGTGCCACTCGAGGTAGAGGTTCTTGTTCTCGAACACCCGCCCGTCCGTCCCGATCCCCCCGCCCTGGTCGGCGTCGCCGAAGGTCAGGTCGCCGACCTCGATCGCGAGCCGGGCCGTGACCTCCTCGTAGGCCGTCACGTGCAGCTGCAGCCGCAGGCGCATGTCGAGGAAGCTCTGGCTGGCGTCGACCTCGTCGTCGCCCGCGAGCGCGAGGTTGCGGCGCGTGGTGGGGTCGAGCTCGCGGGCCGCGGTCCCCTCCCGCAGGTGGAGGCCGCGGACGCGGAGCGAGCCGCTCGCGCCGTAGTCGAGGTCGACCTGCTCCTGAGCGCTGGCCAGCCCGGGCAGCGCCAGCAGGGCCACGGTCGCGGCGGCGCGCCTCACGGCCGTCACCGCTGGCCCTCGCCCACCTCGGCCCAGGCGGCGTCGACGAAGTGGCGGCGATACAGCTCCTGGACGGTGCCGTCGCCGCGCACCTCCTCCACGTACACGTCGAGCCAGGCCAGGAAGTCGAGGTCCCCCTTGCGCAGCGCGATCGCGATCGGCTCCTCGGTGACGGGCTGGAGGAGCGCGCGGAATTTGCCGGCCGCGTCGGGGTGGAGCACGCTCCAGGCGCGGACGTACGGAGCGTCGTGGACCAGCGCCTGGACCTGCCCGCTCAGGAGCGCGCGCGAGGCCTCCTCGATCGTGTCGAAGGCGGTGAGCCGCGCCCCGGGGAAGCTGGCCTCCGCCAGCCGCGCCGGGCGGGTGCCGCGGACGACGGCGATCCGTAGGCCGGGCTCGCGCGCGAGGTCCCAGTAGCTGGCCATGGCGTTGCGCCGCAGCTCCTCGTCGGTGCCGCGCGTGCCCTCGGCGAAGCGACGCTCGACCAGGGCCGCCTGGCTGACGGTCAGGTAGGGCGCGCTGAAGTTGACCTGCGCGGCGCGCCAGGCCGTGCGCGTCAGGCCGGTCAGCGCCAGGTCGATCGTCCCGTCGAGGAGCCGCGCCGGGACCTCGCGGGAGGGGACCGCCCGCAGCTCGACCGGCACGCCGAGCGTGCGCCCGAGGTGGCGGGCGAGGTCGACGTCGAACCCGACCAGGCGATCGCCGGCGCGCACGCCGAACGGCGGGTAGCTGGGGTGGACCCCGACCTTGAGCGGCCCGCCCGCCCGCACCAGCGCCCAGTAGGGGCTCTCCACCCCGGGCGCGATCCGGTCGCGGTCGATCGCGGTGGCGCCGACCGCGCGCGGCGCGTCCGCGGCCGGCTCGGCGGCGAGGGACGCGGGGGCGACGCCCGGGTCGGGGCGGACGAGCAGCGCGCACCCGGCGAGCGCCGGGGCGACGAGCAGGCAGAGCGAGCGCGGCCGCACGAGCGGTCCTCCTCGGGACGAGCGGGGGCGAGGCGCGCAGCGAGGTCGCGCGCGGCGAGGCACGCAGGAGCCGCTACAATCGCGCGCGATCGGCCCGCGGTTGGGCTCGGGTCGAGGGGGCTAACCGTATGGTTTCGCGCGGCCGCGGGCAACCCCGACGGGGCCCCTCGTGAGCGACCCGCGCGTCCCCGAGAACGACCCGCGCGGGCCCGCGAGCTGGCCCGTGCTGCTGCTGCTGCGCGCGCTGTCGTACGTGGCCTGCGTCCTCCCCGCCCCGGTCGTGTACGGCCTGGCCCACCTGCTCGCGGCCGCGGCGTTCCTCCACACCGTGGCGCGCGAGCCGCGCCAGGCGCGGCGGCGGCGCGGGGCGCTGCGCAACATGCGGATCGCCTTCGGGCCCGCGCTCGACCGAGCGGCGCAGCGGCGGCTCGCCTGGCGCTACGCGCTCCACGCCGCCTTCCTCTCGGTCGAGGCGCTGCGCCTGCCGCTCCTGACCGCGCGCCGCGTGCGGCGCCGGGTGGACATGCGCGAGCTGGAGGAGCCGGTGTTCGCCAAGCTGCGCGCCGGGCAGGGGGTGATCTGCGCGACCGGGCACATCGGCAACTGGGAGGTGCTCGGGGTGGCCGCCGCCACGGAGGTCCGCGAGCTGGCCTCGCTGGCGCGCCCCTGCGCCGAGCCTGGGCTGCAGCGCTGGCTGGTCGGCGTGCGCCAGCAGACGGGGCAGCAGGTCCTGAGCAAGTTCGGCGGGCTGTGGCCGGTGCGCAAGCTGCTCCAGCGCGGCGGTGCGGTGGGGCTCAACATGGACGAGAACACCCGGCACGGGCCGGTGTTCGTGCCGTTCTGCGGGGTGCTCGCGGCGAGCAACCCCAGCGCCTTTCACCTGCAGCGAACGACCGGCGCGCCGATCGTCGTGCTCACCTGCCACCGCGTGGGGCTGGAGCGGTTCCGGGCGCGGGTGTGGGCGGTGATCCCGCCGCCCGACCGCTCGCTCCCGCCCGACGAGGCGTGCGCCGCGGTGACCGGCGCCGTCGCGCGCGGGTTCGAGCAGGCGCTCGCCTACACCCCCGAGCAGTACTTGTGGGGGCTGCGCCGCTGGGAGACCCGCCCGCCCGGCGAGCCGGAGGCGGACGACGGCATGCCCGCGCGGGTGGGCCCGCCCCTCAGTCGACCTGACCAGGGTCGAGCCTGAACGGCTCGTTCGCGCGCTCGGGCGGACCGTCGGCGCCGATCCTGAGGAACGGGGCTCCCGAGCCGGTCACGCCCACCGCGCTGATCACCCCCGCGAGCAGGTGATAGCCCACGTTGGGTGTGCGGTTGCGCTCGAGGAACACCGGCCCGAGGAGACACGCCGCGACCAGCGCGCCCCAGGTCCAGGCGCCCGCGACCTCGACCAGGTCCCCCGCCGCCGAGCCCAGCCGCCCGTAGGCGCTGCCCGGGCCCCCGCGCGCGATCCCCTGGCCCCACACCGCGGCGAAGGGCGCGAGCAGCGCGCCCGCCAGCGCGCCGGCGGCGAGCCGGAGCAGCACCTCGCGCGGGTGGAGCCCGCGTCCTTCGGTGACGCTGATCGCGAACACGAACGCGGCCACCGCCAGGCCCGCGCCGAGCTCGGCGCCGGAGAGCGCCAGCGCCAAGAGCCCCAGCGCCGCACCCCGGACCGCCGCCGCGGCGACCTGGTGGTGCAGCTCCCAGGGCCTCGTCCGCGTGCCCTCGTCCGCAAACGCGAGCCGAACCGGCCGCTCCTTGGGGATCTGCCCCCGGAGCGAGCCCGCCACCTCGGACGGCGCGCGGCCTGTCCGTCCGCTAGGGGCCTCCGACTCCGCTCCCGATCCCGATCCCGATTCCGAATCCGACTCCGATTCCGAATCCGAATCCGATTCCGAATCCGAATCCGAATCCGATTCCGAATCCGAATCCGATTCCGAATCCGAATCCGATTCCGAATCCGAATCCGATTCCGACTCCGGGCGCGCCGCCTCGGGGTCGCCGTCTCCCTCCTCCGAGGGATCCTCGCGCCCTCGCTTCACCGGCGCCTCCTCGGGTCAGACCACCTGCGCGAGCTGCTTGAGCTGCTCCCCGATCCGGGTCTCCTCCTCCTCGAGGTAGTCGAGGAAGGCCTGGTTCAGGGCCGCCTGCCGGGCGAACGCCCGCAGCTGCGGGTGCTGCCACGGGTGGTCGTCGAGGTCGCGGGTCAGCGCGGTCGCGAGCTGCTTGATCGCCGCCTCGCGGCGGGCGGCGAGCTGCGACTCCTTGAGCTTGAGCGAGGCCTCCTTGGCGGCGGAGCCGACCGTCGAGGCGGCCGCCTTGATCATCCCGAACAGGCTGGTTTTCTTGGCGGCGGCCTTCTTGGCGGCGGCGTCCTCGGCGGCGCCGCCCTCGCGCTCGGCCGAGAGCTGGGCCAGGTCGCCGTCGAGCTCGGCCAGCGGGCCGAGCGGGTCGGCGACGCCGGCCGCCTGCGCCGCGGCGCTCACCTCGGCGCGGATCGCCGGGTCCTGCGCCGCGCGCTGCGCCAGCGCCGTGCCCTGCTTGGCCAGCTCCTGCTCGCGGGCGCGCCGATCGCCGAGCACGCTCTGCAGCCGCGCCTGGAGCGTGCTCGCCATGCCCTGGGCGCCCAGGCACTTGAACCGCTTCTGCGCCTTGATCCCGGGGCGGTCGAAGGCGCGCCACAGCGCCTGCGCCTGCAGCCGCTCCTTGTGGACCAGCTTGGTCTCGCCCTCCGAGGGGCCGAGCATCATGGCCTTGCCCAGGACGGGCTGGCACTCCTCGTAGTACTGCAGCCCCATCATGCCCTGACCGGCCAGGATCCACAGCCGGCGCTGGACCTCGCGCGGCAGGCCGCCCTGCGTGAGCGCGACGAGCGCGAGCCCCACGCCCATGCGCAGGCTGCCCGCGATCAGGTTCTCCTTGCTGTCGACGCCCTCGATCGTCTGGCGCAGGCCCGCGGCGTCCATGTTCTTGAACGGCGCGCGGCCTACGTGCAGCAAGGCCTCGACCAGCTCGGCGTCGGTCGCGCCCCCGAAGGTGCGGTGCGCGTTGTCGGCCGAAGGGTAACGCCGCCACGCCTCGCCCAGCGCCGCGCGCTGGCCCTGCTCGTCGCCCTGGACCTTGGCCGCGAAGAACAGCGCGAGGTGGGGGAGCGGCTCGGCCGGGAACGTCTGGGCCGCGCCGGTCGCGAGCTGCCGGATCGCGCCCACGTCGCGCTTGTCGAGGGCGAAGCGCAGCCGGAGCAGCGCCTTGTTGAACGCGGCCTCCACCGCGCCGCCGCGCAGCACGCGCACGAGCACCTCGACCCCGAACGGGTTGCTCGGGTCGCGCGCGAGCGCCGACTTGGCGAGGCGCTCCGCCTCGGTCGCGTCGCCGCGCAACAGCGCCACCTTGCCGAGGTTCGCCTCCGCCATGGCGGCGGCCGTGGCGTGGGGGGCGCGCTGCAGCTCGCCCCGCAGCGCCTGCTCCGCCTCGGCGAGGTAGCGATCCTCGCCGGTGCGGTCGAACGCCCAGAAGGCGCGCATGGCCGGGTCCTCGGGGGCGCCGCCGCCCTCGAGCGCGGCCTCCTCCGCCCCCGGCGCCGCGTAGAGCAGCTCGACCGCCGACAGCGCGCCGCCGCTCTCGTCGCTCGGCGCGAGCTCGAGCCCGTCGCTCGCGGGCGACGCGGCGACGGGCGTCGGCTCGGGCGCGCCGTAGCTCGGCCGCGCGGGCGGAGGGTCGTCGGGCAGCAGCTCGAGCAGCGAAGGGTCGTAGCTCGGCGCCGGCGCGGCCGCGGGGGGCGGCGCGCCGCGCCCGAGCAGCGCCCCCTCGGGCGCGAGGTCGAGGTCGAGCCCGCCGCTCGAGGGGGCGGCCGGCGCGGGCGCCCGAGCCGGCGGCGGCGCCGCTCGCCCGATCGCGGCCCCCTCGGGCGCGAGGTCGAGGTCGAGCCCGCCGCCCGTCGGGGTCGGCGCGGTTGGCATGGGGGCCGGCGCGGCGGGCGCCGCGCTCGGCTCGACCGGCGGGCCGTAGCCGCTCCCGCGGGGGGGCTCCACGGGCGGGCCGTAGCCGGCCCCGCCCGGCGCCGGCGCGGGCGCAGCGGGCGCGGCGCCGCGCAGCGACTCGGCGTAGACCTTGGCGAACCCGCCCAGCAGCGGGGCGAAGCGGCGGTCGTCGGCGACCGCTTGCCGCAGGTGGACCAGGAAGGTCGCGCCTCCCTGGCCCGCTTGCGCCACGCGCGGCGCCACCGGCGCGAGCCGGGCGTGGACCTCGGGCGGCATCGGGATCCCGCGCGCCTGCATGGCCTGCGGCCCGGCGCCCCAGGCGCGCGCCGCGAACAGCCCGAGCGCCTCCGCCCGCTGCTGCGCCTCGGCCGGAGGGCATCCCTGGAAGCTCGGGAACATCCGGGCGAGCAGCCCGATCAGCTCGTCGACCATGGCTACGAGAACCTTACTGGGCTTCTTCGGCGCGTGCTACCCCGCCGAGCGCGTCGTCGGGCAGGTGCGCCTCGAGCTCCGAGGCGCGTTGCGGGCGCGCTGAGCGCGCCGCTCCTCTGGTATCCTCGACTTCGGCCGAGGCGGCGTTCGCCGGCGGCCGCTCGGCTCGTCGCCGCTGGAGTGGGTGTGTCGGTCCGCGGCAGCGCTGAAACGGTCAGCCTCGTCGACTTGCTCAGCCTGGTCCACGGCAGCGGGCACGCCGGCACGCTGAACCTGCGCACCGGCGATCGCAAGACCAAGCTCCATTTCTTCAAGGGCAAGATCTATCTGCCCACCGGCGGCTCGAGCGGCGCCTACCGGATCGGCGCCCTGTTGGTGCGCGCCGGCAAGCTGACGGGGCGCGAGCTGCTGCGCGCGCTCGAGCAGCAGAAGAACGAGGGGCACAAGGAGCGCCTGGGCGACCTGCTGGTGCGCGAGGGCGTGGTCACGCGCGAGGCGCTCGACGGGGTGATCCGCACCCAGTTCGAGGAGGAGATCTGCGACCTCCTGTTCGAGGTCGACGCCGAGTACGAGTTCCGCAAGGGCGTGCTCCCCGCCGGCTTCACCGACGCGCAGGGCAACATCCTGGCGCTCGGGTTCGACATCCGCTCGATCCTGATGGAGGCCTCGCGCCGCCAGGACGAGTGGCGCAAGATCCGCGCGGTGCTCCCCTCGGGGCGCGCGATCCTCACCGTGGCGCGCGTCTCCTCCGACTCGTGGCAGGTCGAGGGCGCGGGCGGGCAGGCGGTGACCCGCAAGTTCAAGCGCACGAAGCTGGGCGAGGAGTCGTCCGAGATCCTCGCCCGCTGGCGCGAGGTCCACGCCCTGTTCGAGCAGGACCCCTTCGACGGGGCGCGCACCGTCGACGAGGTGGTCGCGGCCTCGGGGGTCACGGCCTTCACCGCCATGGGGGTGATCGCCGACCTGTTGCGCGAGGGGATCGTGCGCCCGCTCTCGCGCCAGGAGGTCGAGGCCGAGGTGCTCGCCCACCTCAAGGCGGGGCGGACCAAGCTGGCCTACAAGCTGTTCGAGTGGGCCAACGAGTCGGACCGCCTGCGCGAGACCGCCTCGCGCCTCGACTCGGTCCTGCTCAAGCCGGAGTACCTCGAGGGCGCGAGCTTCGCGTCGCGCACCTCGAGCGTGCGCGCCCTGCAGATCCTCTCCCGCCTGCTGCGGCGCGGCGCGCCGTTCCGCTTCCTCTGCCGCGAGGCCGAGTCGCAGGTCGAGGTGTTCTACACGCCGCGCGCGCTGCGGCTGCACCTCGAGGGCCCGCGCCGCACGCACAGCACCACCCGCTACCTGCGCAAGCGGCGCGCGGTCTCCTCGGCCAGCCTGGACCGGGCGCGCGAGACGGCCCGGCTCGAGCGACGCAGCCTCGACCGCGTGCTGCTCGAGGACGGCTTCGTCGACCGGACCGAGTGGGTCAAGGCGGTCAAGGACAAGGCCGTCTCGGGCATGTTCAGCATCTTCGGCTGGACCGAGCCGTACCTCGAGGTGGACGGGGGCGTGATCCCCCCGCCGCCGCCCGAGGAGGTCACCGGGCTGGTGTGCGAGATCCCGCTCAGCGACGAGCTGCGCGAGAGCCTGCGGCGCGACCTGCTGCGCTGGAAGGTGCTGCTCAAGCAGGTCCCCACGCCCGACGTGGTGCTGACCACCACCGGGCAGGCGCCCGCGAGCGGGCCGCGGCGCGCGACCGACCTGTTCAACGGGCGGCGCACGGTGGGCGACCTGATCCAGCTCGCGCGCGTGGCGCCGCTCGAGCTGGTGCGGTTCATCTACGACGCGATCACCGCCGGGCGGGTCCGCCCGCTCGACGACCGCGAGCACTACGAGCGGGTGGAGGCCTCGCTCGCCAAGCAGCGGCTCGACGAGGCGATCGTCTACAGCAAGAGCGCGATCGCCTGGAAGATCACGCCCCAGCTCTACGCCGAGCGGCTCAAGGACCTGCGCCGCCGGCTGCAGGACCAGCCCAACACCGAGAGCCGCCCGGTGCTGCAGGGCGACGTGGCCACCTTCAGCCTGGCCGAGGTGCTGCAGCTCCTCCACCAGGGGCGGCGGACCGGGACGCTGCGGGTGCACAGCGGCGACCGCGAGCAGGCGGTGTACCTCGACGGCGGGGACCTGTACGTGCTCAAGGTGGAGCAGTCCGAGGCGGACCAGGAGGTGTGGGACCTGCTCCTCGGCGACGAGAGCCGCAGCTCGATCGACCTCGGCGACCTGCTCAAGCGGCGCGGGCTGTTCGACCAGAGCGACCTCAGCCAGACCGAGCTGGCGAGCCTCAAGGACGAGCTGTTCGACGCCTTCCTCTGGGAGGGCGCGACCTACGAGTTCACCCAGAACCTGCTCCCGAGCGAGCTGCGCGAGGAGAGCGACCGCGCGACCAAGGTCAAGCTCAACACCCAGATGCTCCTGATGGAGGCCATGGGCCGGTTGGCCGAGTGGGACGAGCTGCGCACGGTGCTCAAGAGCTCGCGCGCGATCTTCCGCTGGGCCTCGCAGGAGGCGCAGCTCGAGGCGGTGCGGCAGGGCCTCGGCGCGACCGCCTACCTGTACGACGGCAAGCACTCGCTGGCCGACGTGGCGCGGATCTCCGGGCAGAACCGGTTCAAGCTGTATCGCGAGGCGCGCGAGCGGGTGGAGCGCGGCGAGCTGGTGTTCCAGTCGATCAAGCCGCGCGGGATGGCCGCGCGGCGGGCGCCGAGCCCGCTCGCCAGCGGCCGGCTCCCGCGCGTGCAGCCTCCGCCCGGGCGGGTCCCCGCGGCCAAGCCGGCGCGCGGCGCGCCCAAGCGGCCCGCGCCCGCCGACATGTTCCTCTCCGACGAGCTCGACCTCCCGCCGGGGCTCGGCGACTCCATGGAGGTGTAGGCATGAGCGCGCCCGGCGCGTTCGACCGCTTCGTCGGGGTGGGCCTGGGGGTGGACGTCCACAACGAGCAGCCCGACTGGCGCGCGCTCCTGACGAGCGGCCTGCCGTTCGACTTCTTCGAGGTCTACACCCGCGGCGACGTGGCCTGGGCCCGCGAGGTCGCCGCGGCGGCGGGCGACCTGCCGCTCCTCTACCACGACGACGCCATGGACCCGATCGTCCCCGGCGCGCCCAGCCCGCCGCTGGTCGCGCTCGCCGCCGACAACATGCAGGCGCTCGGCGCGCCGTGGTGCGTGTCGGAGCTCGCCACCCGCCGCCTGGCCGGGCGCTACCTCGACTTCTTCCAGCCGGTCCTGTTGACCGAGGAGGCGGCGCGCCTGGCGGCCGAGAACCTGCGCCGGATCGACGCCGCGCTCCCCGGGCGGATCGCCGCGGAGAACCCGCCCTATCAGCTCCCGGTCGGCCCGCTCCACGTGCTGGAGCTGCTGGCGGCCGTGCACGCCGCCAGCGGGGCGCCGCTGGTGCTCGACCTCGGGCACCTCTACTCGTTCCAGCTCTGCCGCGGCCTGCCGCCGCTGGCCGGGCTCGACGCGCTGCCGCTCGAGGCGGTGGTCGAGCTGCACGTGGCGGGCGCGACGGTCGACGCGCGCCACGGCGCGCCGCTGTATCGCGACGCGCACGGCGCCGCCGAGCTGCTGCCGCTCCACCTCGAGATGCTGGCCGAGGTCGCGCCGCGCTGCCCCGGGCTGCGCGCGATCACGATCGAGGTGGAGGACGCCGACCAAGAGCGCGTCGCGCGGCAGCTCGAGCAGACGCGGGGCGCGGTGGCGGGGCTGCTCGCCGCGCGGGAGGAGGCGGAGTGAGCGTGCTCGAGGCGATGCAGCGCGTGGACCGCCTGATCCGCCATCCCGAGGAGCTGGCGCGGGAGCAGGCCGGGCCCTTGGCCGCGCTGCTGGGCACGATCGACCCGGTGCGGCTCGAGGCCGTCGGGCGCGCCCAGGCGGAGCTGGTCCTGGCGCGCTGGTGGGAGCCGCGCTTCCCGGCCACGGTCGCGACGCTCGCCTGGGCGCTCGGCGGCGAGGGGCGGCAACAGGCGGGTCGGCTCCTGCTGCGCAGCGAGGCGTTCGAGCAGGCGGTGGGCGAGGACGAGACCGGGGTCGCGCTGGTGGACGCGGTGCAGGGCGCGCTCGCGGCGGGCGAGCTGCGCGCGCCGGCCTGGCTCGGGGAGCTGCTGGCCTACGAGTACCTGCTGTCGGTCGGCTTTCCCCGCCGCGCGCGCGGCGAGCCGGTCGACGCGGCGCTCGAGGAGCGGCTGCTCCCTGCCGGGGCGAGCTGGCTCACGGGCGGGCGGCTGCTGCACGAGGTGCTCCTGTGCCCGTTCGCCTGGCCGGTGGCCGAGCTCGAGGACGAGCCGCACGACGCCGAGCCCGACCCGCACGCCCGCGCGTTCGCGCTGGTGGGCGGCGAGCTGCTCGACGCGCCGCTCCCCGACGCGGCCGGCGACGCGCTGACGCTGCTGGCCTCGGGCGCCACCGACGAGGTGCTGCGGGCCGCCCTCGAGGAGGAGGCCGAGGACGCGCTCGGCTGGCTGCGCGAGCTCGGCCTGGTGGCGCAAGGCGGGTGAGCGAGCGCGAGCGCGGGCGGGTCCACGTGGAGGGCAGCGCGATCCGCTGCCCCTACTGCCACGAGGCGATCGCGGACGAGGGCGCCGAGGTGTCCCGCCTGGTGTGCGCCGAGTGCCTGGCCCGTCACCACGCCGCCTGCTGGTGGGAGGGCGGCGCCTGCGCCTCGTGCGGCCGGCGCGAGCACCTGGTCCGCGAGCGCGCCGACGAGGCGGAGGGCGGGCTCGACGCCCACGAGCGCCGGCTGCTGTGGAGCCTGGTCGTGGGCGGGCTGCTGTTCGTGGGCGGCGGCGCGTTCGTGGGCGGCGTGGTGGGCGCCGGGGTGGGCGGCAGCGCGGGCGGGCCGGGCGGCGCGGCCCTGGGCGCGGTGGCGGGCGTGGTCGTCGGCGCGCTGGTCGGGCTGGCGCTCGCGGTCACCCTGGCCGGCGTCCTGTTCTGAGCGCGCTCACTCCGGCACGAGCTGCTCGCACACGAAGCGCGAGGTCCAGGGCCGGCCCTGATCCGTGAGCACCGTCTGCTCGAGCTCGACCCGAACGACGCGCCCGCGGGCCACGACGGCGCTCCCTCGCAGGCGCTCCCCCAGCGACTCCGGTCGATGGTTCGAGAGCCAGGGGACGAGGCACAGCACCTCCTCGCGCTGGAGCTCGAGCGCATGGACCTCCTCGTCCCCGGAGCGGGAGATCGCGCGCCACGGCCGCTCCTGGCCCCGGAGCTGGAACGCCGCGGCGAGCATCGCCTGGAGGACGGCGCTGGAGAAGAACTGATCGACGAGGTCGTGGCGCTGCCTGGCGAGGATGTCCCTGAAGTCTTGGTCCCCGCCGTCCGGGGGCGGGGGGCGACGCCCGAGCCGCGCCTGCACCTCCGCGTGGAGAGCCTCGACGCCGCGGAGGTCGCTCGGCGTCCCGGTCGCGAGGTCGAGCGCCAAGGTGACCTCGCCGCGCGCCCCCGCGAGCGCCTCCGGCGGGATCTCGGCCTCCAGCAGCGACGACAAGGGCGAACGAACGGACCCGGCCCACAGGCGTGTGCACGTCAGCTCCAGCGAGAGCTCGGCCGTGCCGTCCGGGCGTCGGGCCACGACGCGCCCGGCGAGCTCGAGCACCACCTCCGCCTTGAACGCGTTCGAGTTCTGCTCCGAGAGCTGCAGGCGGTAGCCGAGCGTGTCGCCAGCCGCCAGCGCCCACAGGGGCGGCTCGGCGGCGGCGGGCTCGAAATCGACCGTCCGCTGGATCGGATCGGCGGGCGCTTCGGCGCGGCTCGGCGGCTCGGGCGAGGGGCGGGTCGCCCACCACCCCGCGGCGAGCACGAGCAGCACCAGCGCCAGGCCGCCGGCCGCCGCGCCGACCACGGCTCGTGAGCGCGGCGCCTCGCCTGCCAGGAACGCCGCCAGCTCGGCGGCGAGCGCCTCGGCCGACGGCTGCCGATCGCCCGGCGACTTGGCGAGCGCGCGCAGGCAGATCGCCTCGAGGGCGGGCGGCACCTCGGGACGCCTCGCGCGCGGCGGCGCGGGCGCCTCGCTCAGGACCTTGTGGATCAGCTCGATCGCCGAGCCGCCGCGGAACGGCGCCTCGCCGCAGAGGAGGGCGTACAGCACCGCCCCCAGCCCGTACACGTCGGCGCGCTCGTCGATCGCGCGGCTCCCCTCGACCTGCTCGGGCGCCATGTAGCCGGGGGTGCCGAGCAGCTCGCCGGTCGCGGTCAGCGCCCCCTCGCCCCGCAGGCGCGCCAGGCCGAAGTCCGCCAGCTTGGGGGTGCCCGCCGCGTCGAACAGCACGTTGGCGGGCTTGAGGTCGCGGTGCAGCACACCCTTGGCGTGGACGTGCGCCAGCCCGCGCGCGAGCGCCAGCGTGAGGGCCGCGGCCTCCTCGGCGGGGAGCGGCCCGCGCTCCCGCAGGCGCGTGGCGAGGTCGCCGCCCTCGACGAGGTCGAGCACCAGGTAGACCACGCTCGGGAGCGAGCCCGCCTCGTGGACCCGGACCACGTGGGGGTGGCGGTCGACGCGCGCCTGCGCCAGCCCCTCGCGGCGGAACCGCTCGAGCAGGTGCGGCTCCGCCGCGAGCGACAGGGCCTTCAGGGCTCGCGGCTCGCCGGTGACCGCGTGGTGGACGCGGAACACCACGCCCATCCCGCCGCGCCCGAGCTCGGAGACGACGACGTACTCGCCGACGCGGGCGCCGGGCGCGAGGCCACCCGGCCCCCGGCTCAGCTCGTGAAGTCCTTGCCGAGCACGTAGCTGACGTTCGACTGGTCGAGCTTGTCGGTGTAGCGCTTGCGAGTGCCGCGGTCGGTGCCCTCGAGGAACGAGAGCGTCGGGCCCGCCTTCTCGTCGTACACCCGCAGCACGTCGCCGACGATCAGCCCCTTCTTGGTCGGCTCGACCGTCCGCACGTCGCGGACGAACACGTTGTTGAACACGCGCTTGATCTCGTCCATGGACACGTTCGCGCCCTCCTGCGGCGCGAGCGAGGCTAGCCGCTCGGCGGGGTCGCGGCAAGCCACGCGAGCGGGCGCGGGTCTGTCGTGCCCAGGGCATCGCGGGTAACATGCGGACCCACTCGGCTGGGGGAGCTGCGGGCGAGGCATGTTCGACCTCGAGACGACCGTTCGATACGTCTATCACTCCAACCGGCTGGACGGCGTCTCGCTCGGCGAGGACCAGACGCGCGAGGTGCTGACGGCCGGGCCGACGCAGGACGGCTCGCGCCTGCTGCGCGGCGTCGACGGGCGCGAGTTCGAGGCCGAGGTCGTGCTCGGCCACGACCGCGCGCTGCGCGGCACGGTCATGCTGGCCCAGAGCCCCCGCCCGATCGACGAGGAGGCGATCCGCGCGCTCCACAAGATGCTGACGGGCGAGATGCTCCTGTCGGCCGGCGAGTACCGCGAGTGCAGCCTGCGCTACAAGGGGCTCTTGATCGCCTCGCCCCCCGAGCACCTCGCCGAGCGCATGGGCTGGCTGGCGCGCCTGATCCAGTCCGGGCTGGAGAAGGCCAAGGACCCGCACAAGCTGAGCTGGCGGATCCACCACGAGTTCATCACGCTGCACCCGTTCATCGAGGGGAACGGGCGCATGGCGCGGCTGCTGCTCAACGCGATCCGCCTGCGCAAGGGGCTCGACCTCACGACCGTCCCGCTGGAGAACCGCGAGCAGTACAGTCGGGCGATCATCGAGTTCCAGCAGCAGAAGATCCGCCGCGCGCAGGAGGCGGCGCCTTCGGCCGACTAGGGCGCGGCGCGCGCGTCGCGAGGAGGGGGAGACCGTGAAGCTCGAGGACGCGGAGCAGCGCCAGGACCTGTACCCCGACCGGTACCTCAACGTGTTCGTCCCCTACGGGACGCACCTGCGCGACGTGAACGTGACGCGCGCGCTGATCTCTACCTTGCGCTGGTCGCGCCCCGAGCTGACGCGGGCCTTCCTCGAGCAGGTGGTCGGCGTGGAGGCGGGCGCCGGCGCCTACCACCACGACCTGCAGGTGTGCGACTACGAGGACTTCGACCCGGGCGCCTGCCCGCGGCAGGTCGTGCTCGGGATCTCGATCGGCGGCGAGCTCGCCACCCGCCTGCCGCCGCTCGACGATCAGGCCCGCGGCCAGGCGCTCCTGAGCGTGCTGCGCGCGCCCGCCCCGGACGGGCTCAAGCTCGAGCAGGTCCGCGCCATGCTGGCGCGCTCCGAGCTCGACCTCGACGACATGCACTGCCTCTACCACGCGCTCGAGGAGCTGGAGCAGGGCGGCTACCCCGACGGCTGGGTGTTCTCCGCCGACGCGGGGGTGTGCGTGCTGATCGAGGCCAAGCTGCTGCGGCGGCTCGACCTCTCGCAGCTGCAGCGCTACGCGGCCGTCTACTACGGGCGCGAGCTCGAGGCGAGCGACGTGACCCTCCTCACCTGGGAGCGGGTCGCGGCGTTCTTCGCGGAGCGGCGGCAGGACGAGGACCCGCGCACGGCGTTCCTGTGCGCGCAGCTGCACGACTACCTCGACCTGCTCGGGCTGGCGCCGTTCAACGGCTTCAAGCCTTACGACATGGACCTCGACACCCGGCACGAGGCGCTGGCAAAGTTCTTCAAGTTCGTGCAGGCCGTGCGCGAGGAGGCGCTCGGACAGGGGCTCCCGCTCGGAGAGCCGAGCGCGACCACGGGGGGCGCGCGCCTCCCGTTCGGGGCCGACGACCTCCCGGGCGAGCTGCGGCTCGAGCTCATGACCACCGGGATCCGGGCCGAGCTCGTGCTCGGGGACAGCTCGCAAGGCCAGCGGCCCGGCCGGGCCTCGCTCGACTGGCTGCTCGAGCGCACCGAGAACGGGAAGCTGAACCCGCTCGCCAGGCCGAAGGACGCCAAGCAGCAGTCGACGGATGGCCTGCACGTCCGCCTGGAGCGGCTGCGGCAGGACCGGGGCCACCCCGAGCCGTTCGTGGAGCGCGAGCTGTTCTGCCAGCCGCTCCAGCCCGACGGCTTCGACGAGGTCCTGGCCGAGCTGGCCCTGCAGCACCCGCCCCTCGAGCGGGCCCGGGGCGCCGCGGGCGAGTACCGCGCCGGTCGCCTCGCGATCGGCCAGGACATCCCGCGCAGCGAGGCCCTCAGCCCGGCCCGCTCGCTGCTCGACCTCACGGTCGAGGCGGTGGTCCGCCTGACCCGCCTGGCCCGCGCCTTGACCGAGGGGCTGGAGGCGGGGTCGGGGTCGGGGAGCTCGTAGGGGCGAGCTCCTCGGCGGAAGCGAGGACCGCCAAGGAAGAGCTGTCGCTGCAGGCGCCCTCCTCGGCGGAAGAATGAACCGCCAAGAGCGCCAAGAGCGCCAAGGAAGAGCTGTCGCTCCTACGAGTCCGCCTCGGCGGAAGAATGGACCGCCAAGGAAGAGCTGTCGCTGCAGGCGCCCTCCTCGGCGGAAGAATGAAC